>NZ_JBHRSW010000029.1:0-298581 GCF_042646125.1 Agaribacter flavus
TTGGTTTGGTTGCCATCTCAGGATAAACTCAAATTTATCTGAGGAGGAGGCTCAATGAGTATCAAGCCAATCAAACTCGCTCGCGCTGCTCGCTGGGACAAATACTCATTGGCGGCTTCGCGATTATCGCCAATGAGCATTTGCCGCTTATTGGAAAGTTATGTTTCGGTTGATAATGATTGAAGTTTCAAGTGTTTGGTAAAGGGTATAAAGTCTTTGTCAGCAAATAGCAGTGGGATACTTTTTTTTATGCAAAATGTTGCAATTATAACGTCAGCGGTTTTTCTTATAGTTATGCCTCGCTTTCTTAACACACGATAATTTTCAGCTGCATTTATCGCTATTTCTGGTGAAAGCATACTAAACTGAGGTAATACTTGTAGGTGTTCTTTAGCTGTTGCATAGTCTTTGTCAGAACGAAACCCTTGAAGTATCTCCAATAAGATTAAATCACCAATGGCCACACTATCATTACTCAAAGCTGTATCTAACAAATTAGTTTCTTGTGTCTCAATACCATTAAAGTAATCAATCCAAACACTAGTGTCTACCAATATCATTCACTGGTTCTCAAATCATCAAGATCGCCTTCCCAATCTAACTTTCCTCTAAGAGAGCGAATCTTAGCTTGCTTTCTTAATCTGATTAATGCTTTCAGGCCTTCTTCTACAGCTTCTTTTTTGGTTTGTAGACCAGTTGCACTGAGCGCGTCTGCCATTAATTTATCGTCGATAACAATGTTAGTTCTCATGTTGCACCAATGTGTAAAGAGTGGTAAGTTTATACACATTATGACTCAGTTTAAAAAACATAACAATAGATTGAAGACGGATAAAAATTATAGAGCAAATTTTTACCACTTAATCAGTTGTTAGCCATCACGGAGAGATATATGAAAAATGTAACCCTAATTTTATTTATTTACTTCACCTCTCTAGATGTTTTAGCGTGTTCATTTATGACAGGGGATTTATTCAAACCAAACCTTGAAAGATGGGAACAGCACCCAGGACCTGCACAGTTAAATGAAAACCAAGAAGGAGATTATTGGGAGCCTGTACCAAGACCAGTCATTTCAGATATACAGATTTCACGAGCTTCCTACAAAGGAAATAGCTCATGCGATGATGCAGGTATTATTTCTTTTAAAGTACAGGTTCCAGAGTCATCAACATATGAGCTAACAGAATTTGGCGTCTATTTTCATATCATTGAAGGTGATTTGCCGGACATGATTTTCCCCAATATTCCGTTAACGGGAATACTCAAAGAAGAAGGGCATTATTTCGTTTTTCCATGGCTCGACCATCGTCCAAGTATGCAAAGACCACTAAACTTGACTGTTGAGGCAAGATTCATATCAAATGGATTAGACCTTGGTAACCCATCAATATTTAAGATCGAGCAAAGTGATGGCTAACAATGTGTTTGACTCGCTTCGCTGTGACGCCGCTGCGCGTCGCACGATGCCGCTCGATATTTGGATTTTTAATGCTTAAAGTAAAGCTACTAGTTGCTACAGGGGTCACGCTTATTCTGGAGGGATATTTCTACTTTGTTAGAGATTTCTTACCGGTTGGAGGCTTGGAACAGTTTACTAATAGTTCTGATGAATACGTTTACTATAAAGTAGTAGCGGCGGATGAAGGTTTCAACATCAACGTTATATTCTACCTCGGCGGACTTGTTCTAATTGCGCTGGCATATTTTGTTAAACGGAGAATAAATGTTGATAAACGCAGCAAATAACAAAAGCTTAAAGCGGATAAAAATAAAGAGCAATTTTTACCGCTTAAGCGAGTGATAATCTGGACGCGTATCTATGTTTGTTGTTGTCTTAACTTTTGAATGCGCGCCAGATATCAACAAATGTTATGTGCCAATTTGATTAAGTGGGATTAATGGACTGGAAAATCTTTATAACGGTTTTTGCTACGGTATTTTTAGCAGAACTTGGTGACAAGACTCAGCTCGCTACAATGCTATTTGCTTCTGATAAAGAGGTAAGCAAAATAACGGTTTTCTTGGCTGCAAGTGCTGCATTAATAGTGGCATCTGCTATTGGAGTATTGGCGGGTTCATTTCTCTCAGACTACATCAATGAAAAGTATCTGCATTATATTGCTGGTGTTGGCTTCATTGGTATCGGGATTTGGACTTTGTATAGTGCGTAAAAAGCACAAACAAGATGCTCAAGCGGATTAATTTGAGCTGTCACAATTTTATGCTGGCGCAACAATTGGCCATCTCAAATTAATGCGCTTAGCAAAGCGTTATGTGCTCTCTAGCTTAGATTTAACATCCATTCGTTTATGTAGAATCCGAACTATTTCAATCTCAGTTTCTGAAATTAGCCGGTAAAAAACGATGTGACTTATGCAGGGAAATCTGCGATATCTCGCTTTAATAAAATCACATTGTTGACCTGTATCAGGAGTGTTCGCTAGTATACGAAACATGTCATCAAATTGCTTGATGTAAACAAGTCGTTGTTTACGCCCCCATTTTCGCTGTGTATATGCTGCAATTGATTTTAGGTCTGCCTTAGCTTTGTGAGTTAGAGAAAACTTACCCATTACCTAAGTTCATCATCTAGTTCTTGCATTAGACTTTCATAGCTATACTCGGCAGTGCCGCTATCTTCACCTTCTTTTAATAAATGTCTTAATATTGCAATTTTCTGCTCATTATCTTCAAGAAGTCTTAAACCGGCTCTCACCACCTCACTAGCAGATGAATATCTACCTTCATGTATTTGTTGTGCTATAAAGCCATCAAAGTGCTCGCCAAGAGTAATACTAGTATTTTTAGGCATGTGGGACTCCGTATGTACCAAAATATACCTAATGATGGTATAAAGCACATAACAAGTCAATTAACAGAGATTATCAGCCTATGTCATGCCACTTGCATTCGCAACTGTCCTGCCATAATCTGCTAACTCGTTATTGAGGTGTTATGTGCTTAATTTAAAACAGGAGGTTTTATATGAAAAAAAGAGATAGATTCGCAACTGGTATATGGAGATTCATAGTTGGCTTAATCGGCTTATCCATTGCCGCATTGATGTTCCAAACAAAAACTGAAGACATCACGTTTTTTAAGGTCGTTGCGACTGGTTGGATATTGTTTTTATTTATTGGGTACGCCTTGGGCTTCGATAAACAAATGCAGAATTTCATTCTGAGCATCGGCAAAAAAATTGAGAAGCATCAGGCTTAAAAATGTGGTGCCATTTTCAAGTGTAAAGGTGGCACATAACAAGATAATTGGGTTCCCTAACTCAAGAGTTATCTAGTATGGTGGATAACTCAAAATACAGGAGAGCTGTCTATGTTTCAAAATATCATGGGTGTTGATTTAGCGAAAAAAGTCTTTCCCGCCGCCCAGACTCAACCTTACTCGCTTTTGATGTCTGGTATTTCAGGTGCTTGTGAGCGTAAGTGTTGTGTTCTGGTCAATACATGCTCTTTCACCCCGACCATGTAATTTCGATCATCTTCGGTAAAATGCGGCTCTTGAGTGATTGTCTCGATGAACTGCTGTTGTGTTAGCGTGTTGATGACTTTATCCGCCAAATCGGTTAACAGGCGAGACAAGAGCTTTTTATTCACCCCGCAGGTTTCTGCGAAATCAGCCATCTGATATGCGTTAATGCTTTTGGGGTCAAACTCATCACCCATTGCCATAGCAAGTACATGCTTAAACTGCGGGAACATGGCAACATTCACTAAGTCATAGGCTGGCGTGAATCGATTATTACGTTTATCAAAAAACAGCGAAACGTTTTTGCCGTGACTGTCATAGTTGCCGATCATCAAATTAAATAGCTGCCAGTTGATAAGCCATTGAAGGCTCTCAACAGGTGATGCCATCGTTTTTGCTAGTTCAAAGAGTCGTGGTAAGCTTGCGCCATCTCGAATATGCTGTACATCTCTGCCATCACCTAGGTTTCGCTCGTATTTATAGTCACGTGGCAGATTAAGTGCTCGGCAGCCATCAATCACTTGTCTACGAAAAACTTTGGACTGTTCAGGTGTATACTTACGATCAAAACGCTCCACAATTAGCGCTGGGTATTCTTTGAATCGCGTGAATTGTACTTCTGCGGTAGGCAATCCTACGGCCTTAGACAGTTTCATACAGAAGTATTCGTTGAGTACGAGGTTGGGGCAGTTGTGTTTTTCAAACTTGAGAATATGTGTTGAGCATAAAGCTCCATCGCCAAAACCTATCTGTCCTCGTTCATTTATGAATACGTTGAGCTTGTCTTGTACGCCCGCCACACTTAGACGTGGTTTGTCATCCCATGTTAACAAGCCAATATCTTCCTTGCAGGCAAGTCGCTTGGTTAGCTCGTCCGGTTCGATCACTCTAAATTGTGGCTCATTTGCCTCTGGTGAAATGTCTGATCCGTGTTTACTTGTCTTAAACGAAATGGCTCCTGCCAGATCATTGCCAATAGCTCGGACTTTAGAGTAAACATTCTTTTCAGAGACGCCGAGATGCTCCGCTAAGAGTTTTCGGGCTTTTCCTTCAGGTTAGTTATAGGCGACTTCACGAGAATGAGCGTTATCCAGTGTTAACGATGGAGAAAAGAGAAGAATCCATAGCAATCATCGGTTTTTTCGACTCCCTTTAGGCTATGGTTCATACATTTCTCGGCCACATCACGGCGTACACTCAACTTGGAAAGTAAGGTACGAAAAGTACGTCTAAAGTCATGTAACGTGAAGTGATGATCGCCTTCTTCCTTCAGGTTAACTAACGCCGCATCGGTCTTAGTGATGTTTGCATATAACTTAAAGGTTTGCCGCTTAAGATCGACTTGATCCCACTTAGCTGAAAGCAGTTCCATCTTTCGATTGCCTAATAGCAGTAATAGGGCCAATGCTATATAGGTACTGCGCGGGATTTTACTGGGGTGCTCGCGAAATACGGTAAATGCTGAGTAGTCTTCAAAAAAGCACGTAAATTGCCATTTTAAGGCCAAAAAATACTAGAAAACTTGTTATTCGATATTCAGGATCTGTTCATTGAGTAGCGGCCTAGCCTCTAGCAAACTCAACAACTTACCGAAAAGAAACCGTTCAAAAATGCCTGTTTGCCCACCAAACTGCCCACCACTTGCCTATCGCTTTTTACTAAATTTTAGTGGTTAGCAATGGAAAAACAGTGTCGTTTTTACACTGCTGCTAGGGTTGAAAAATAGCAGTTTTGAAGGGCTTTATCGAGTAATTTTTTCAACACTTTATTTAAAAATGGATACAATAATATCCACTTTTTGTTTTATTTCGCTATAATGGATATTACTGTATCCATTTGATCTTTGCGGATGAATTTTACCTTACTTGATGATACCGATGTAAGCCAAGCCTATGCGGCTTATTTACGTGAGTTACGGAAGCAGGCAAAGCTGTCACGAGTGGCGCTCGCTGAGCGAAGCTGTGTACCTGCGGCTACCATTAAGAAATTTGAGTTAACTGGGCAAATTTCATTTCGCCAATTGCTGTTGCTATGGCAGACCCTTGATTCGCTAGATAGGCTTTATCAGCTCACGCAACCTAGCAAAGAACGCGCTGCTATACCTACGAGTATTGATGAGGTGCTAAAAGATGAGTTTTAAACCCATTCAGAAGCTTAATGTTACTCGAACGCTAAGCTCAGGTGAGCAGGTTGCTGTAGGGGTCTTGGCGCAGAATCGGCAAGGCGTTTTTTTTCAGTATGCAGACAGCTATTTGCAGCAGCTTGGCAACTTATCACCTTTTACCTTGCATGCAAACGCGCAAGTTCAAGTCGCTCCTAAAGCGCCGCACCAAGGTGTACATGGCGTATTTGGAGATTGTTTGCCCGATGGCTGGGGCATGCTGTTACAAGATCGTATTTTCCGGCAAAAGGGCATCCTACCTAATCAATTAACGGCGATGGATAGACTGGCCTTTGTCGGTGATAAAGGCATGGGAGCATTGTCTTTTTCTCCGGTGTCTGAGTTTTCAGCCACCACGCACGCGGATATTGATTTAGCGACGTTAGGCTTAGAAGCACAAACGCTGTTCGATTCTTCGATGTCAGATTATATGGATGATAATCACGATGAGTTAGATGGGCATACGCAACAGGTGTTGGCCGCATTAGTTGCCGGAGGTAGTTCGGGTGGGGCAAGACCTAAGGCACAAATTTATATGCCGCCTGGGGAAACTCAGCATTGTCGAACCTTCGCTCAGCTTGGAGATGAGGCTTGGCTGGTTAAGTTTACCTCTAAAAATCTCGCACTTGGCCATGAAGAAGGTTTGTGCGAGGCGGTTTATTTACAAATGGCAGAACTTGCTAAGTGTCAACCACCGCTATGGCAACTCATTGAAGCACCACCTGCAAGCGGAGCGTCTGCCTGGTTGGCGCTTAAGCGTTTTGATTATGTCACTGAACAGGCCGACTTAGGCAGAAAGCGCAGTGCAGGTCGCCTGCATATGCACAGCGCTTGCGGGCTGCTGGATGCAGACTTTCGAACGCCAAGTTTAGATTACATTGATTTGATTAAAGCCAGCCGTCAATTGTGTAAATCGCCAGCTGCTGGACAATTGCAATTTCGCCGCGCCATTTTTAACCTGCTGTCGTCTAACCAAGACGACCACAGTAAAAACTGGGCGTTTTTGCAAACGGATGACGGTCAATGGGATCTTGCCCCTTTTTACGATGTTACCTACAGCCCACATCCATTCAACGAACACGCCACTGCGTTCGGAGGTTTTGGCAAAGCGCCACCGCTTAAGGTGATGCAAAAACTAGCTACCAGTGCTGGCTATGGGAGTTGGCATGATGCAAAGCAAGTCATTGAAGAAGTCGCAGAAGCCATCAGCCAATTTACTTATCTTGCGATGCAACAAGGTATAAGTAAAACAACAATGTCTGCGATTGCGAAGACATTGGAACAGCGCAAACAGGAAAGTGCCGTGCTTTTTCTATAAATTGCCAATCTCTCGAAGTAAAGAGAGCCAAGATCTGAACAAGTCCTGCCGATTAGATCGACATATCAACACTCAATGCATGCTATTCACCAAAATTGAGTATTGAGTAGGAAACTTCAAAGTAGTACGACATCCCTTGGGTTTTTGGGCAAAGCTTTAATTCACGGCACTTAGCAACACGCTAATCCTCCCCACAAAACATTATTATTTGGGGCACTATCTACAAACTGGGGCAACTAGCTACCTGTACCCTCAGAAAGCTGCACGATCTGGGCATTTATCGACCAGTGGATTGAAACCCGTCATGTCGGCGCAGCCTACAATGCGTAAAACTGGAGAGTATTTACAAGTAAATAACAGGGCTTTTAAGACATTCTTGGGCGGGTAACTTTCTACCCAGGAACCTATTCTATGTTTTGAATTTGCTCGCGCATTTGCTCTATCAACACTTTTAACTCTACTGCTGATTGTGTGATGTCGGCGTTAATTGACTTAGAGCCAAGCGTGTTGGCTTCGCGATTAAATTCTTGCATCATAAAATCAAGTCTGCGTCCCACTGCTCCACCTTTTTTCAGTATTTTACGTGTTTCGCTTACATGAGATTTTAGTCGGTCGAGTTCTTCTGCAACATCCGATTTTTGTGCAAGTAATACCATTTCTTGCTCGACGCGCCCATCTTCTAGTTCAATATTGGCATCTTTGAACTTATTTAGAATGCGTTCTTTTTGCCATTCGAGTATGGTTGGCATTTGTGCGTCAACTTGATCTATTTCGTTTAATATTGCGCTTAAACGCTGTTCGATGAGGGTCGCCATATTTATGCCTTCACTGGCGCGAGATTTAACAAAATCTTCCAAAGTCTCGTTAAAACAATTCATCATTTCTTGTTGAATAGCGTCTATGTCTGCTTCTTCAGCAGAGGTGACGCCAGGCCAGCGCAACACATCCATTGGATTAATTGTGCCATTTGCCCCTTTGTTAACCATTGCTTGAGCAGCGCCGAGAATTTGCGAGGCTAGCGCTTCGTTTACTGTAATACCACTTGCATTGGCTTCATTTGCGCTAAATCGCAGCGAACATTCTACTTTGCCTCGTTGCAACTGCTTGCGAAAACGTTCGCGTAGCATTGGCTCCAAGCCTCTAAATTGCTCAGGTAAACGAAAGAACATTTCAAGATAACGTTGGTTTACTGACCGAACTTCCCAGATGGCGGTTCCCCACTCAGCTTTTAGTTCTCTACGAGCAAATCCGGTCATACTACAAATCATAATGGTGTTCCAATAAACAAGTTAAAGACAGGCGCAAAATAGGCGCACTATGTAACACGTGCATTTTACCTGAACTTTGTTGATTTTGCTCATTTTAAACTTGGAGGCTATTAGCTATAATTGCCGGCAATTAACTAAGGAGCCAATTTAATGCGTCCAAGCAGCCGCACTGCGAGCCAAATACGTCCCGTCACTATTACCCGAAATTATATTATTCACGCAGAAGGTTCTGTGCTGATTGAATTTGGCAATACCAAGGTATTGTGTAATGCCAGTGTCAATGAAGGCGTGCCTCGTTTTATGAAAGGGCAAGGAAAAGGATGGATAACTGCTGAGTATAGTATGTTGCCTCGTGCTACGCACACCCGTTCTGATAGAGAATCAGCCAGAGGTAAACAAGGGGGTAGAACACTTGAAATTCAGCGTTTGATTGCACGGTCTTTGCGAGCAGCAGTAGATTTAAAAATGCTAGGTGAAAACACAATCACGGTGGATTGTGACGTGATCCAAGCCGACGGCGGCACGCGCACAGCCTCAATTACCGGAGCCTGTGTAGCATTAGTGGATGCACTCACTTACATGCGAACCAAGGGAATCATCAAGAATAATCCGCTTAAGTGCATGATTGCTGCAATTTCGGTAGGCATTTTTAAAGGTACACCTATTGCAGACTTGGAGTATGTAGAAGATTCAGAAGCCGAAACCGACATGAATGTGATCATGACCGACACCGGAAAGCTTATCGAAGTACAAGGGACAGCGGAAGGGGAGGCATTTTCGTTTGAAGAACTGAATGAAATGCTTGGACTTGCAAAAACAGGCATCAATGAATTATTTGATATTCAACGTACGGCCTTGAGTTAAGTGAGTGACTTGGGTAACAGACCTTAAATAAACTGAGTGAGAGCCTACTATGCAAGACTACAAAAGAGAGTTTATAGAATTTGCTATCAGGCGAAAAGTACTGCGTTTTGGCGAATTTACCCTTAAATCAGGCCGAGTAAGTCCGTATTTTTTTAATGCGGGCTTGTTTAACAGTGGGGGCGATCTAGCTAAGCTAGGGCGATTTTTTGCCTCTGCCATTCAAGCTGAGGGCATCGAATACGAAGTACTCTTTGGCCCTGCCTATAAAGGTATTCCAATCGCGTGTGCCACTGGTATAGCCTTAGCAAATAGCTTTGGTGAAGATGTCCCCTATTGCTTTAACCGCAAAGAAGCCAAAACCCATGGCGAGGGTGGTAACTTGGTGGGAAGTCCATTGAGTGGTCAGGTTTTACTCGTCGATGACGTCATTACTGCGGGTACAGCCATTCGTGAGTCTATGGATATAATTAAGGCAAACGATGCACAATTGGCCGGTGTGCTTATCGCCCTAGACAGACAAGAGCGCGGTCAGGGTGAGTTGTCTGCTGTTCAGGAAGTGGAGCGAGATTTTTCGACCAAGGTATTTTCGATCGTAACACTTGATGATTTAGTTGAATATTTGCGTACTCATCAGGATGCAGCAGGCGCGATCGAATCGATAGATGCATATAGAGCGCGCTTTGGCATCTGATCGATGCAAGGATGATGTGCGTGTCTGATGTGAGTATTTATGCCGACGCCGATCACCAATTGGATGCCTTAGGTTTGCGCTGTCCAGAGCCGGTAATGATGATACGCTTAGAAGTGCGAAAAATGCAGGAGGGGGAAACTTTGTGTATTACCGCGGATGATCCTGCCACCACCAGAGATATTCCAAGCTTTTGCCGCTTTATGGAGCATCAGTTGTTGGCGAGTGATACGCATACGCTCCCTTACAAATATTTGATTAAAAAAGGCTTGTAAGCAACTAAATGAAAAAGAGTGAGGCTGATAGTGCATCACTCTTTGCTTGTTGAGCATTAGTGTTATTTGTAGATTTTATTATTCAGGCTTCTTAAATTTGAGTGTCCATCTGTCGGTATTGCCTGTGACACTTCTTGCACCTACTTCGTACTCTAATTCATCGTCTTCGCGATAATGCAGTGAAGAATAGTCTACGAGCACAAAACCCGCATCTTGGATTTCTTTTATCGCTTTTACTGGGTCAAAGCGTCTTCGGTTGCTGGGAGTCATGGGCTCCATGTGTCTTGCTGTATGGTCAATGACACCATAAATACCACCCGGTTTTAGTGCCTCAAAGGCAGCTTTGTTCATGGCGGCACGGCCTTGATCACCGAAATTGTGGTAGTTTCTAAAAGTCAGCACCATGTCTGCATTCTCGACGCCGAGGCTATCTAATTTGAGAGAATAAAAGCGTGAGCCCTCTTCTCTCCATAATTCTGCCTCTTTGGCGACAATTTTCATTCTCTCAAAGCCGGGTAAGGTCGACACATTGCTTTCGATTCTGGAGGTACCAATTGCGGCAAAGTAGTTACCTTTTTCTGCCAATACAGGCACCAGCAATTTGGTATACCAGCCACCACCGGGGATCAGCTCAATAACGGTCATGTCGTCCTCTAAGCCAAAAAACTCAAGTGTTTGCGCTGGCTTTCTATTTCTATCACGCTCTATTTCAGCTTGTGTGCGCACATCTGACGCCATGGCTACTTTTAATTTTTCGGCTACATCAGCAAAGCCCAATCCTGAACTAAAAAGCAAGCCGCTAAATATACTCATCCGTATTAGTCTGTTCATCTGTGTCTCCGTTAAAGGGTTGTGTCAAATAAGGTGTACTTCAGCGTAATGATCGCTGCAATTATCAAGATGCCGATACTCACTGCTCGCCATTTATACTTTCTAATAATATTTTCGGTTTGATTGCCAAAACATTTGATCAAAAGAGCGAGGCCAAAGTAGCGAATACACCGACTAGTTGTTACTGCAAGCATATAAAAAAACAATGAATAAGCGGTGACACCTGCGGTTAACATCGCAATTTGTAGTGGAATAGGTGTGACCCCAGTAGAAAAAATAAACCAAAACCCATCTTGTTTCATCATTGCCTGAAATTTAGAAAACTGGGCTTCGGTGGTGAGTTCGGTGAATATAAAATCACGCAAGGCATCAAATAAAAAATAGCCGACGGCGTAGCCTAAAAGTGCGCCCAACACACAACCTAAGGTGGTGACTGCGGCAATTAACCAGAGTTTCTCTCGGCGCGCCTGCATCAAAGGAATGAGCAGCGCTTCTAAAGGGATAGGAACAATAGTTGACTCCAAAAATGATGCCACGCCAATGCTCGTGAGCATGTGCTTGGAGGCGATCATTTTTTTGGCTCGCGTTTTAATTGACACGATGTCTATCAAATCCCTATGGCTGTTTGTAGACTTTGCCGTCCTTCATTACGAAATCAATGTTTTGAAGTAGTGTGATATCGTCAATTGGATTACCTTTCACAGCTACCATGTCCGCAAGTTTGCCTGCTTCCAAGGTGCCTAGTATGTCTTGAATCTTGAGTAGCTTAGCTGCGTTTATCGTGGCGGATAGTATGGCGTCCATTTCTGACATACCGGCTTCTACCATAAGCGAAAACTCTTTGCCGTTGTCACCATGGGCAGACACACCAGAGTCGGTACCAAACGCAATTAACACCCCATTTTCATGCGCTTTTGCAAAAGTTTTTTGGATTAAAGGACCAATGGCTGCTGCTTTCGGGCGCACTATGGCAGGAAAAAAACCGTCAATTTTGGCTTTTTCCGCGACAAAATTTCCGGCCAAGATAGTGGGGACATAGTACACGTCATGTTTACGCATTAGCTTTATGATTTCTTTATCCATATATGTGCCATGCTCAATACTATCGACGCCAGCCAAGATAGCGCGTTTCATTCCTTCTTTGCCGTGGGCATGCACCGCGACTGTCATGCCATAGTCGTGTGCTGTTTGTACGATTGCTTCTAATTCATCTGTCATGAATTGCGGGTTTTGCCCACTTTTCGCAACCGACAGCACACCTCCTGTAGCAGTGATTTTAATTAAGTCTGCTCCGTCTTTATAGCGTTGCCGGACGGCTTGTCTCGCTTCAGCAACGCCATTTATCACGCCGTCTCTTGGCGTAGGCGAGCCCATTAAGGCTTTTTGCATGCCGTTAGTAGGATCGGCATGACCACCTGTCGTCGCGATAGATTTCGCCGAAGTGTATATGCGAGGCCCACTGACTATGCCTTTGTTGATTGCATTGCGCAGGGCAACGGTTTCATTGTATGAGTCGCCCAAATTTCGCACGGTGGTAAAGCCAGACATCAGTGTTTTTTCAGCATAGTTAACGGCTTGTATCGCAAAATCTGCTTCGTTTTGCGTGAATCGTTTGAGGTAACTTGCGCTCCCTTCATTCTGTGAGGATAGGTGTACGTGCATATCCATGAGCCCCGGCAGTAAGGTGTAAGCAGAAAGGTCAATGAAGGAATCAGATTCACTACCCTTTTGCAGACCATCTTGAATATCAAGGATTTTGTTTGCGTCGATAACTAGGGTTTTGTTTTCGTGTACTTTTGTATCGGCACCGGTAATGAGCTTGCCAACATGCACGTATGTGGCAGCGAAGGCTTGCGAACTCCACAATATGTTAATGCTCAATAATGTGAGTGAACTGGCAATGATAGCTTTGCTTGATAACTTCATATTTGTTTTTGTCTCTTTAAATCAAAGTACGATACTTGGTTTTACTGCAACTTGGCTTTGATATCACGTAATACCGCTTTAAGCCTGCGCATATTATCTGGGCCCATACGCATTAATTGTTTTTGTGGCGCACTTAGCGATTCTAGTTGTTCATCTTTAAACTTATACATTACACTATCTGTATACACTTCGATAGGCACTGGTACCTGTGGTGTATCGAGCAATGTGTCGATGGCATCAATAAGTGCATCATCAAAGCTTGCTCCCGGTCTCGATATTTCTGCATATCGCTCTTCTATCACTGGCCGGTAGGTTTCAAATAGCGCCAGTAATTTATTGATGTCCATACTTTCTAATACGTCAATATAGGGTGAATAACGCTGGAAACTAGCGGGATCAATCCATTTTCTGTTGGCTTGAGAATAGACTCTAAAAGCCTGTTTAGGCGGCACAACAAGCGCGTCTTTTGGGGAGGCTTCAGCACGGGCTAAATTACTGACATTGATCACAAATTTCTGAATCAATGCCTCACTAACTAACAAGCGCGCAAAAGCTGGTAAACGGGTCGTTTGCGCCAAACGTGATTTTACCTCAGTATCACTAACGTCAATTTGCGTTTTGGGCTCTGGGAGCTCCTCTTCGATGACGGGAGGTGCAATTGTAGGCTCATTTTGTGTCTGCTCACCAATCACCACTTCTTGTGTGGATGGAAGGGGATCAAATGTTTCCGTAGGCTCAGTGTTTGTACTTTCTGGTTCTACAATTTCTTGAGGTTCTTGTGTTGTCTCTATCTCTATATTTGGGGTGGAGGCTGTCACAGCTGGCTGTTCGGGCTTAGGCCATAATAACACGACCACTAATATTGCGGCCAAAATACCAGCAGCAATTAGGTGCGGTTTCATTTGTGCTAATTGACTTGGTTGCTCTGACATTCCTAACTCTCCAAAGTGACTACTAGGTCATTGCTGAAACACTCTACAGTATCCCTAATATCGACTCCACAAATTTCAATAGATTCCTTCGTCAATAAAAATAATATGAATTACAAGATCATATACAGCGATCCATTATTGAATACCGTCGGTAACTAGTACTACAATTTTTAACGGCTGTGTTGCCTACGGAGTTGTTGTTGACGAAGTTTCACTTATCAAAAATTCCCTCACTTACTACGGATATTGATCGACTAGAGGTGCATTCCTTCGAGATGAATGTGTATTTAGTAAAACTATGTGTCGATGGCAAAGAAGGCTTTGTGTATGAAAACGATTCACCCAAACGATTTTATTCAAGCCAACAAATTCGCCATGTTTTCGAACACTGCAAGGTTTTATCGTCATACATGGTGCACGATACGCCTTACGACGAGATGATTGGGAACCCGCAAAAAGCAAGTGTATCAATGGCGTTGCCTTTTAGCATGTCGCTACCTTATTAGAGGCTGTTTACTGAGTCTTTTTATCCTGTTTGAGCTTTTCTAATTTTAACAACTTTATTTCGAGTTGTTTTTGAAACCGTTCTTTGTGTACCTGATCAGCTTGTTTGACTTGGGTCTGCAAATACTTGATTTGTTCGCTTAGAGTTTGTTCGACAAATTCTTGCTTTTCTGCGGCTTCCGCTTTATCAAAAATTAAATCTTCTGGGTTTGCTTCGTTTGCGTTATCGATTTTATGTACATATGGTGGTTTCGCGATTACTGGCGGTTTGTCATCCATTCTACGTTGGTTTATGAACCCGGGTGATACGATTTCGATATTTGCATTATGCAATGTATCGAGCACTTGGGCGAGTAAGCGAGAGCGTGCAGAAATCAGGCTTTTTACTTCTTCCAGCAAGCCTGAAATACGATAGCTTATCGAAAAATCGCCTAATTCAATAATTTGCATAAATGGCTCTTTCAATCCCGCGTTTTCTGCGGCACTGACTAAGAGCTTTTCTATCTTGCTATGGTGCAGGTCATAGCCGAGTGATAAATTTGCCGATATGATTGTGCCAGAGCTGCGGACGACCTGTAGTGGTTGAGTTAACAAATAGCTATTGGTAAAGGCAATGAGTTCACGTTGTTCTGTTTGTATTTCAGTGTCAAAAATACTGCGTTCAGTGACGCGACCAAAAAAATCGCCGACTCTTATAAAGTCGCCTGTGCGAAAAGGTTTAGTGATACGCATCACTAAACCAGACATAATATTCGAGACTAAAGCAGTGGATGAAAAAGCAATGACACCCGAAAGCAAAATACCCAGTAGTCCCAATACCTGATTTTTAGTTTCTTTTTCTACAGGAAGCGAGATGATTAGGGCGATGATGGCGACAAAATATACCAGAGCCAAGCTAAGTTGCCGCGGAAATTTAGCTGACGCATTTAAACTTTTGTCCCTAAATAGCAGTTTGTGACTCAGTACAAGTGCAAATACACTGCATACCAAGGTGAAGATAAAAGGAATAAGTGCCAATCCGGTATCGATAGCTAGTTGACTAAAATCTCGCATGTGTATCCTTTATTCCTCACCGCATGTGGTTAAGACAATATTGACCCATCAAGGCATAAACAGATCTATTTCAAATAAGGGGCAAGACACGGCCTAAGCTGAAGATTCGCCCCGAGTTTGTTTGCCAGTAATATCATGCCACTGATTTTTCTGTTTACCAAGGCAGTATCAAAATCGGGCGATGCCACCGCTTGATTATTCCGAATAAGAGATTGAGTACGCTGGTAAAGGCGCTGGATCAGTCGGCTGTTTTTTAAGTGGTAGCTATTAACTTGCAAGCATTCACTGGCCATTAGTGATGCGTCGACGACCGTTTGAATGATGTTTTCTGGCATGTCCTCTTGCAGCAGACCAAGCGTCATGAGCGATGCTCTTATCTGCGAGGCATCTTGCATTTGCATGCCAGTTGCCATTTGTTTATATGTAGCCTGTGTTTTTGAAGACAACTCGCAACATGCACCAAAGTCTAACAAAGCGATTTGTTTTGTGTGTGGCAGTAGTAAGAAATTTGCAAAGTTAGGGTCACTTTGCATAAAGCCAAAATCAAATAGTTCTCTAAGTGTGAGAGAAACGAGTGATTGCATGCAACTATCAATATCGGCTTGAGACTGTTCCGCCAATTTTTCTAAGCCGATGCCATCAATATATTCCATTGCCAGTATATGTTGATTGCATAACTGGGGTTCGATATCTGGCACAACAAACGTGCTATCTTTCCCGATGAGAGATTTGTATTTTGTGAGATAGTCGCGCTCTATTGTGTAGTCGGCTTCTCTTTTAAGTTGAGCTTTTGCTTCATTCAAGAGTTTGCATATATCAAACTGCGGCGGGAGGAGCCCGCTGAGTTTTAGTAGCTTACCTACGTTATCGATATCACTGTCAATACTCTCAGCAATGCCTGGGTATTGCACTTTGATAGCCAGTTCTCTACCGTTTTTTAACGTAGCGCGGTGTACTTGCCCTATTGATGCACTAGCCATTGGCTCAAAAGAAAAATAGGTAAACTGAGACTGCCAATCTCTACCCCAATAAGTGTTTAGCATAAACAGTAGTTGTGCCTTTGGCATAGAGTCAGCGCCTTGCCGAAGCCTCGCTAAAATTGGTTCCCACTCTTTGGGCAAAAACTCGCCCGCGTCCATTGAAAGCATTTGCCCAACTTTCATTGCCGCACCTCGCATCTGAGCCAAGTGCTGGGTGATTGATTGAGCGTTCGATGTGGTTAAAAGAGTTTTTTGAAGGCTCGGGCGTTGAGCTTTAATTATTTGTTGTGCAGAGCTGGTCACGACGGAGGCTGTTATTTTTGCTGCTAATCCGCCAAGTTTTCCTAAACGACCAAGTCTTGTACTGGGTACCTTACTACTGCGTTTCACTTATTTGCTGACCACTTTGTGTTATTGACCATAAACAGTTCATAGTTATACAGCACAAGAAAGTTCTTTTGTAGCAACGCGACACAAATGAGTCACAAAGCATGAGAGGTCGACGATACACACTGAGCTACATAACAGTGAATGCTATTTTGCGAAATAAAGAGACAGCACAAAAAAGATGCAACCACCCTCTTGTGTGTGGCATAAAAAATGCCTAAGCTGCACCAAAATGAAAAGCCCAGCTAATATTGGGCTTGGTTTTGTAAATTTACTACTGTTTAATACTTATCTTGGTGCAGTTGGCACATTAATGGTGCGCTTCGCGGTCAGTGGATTCACCAAAATAAGTAGTATTCAATAAGAACAAAGGCGTTCGTTTGTTACCAGCAATTCTGCTAGGTAAGACGGACGCTTTTTTTTTGCAAACACACAACATCAACATTGAGGCACTATCTATGAGTGAAAGCGGTAAACTGAATCTCTTGTCATTTACTGGCAAGATGAAGATTCTTCACATGAGCTGGATTGCATTTTTTATTACATTTTTTGTATGGTTCAACCATGCACCACTACTGGCATCAATTGCCGCATCATTAGGTTTAACACCGGCTGAGGTAAAAACCTTACTTATTCTCAACGTTGCTTTAACGATTCCTGCTCGTATCGTTATCGGTATGCTGACGGACAAGTTCGGGCCAAGAGTCACCTATGCCGCATTACTATTTATAGCCAGTATCCCGTGTTTTATGTTTGCTCTATCCAGTGACTTTGCTACTGCTGCAATCTCTCGCTTTTTACTGGGCTTTATTGGCGCTGGTTTTGTGATCGGGATTCGGATGGTCAGCGAATGGTTCCCTTCCAACGAGCTGGGCACGGCTGAAGGTATATACGGCGGTTGGGGAAATTTCGGCTCCGCTGCAGGTGCCATGTTACTCCCGACTATTGCGTTGGTCTTTGGTGGAGAAGATGGATGGCGTTATGCTGTGGGTATTACTGGCGCCATGAGTTTGGTGTTTAGTTTTATCTGGTACAAAAATGTATCTGACACACCAAAAAGCTCGACATACTTTAAGCCAAAAAAAATCGGCGGTATGGAAGTGACCAGCAAAGGTGATTTTGTTTTCATGTTGGTAATGAAAATTCCGATGTACGCTGCCTTGTCTTTGTTGACATGGAAGTTGTCACCAGCGGGCGTTGCCATCCTCTCAGACTTTGCTGCAGTAGCTATTTATGCGGGTTTAGGCGTAATTTTTGTTTACGATTGTTACAGTGCTTACAATGTAAACAGAGAGATATTCATCAAGCCAGTGCCAGAATTAGAGCGCTACCAATTTAAACAAGTAGCCGTGTTGAATGTCTTGTACTTCGCCACTTTTGGCTCTGAGCTTGCGGTTGTATCTATGCTGCCGCTTTTCTTCTCTGAAACTTTTGAACTTGATATGGTCTATGCGGGCTTACTTGCCTCGGCGTATGCATTTATGAACTTAATGTCTCGCCCTGCGGGAGGGTTTATTAGTGATAAATTTGGCCGAAAAAAGACCTTGCTCATTTTGACTGCAGGTTTAGCCGTCGGTTATACCTTAATGTCGCTTATCGATAATGCTTGGCCACTTTATCTTGCAGTGGCTGCGGCAATGCTTTGCTCCTTCTTTGTGCAATCTGGAGAAGGCGCGGTCTTCGCCGTTGTGCCTCTGATCAAACGTCGATTAACAGGACAAATTGCCGGTATGACAGGTGCATATGGCAATGTCGGCGCGGTATTCTATTTAACTGTTTTGTCGATGGTTGATTACTCGACGTTTTTCTTGGTGATAGCGGCAACAGCGGCCTTAGGCTTTGTAACCTTATTCTTGTTGCGTGAACCAGAAGGACACATGGCAGAAGTCAACGAAGATGGTACAGTAGAGTTAATTAAAGTTAGCTAATACATGAAAATTGCAGAGTCAAGCTGCTTGCTTGGCTCTGCAACGGGTTTGTTATGACTAAATCGACACTCGCGCTGACATTTGGTGGTGCATCTACCGCTGGGCAAAAAAGTGTGAATCAAGACGCTTTTGCCGCCCACTTGCCTGAAAGTAGTGAACGGAACTTCAAGGGAGGCGCTGCCGCTATTGCTGATGGCGTGAGTAGTTGTATTGATTCGCACGAAGCCAGTCAAGCCAGTGTGACAAGTTTTATTCAAGATTACTTCAGCACACCGCAAAGCTGGAGTGTGCCAAATTCAGTATCTAGAGTGCTCACAGCCTTAAATAATTGGCTACATAAAGAAAATAGTCAAAAAGGACGAGAACAGGACAGTAAACTGTGCACCTTTTCGGCCGTGGTAATTAAGTCGAATACCTTGCACGTATTTCACGTGGGCGACTCCCGTGTGTATCTCTTGCAAGACGGCGAGTTAGAATTATTGACGACTGATCATGTAAGAGTGGCAGGAGGAAATCAATTTTTAGCTAGGGCTATGGGTGCTGATAGAAAGCTAGAAGTTGACTACACCAGCCGCATTGTCAAAAAAGGTGACCTCGTTTTATTGACCACTGATGGTGTGCACGAACATATACCGTACTTGCAATTAAGGGAGTTGTTGCTTCACGTTAATCAGATAGATCATACTGATAGCGGATCAAGAGAAGGACTCACTGCAGAAACCATTGCCCATCAATTAGTAGACACCGCCTTGGACAATGGTAGTGACGACAATCTCACGGCATTAATCGTGAGTGTCGATGATTTACCTAGTGAAACGATTGATGAGAGTCACCAGCGTATTTTGCAACTTGCCATTCCACCGGTGCTGTCAGAAGGTAACAAAATTGATGACTATGAAGTACTTGATGTCATTTTTAGCGGTACGCGCAGCCACATGTATTTGGTCAAAGACATCTATACACAAGAAAAGTTTGTACTCAAAGCACCCTCTCTCAATTTTCGGGAAGATACGCTCTATCTAGATGGATTCATTCGCGAAGAGTGGGTAGGGCAAAAAATCGAAAACCCTCACGTCATGAAAACCTACAAGCCACGACAACCACCCAAGTTTTTGTATTACCTTGGTGAATTTATTCAGGGTAAGAACTTGCGTGAGTGGATGAACGACAATCCTAATCCACCGCTTGAAAAAGTACGTGATTTAACCAAACAAATAGTAGCAGGATTACGTGCTTTTCAGCGTGCTGATATGGTTCATCAGGATTTAAAACCAGAAAATATCATGATAAACCAAGACGGCAGAGTAAAGATCCTCGATTTTGGAACAGTTAAAATTGCTGGGGTAGAAGAAATGAATTCCCCACTCGACAAATCTGTGCCGCAAGGCTCCGTCAACTATGTTGCTCCTGAATATTTACGCGGAGAACGCGGCAGCTTTCAGTCAGATTTATTTTCTTTGGGTGTGATTGTTTATGAGATGATTACCGGACACTTGCCTTTTAAAGAAATGTCTACACGCGACATTAAACTCGCAAGATACTCAGACTTGGAATATCGATCAGCTTTACGGTATCGCAAGGACTTACCTTTTTGGGTTGAAGGCTGTCTGAAAAAGGCATTGCAGCCCAATCCTCGCTATCGATACTTGGCGTTTTCTGAATTCGTAAGCGACTTAACAAAACCTAACCAAGGGCTGGAAGCAAGTGTGCACGAGCAGCCCTTGATTGAGAAAAACCCCACTCTGGTGTGGAAACTAACAGCGTTAATATTCTTTCTGTTAAACCTCTTTCAATTGTTTTACTCATCTTAGTGTGAGAAATCGATATTCAATACTTCTGTGTTTTCAGTGAAAGTCAGGGTATTAATTGTTGCATCAAATTTCACATTGACGGTATTAGTTTGCGCATGCCAAATATCGCGAAGTGCATTGTGAACAATCTGCAAGCCGCCGAGTGTGTCGGGTTTGTCCGCTTCTTGATACACCCAAAAGTGCTTACCTTCTACTTCAAAGCCAACCAACTTCAACGCTACTTGCGTATCGTCAGCGTGGTAAATACCGAAGCGCTCAACTACATATTCGGCAAACATTTTTTGTGTTTCTTCGCGCTTGTGAATATCTGCAGTGTTGTCAAACAATTCTTGTACTGCATGTTCCGCATCGTGCAAATCAAAACGATGCATGATTTCTAATTTGTCTGTTCGAGGGTTGAGTTCGACACGAGAAATAGCCGCTTTTACTTGGTGAGCGATAGCTGGCGATGCGCCAAAAGCCAGCAACAATACAAAGGTAAGAAATAGCACGAAGCTGCGCTTGGTTAGTGAGTGACTACTAGCGCTTTCCCCCACCGTAAAAAAAATGCTTACGGTGGGCTTAACTTTTTGATTAGTAAAAAAAGTGAGAAACAAAGACATATTTAGTCTTTGTCCTCTTCAGTTTTTAATTCAGTCTTAATATCGTGCATGATGTCACGGCGGACTTTAGCTTTACTCGCGCTTCGTTTGTAGCTCTCTATGCGTGACTCGATGATTTTTCGCGGGTAATGATTGTTGTCAACGTCCACGTCTGCGGTTTCCCAGCGAGGGTCAACAACTACGCTTTTCAGCACTTTGTTTTTATCAGTCACAAAAAGCTTACTAACTTTATTGGGTGTTCTGCGCCAAATTTCCGCAGGGATCCTGACAAGCTCAGTGCTGTCGTCCTCAAAATGCATCTCTACGATTATAGGCATGACCAAACCACCTAAGTTAGAAAAATCCATAACGTAATAGTTTTTATCCTCTTTTACAGCTCGTTCTAACGCGGTGCGTTCCCAAGGTTTGAGGTCTTTTAGGTAAGACTGGTAACTATTGCGCTCTTTATTGGTCACCGTAAAAATATCGTTATCGTCATAAAAGTCTTTGATGTCTTTGTTTTTGTCCACCCATAGCGTAATGCCTTCGGCTTTGTTTCTTTCATCAGTCAGCGACAAGGGCTTATCTAGCTCGGCTTGTCGTTCACGGGCAAAGTCGATATCGGGGTCTTCAGTGTCAAGTCTTAGCTTGTATACGCGGTCTAAAGAAATATCAACATGGTCGGTAGAATAAAACCAGCCACGCCAAAACCAATCTAAATCGACACCAGAGGCTTCTTCCATCGTTCTAAAAAAGTCAGCAGGGGTCGGACGTTTGTATTTCCAGCGCAACGCATATTCTCTAAACGCAAAATCAAAAAGCTCACGCCCCAAAATTGTCTCACGCAATATATTTAGTGCGGCAGCTGGCTTGGTGTAAGCATTTGGACCGAGACGCAGTACAGAATCAGATTGCGTCATAATGGGTACTTGGGTGCTTGAGGCCATATAGTCAGTAATGTCACGAGGTTCAACGCCCCAAGGGATCATAGGATCCCACTCTCGGCCAGCCACGCCGTCTAGAAAGCTGTTTAAACCCTCGTCCATCCAAGTCCACTGACGTTCGTCAGAGTTTACGATCATTGGAAAGTAAATATGCCCAATTTCGTGGATGACGACACCAATCAAGAAACGTTTTTCAGCCAAAGAATATGTACGCGATCCGTCATCGCGCAACTCTGTGCGTGGACCGTTGAAGGTGATCATCGGATATTCCATGCCACCAACTGGACCGTTTACCGATTGTGCCGTTGGATAGGGGTAGTCAAAAGAAAAGCGTGAATATACTTCCATGGTGTGGATGACAGATTCCGTCGAATATTTTTTCCAGAGATCTCCACCTTCTTTTGGATAAAATGACATCGCCATAACCAAAGGCATCTCATCTCCACCTTGTTGATAACCTCTGGCATCCCACATAAATTTACGTGAACTTGCCCAGGCAAAATCTCGAACATTTTCAGCAGAAAACTGCCAAGTTTTTGTTTTTGTGGTGCCTTTTTTCTCGTTCTCGATGGCTTCTTCCTCTGTAACGATAAACACTGGGCGTTCTGCTGTTTCGGCTTTTTTAAGGCGGTTTCTTTGCTTCTTAGTCAGTACATCTTTTGGATTGGTTAACACACCAGTAGACGATACAATGTGATCTGCAGGAACCGTAATGTTGACCTCGTAATCACCGAATTCTAGGGTAAACTCTCCGCGTCCAATAAACTCTTTATTTGTCCATGCCTCATAGTCGGTATAAGCGGCCAAGCGAGGAAACCATTGGGCAAGCAAGAATATATCGTTTCCGCCGTCTCTTTCATCGTCAGGAAAGTGCTCATAACCGGCACGGGCGGATACCGCATCTTCTTCAACAATATTAAAAGCAAAATCTATTTCAAAAGACGTGCTTGCTTTGGGTTTTAATGGCGTGGGTAAATCAATACGCATAAGCGTTCCCACAATGACGTATTCAAGATCAGTGCCCTTGCTCGTTTGCACACGTGTGATCTCGTAGCCTAATTCTGTGTCTTCGACAAAATGCTGACGTCGCAAGGCTGCTAAGCTGATTTTTGCAGGCGTATCCCCCGATGCTGACTGGGTAGACGGTCCGCGGTTGCCAATACCGCCAAAGGTTGTTGTCAATGCTGACATCGAGTCATTTTTGAATTTATTTTGATCAAGCTGAACCCACAGATATTTTAAGGTATCGGGTGAATTGTTTGTGTAGGTGATAGCTTGAGATGCCTCTAAACGGCGTTTTTCTTCATCAAGTTTTACATCAATGACATAGTCTACTTTTTGCTGCCAATACATGTGTCCGGGTTCACCGGCAGCGTTTCGATAGACATTCGGTGTTGGTAACACTTCATCTAGTTGCCGAAACTTATCTTCGAAATTACCTTTGGTTTGGTTGATGGCCGAATGAGCACTTGTTGCTGCAAGCAACAAAAGGCTCAGTGACAAGAGCCTAGTGGATTTAAAAAACATTGAATTTCCCTTATCTGTCGTTGGTGGCGAGTCTTTGCGCTCACCTCTCTCATTTATAATATAGCAAAGGAAAGTAATTGTCATAGCAAAGAAAGTTTTAGTCGACCAAGTCCTGCATCGCATAATCTTACCCTAAAGAAAATTGGCATTTTTATACGTTATTAGTATTCGTTTCTTGAGAATCACTTTATTATCGCTATCCTAAGCACGATAAACTCTAAGATAAAAGTGAGCATGGCTGAATTTACGTGGCAAACGGCTGTTATTAAGATTGGAAGCGCCTTGGTTTCGCCAGATGGCAAAGGGTGTAGTACGCAATATATTAAACATGTCGCTAATTTTATTACAGAAAGCAGGAAGCAGAATAAGGATGTCATCTTGGTGTCATCGGGCAGTATTGCGGCCGCGAGAGGGAGCATCAAGACAGGTATAAAGGTAAGCACAAGTGAAAAAGCGGCAATGGCTGCGGTAGGGCAAACGAAAATGATGGCTCTGTGGTCAGGCTTGTTTGATTTTCAATGTGCACAAATATTACTGACAGTTGACGATTTGAATGATCGCGCTCGCTACGTCAACATTAAAAACACCATCCGAGAACTGTTGGACAATGGTATCTTGCCGATTGTAAACGAAAATGACACGGTAACCGTGGATCACTCTAAAGTAGGAGACAACGACAATTTAGCCGCGCATACTGCTATCGCGTTGCAAGTTGATTGCCTGCTTATTTGCACTGATGTTGACGGTTTGTATACAGGCAATCCGCGAAAAGACAGCAATGCAACCTTAATTCCTATTGTTGAACATATTGACGAAAACATCATGAATTTAGCGGGAGGTGCTGGCAGTGATGTTGGCACGGGCGGCATGGTGACAAAAATTCAAGCAGCGAAGAGAGCAACGTATTCAGGCATTCAAACACTGTTAGTGCGTGGCAATGACGCCAATACCTTTGAGCGCTTACTAAACGGACATTGCCCTGGAACCTTGTTTTTGCCAGAGGATCAAGGAAACAGAGCCAAACACGAGTGGATTGCCCACACATCACACCCACAAGGGGAGATCGTGATTGATCATGGGGCGTATATCGCCATGACGGAGCGTGGTGCGTCCTTATTACCAGCAGGTATTGTCGCGGTTAAAGGTATGTTTTCACAGGAAGATGCCGTACTAGTGACGCACCAAGGTACGGTAATAGGTAAAGGTATCAGCGATTTTTCGTCGGCAGAAATTCAACAAATTGCTGGTGTAAAAAGCCACCATGTTTCCAGAATATTGGCGTATAATGCACCTGAAGTTGTGATTCATCGGGACAATTTTGTGTTGATTGCGCCGGATAAGCTAACGCACTTTAAATGAGATCATCAGCTATTTGCACTGCGCACAGCTTTTGGATTCTTCTGGTTTGTATACCAATTAATAGGAGCGCTTGAGAGTCTACTAGTTATGACATTCGATATTAAGCTTGCTGCAGCTGAAGCAAAAGCAGCAAAAAACGCCATTGCTAATCTAACACAGGCCGCACGCCTTAGCTTGTTATTGGCTATCGCCAAGGGATTGAGATCATGTGTAGATAGCATCATTGATGCAAATAAAATCGATTTAGCCAATGCAAAAGAAAACGGCTTGAGTGAGGCCATGATTGACCGCTTGGCACTTGACGAAGCCGGTGTGGAAGCCATTGCAAAAGCCGTCGAAGAAATCGCACATCAACCTGAAGTATTGGGTAGCATCAATTCTATTCAACCACTTCCAAGTGGTATCCAAGTAGGAAAAATGCGTATTCCACTTGGCGTGGTGGCGATGATATACGAATCTCGACCGAACGTAACAATTGATGCCGCCGCGCTTTGCTTAAAAGCAGGGAATGCCGTTATTCTGCGTGGCGGTAAAGAAGCACAAGCTTCAAATCAGGCGCTGGCTGCTGTGTTGCATTCTGCGCTTGAAAAGCAGGGTTTACCTGCAGCGATAGCAACGGTGATTCCCGTACCTGATCGTGAAGTCATGCAGTCAATGCTTACCTTAAGTGATAGCATTGATCTCATCATACCTCGTGGAGGTGAAGGCCTAATCAAGTATGTGTCTGAAAATAGCCAGATACCGGTTATCCAACATTTTAAAGGTGTATGCCACCTGTTTGTCGACAAAGATGCAGACTTGGACAAAGCCCTTCCCATATTGGAGAACGGAAAAACACAGCGTACAGGTGTGTGTAATGCCTTAGAAACCTTGCTTGTGCATGCAGAAATTGTCGAGCAAGCCATGCCAAAAATCGCTAGCTTGTTTAGTCAGAAAAAAGTCAAAGTCCATGCATGTGAGCGCAGTATCTCCTATTTTGATGGCGCAAGCCCTGCGACTGAAGCTGATTGGGAGGCAGAATACCTTGCATTGGAAATTGCGGTGAAAGTGGTTGATGATTTCGATTCTGCGGTGACGCATATTCAACGTTATGGCAGTGGACATACCGAAGTGATTGTGACGGAGAACTTGGGCAATGCGCAACGGTTTATGCGAGAGGTCAACTCATCAGTTATAATGCTGAACGCGTCGTCACGCTTTTCTGATGGTGGCCAGCTGGGGCTTGGTGCCGAAATCGGTATTTCTACATCAAAGCTGCACGCATATGGTCCGATGGGCGCACAGCAACTGACTACTGAAAAATTTGTCGTATATGGCGACGGTCACATCCGCACATAAGACTGTATCCTGACTCACCTGCCTTATCAGGAGTGAGTCAGGCGCATGGGATTTTTTAAGGACTAGAGTGAGTAAATCTCTCTATGATTAAGGACAAAATAATGAAAAACGCAAAAACGATTATTCTTTTCACCTTCGCACTGTTTACCTGCCACAGCCTTTATGCTGAAGAGATACCGCTCGAAGCATTCAGTAACCTGCCGAAGTATCAGCAGGTCTCTATTTCACAAACAGGCAAACGCATTGCGTATGTAGAAAATTATCAAGCACCCCAAAAATTGTCAGTATTGACCACCTTTAACCTTGAAAACCAAAAACGCAAGTTGCTGCTTCAATCAGACAACGTGGAAGTAAAAATTAATTGGTTTGAGTGGGCAAATGATGATGTGCTCTTGGTTAGTGCAAAATATGAGACAAAACAAAGACTGCAACGGTATTACCAAACTCGATTATTTAGTATCGATGTGAGTGCAAAAGAGCCTAAAACAAAGTACCTGCTGAAACCATCTTCGGGTTTTAACCAACAAGACTTTGTCAGTCAGTTTCAAGACAATGTTATCGATTTTTTACCCGACGACAAAGATCACATATTAATGGCGGTGGACAGAGACGTTCATGCCATGCCTTCAGTCTTTCGCGTCAATATTAATACAGGACGTAAAAAGCGTGTAGAGCGTGCAAAGATGAGCATACGTGATTGGACGACGGATCAGCAACATGTTGTTCGAGTCGGTTATGCATACGACTACGATTCTGGAGATACGACATATTATCACCGCTTCGGGAAAAAAGATGATTTTGAGGCGTTATTTGAATTCAATACCTTTGAAGACAAGCCAACACACGTCCTTGGTTTTGGCCTCGACCCAAATATTCTCTACTATTCAGCGTATAGAGGCGATTATCGTGCTATATACAAATTAAGCCTTGATACCAAGCAATCAGAATTAGTGCATGCTTATGACGACAAAGACGTGAGTGGTGGTTTGATTTATTCGCGTAAAACGCGTGATGTGATTGGCGTATATGATCGCTATGCACTGTATGGCAGGCATTATTTTGACGAAAGTGCTTACAAATTAAACCGTGGATTGGAAAAAATCTTTGAAGGTAGCCAAGCTTATGTGACGGATATGTCTAGCGACGAAAAACAATATATCGCGTTGATAGAAGCGGATTACAAAGCCCCTATCTATTATTTTGGTGATAGGAATAAAAAAATTCTGCAACCGATACTCGAAAAATATCCGATGTTGTACGAAGTACCTTTATCTCATCACGAACGCGTGACTTACGAAGCGAGAGACGGTGTTAAAATCGAAGGTTATTTGAGCTTACCTTTAACTGGCGAAGCGCCCTATCCTACAGTGCTGCATCCTCATGGTGGGCCAGGCGCGCGCGATGTAGATGGCTTTGATCCGTGGGTATCCTACATGACGAACAGAGGTTATGCAGTATTTCGGCCGAATTTTAGGGGGTCAACTGGCTATGGCTACGAGTTTGCCCAAGCGCAAATGGGGCGCTGGGGCTTAGAAATGCAGGACGATCTGAGCGATGCAGCGCTATGGTTAGTTGAAGGCGGTATTGCGGATCCAGATAAAATGTGTATTTTTGGCGCGAGTTACGGTGGTTACGCAGCGATGATGGCTTCGGTAAAAACACCGGACTTATTTACATGTGCAGTAAGTTTTGCGGGCGTATCTGATTTGAAGCAACTGAGAAAAGTACAACGACGATTTTTAGGTGGTTCAGTCGTTGCTGACAATCAGATTGGTAAAAAAAGCAAAGATCTTAAAAGTCGTTCTCCCCTGCATGGCGTTGAAAAGATAAAAATTCCTCTACTGATTATGCATGGAAGTGAAGATATTATTGTGAGAGTCAATCAGTCGAGAGTGTTTGTCGACGAACTTGAAGATCAAAATAAAGACTTCAAGTATGTAGAATTTGAAAATGGCGACCACTACTTGTCTATTCAAGAAAATCGTACCGCCTTCTTTGAAGAATTAGATAGTTTCTTAGCGGAGCATTTGGGTACACCCAAACCATAAGTAATTTCATTTTTTTTTAGCAATCTAGGTAGGTTCGATTAAGTCATGCAAGGTGTTGATAGTATAAGTACGGGCTCTCAAGCAAAACGTCTGCCAATGGCTGAATTTATTGTGCTCATGGCATTGATGACTGCTTTGATTGCTTTGAGTATTGACGCCATGCTGCCTGCTTTAGATGTCATTGGATATGACTTAAAAAGTGCTAGCGCTCAGCAAAATTACCTTATTGTGTCATTATTTTTTGCCGGCATGGCTGCAGGGCAATTGTTTTTTGGGCCTTTTGCTGATGCGCGAGGAAGGCGTCTTACAATATTGTTGGGTTTGGTCATTTTCATACTGGGTACGGCAATCTGTTATTTTGCTCGATCGATAGAAGTATTGCTTCTCGGGCGCTTAATTCAGGCCTTTGGTGTATCAGGGCCGAGAATCGCGAGTATGGCCTTGATAAGAGATCTCTATAAAGGTGATGCCATGGCGCGCGTCATGTCATTCATTATGCTGGTGTTCATATTGATCCCGATGCTGGCACCAATGATTGGTCAAGTAGTGATACAACTTTTTGGATGGCGTCACTTATTTACACTGTTCGCTTTGTTTGGCGTGATAACGGGTATTTGGTTTTTTGCTAGGCAGGGAGAAACCCTAAAGCGCCAAGACAGGCAGCGCTTTAAGTGGCGTCAGTTTGGGCATTCCTTGATTTGGTTGGTCAAGCATCCTGTAGTAATGGGCAGTACAATCGGTCTTGGTACAATCTTCGGCGCTTTTATCGGGTATTTAAGTGCCTCTCAAACTATTTTTCAGCACATTTATGACACAGGCAGTTATTTCCCCGTTCTCTTTGCTGTCTTAGCATTTTCAATTGGCATTGCTTCCTTAGTAAATAGTTTACTAGTGATGCGCTTGGGAATGAAAAAGCTAGCTCAATGGGCAACCACAATGTGCATTGTCTTTTCATTATTTTTATTAGTTTGCACGATAGTTTATGCGGGGAAACCGCCTCTTGTCCTTTTGCTGATTACATTATTTATTGGTTTCTTCTTTATTGGGATTTTGTTTGGAAATTTAAATTCGATGGCAATGGAGCCAGTGGGTCATATTGCAGGTGTCGGTGCCGCTTTTATTGGGTCTTTTTCGAGTATAATCGCCGCCTCAGTTGGCGTGTTGATTAGTCAGCAAGTTTCAAACTCACTTGTTCCGATTGGGGTGGGTTTTACCGTATTTAGCACTATTACTTTTTTGAGTGTGGCTTATGCAATAAAAAAGCCCGGCCAAAATGACCGGGCAAAAGGAGCTTAGTTAAAGCACCTAACGACAGAACTGTCGAGCGTTTATTTATGACTATGAAACAATGGCTTTCATATCCGTCATATATCCACGCAATTCTTTTCCGATAGACTCAACGCCATGGCTGCGAATAGCTTCATTGATTTGTACTAGTTTCATATTATCTACACCATTGGATGTGTTGCTTAGACCACCACCTAAGTGTTCACTAGTTATGCTTGGTAAAATCTTGTGTTTTAAGATTGGCACAGCCGCATTGGCAAATAAGTAGTTTCCGTATTCAGCAGTATCAGAGATCACAACGTTCATCTCATACAAACGCTTACGCGCAATTGTGTTTGAGATTAGTGGTGTCTCGTGCAGAGACTCGTAATATGCTGATTCAGGTAAAATGCCTGCTTCGACCATAACGTCGAAAGCGAGCTCAACACCAGCTTTGATGCAAGCAACCAAGAAAATACCTTTGTCGAAGAAGTCTTGATCAGTAATTTTACCTTCGTAAACCGGAGCATTTTCAAACCCAGTTTGCCCCGTTTCTTCGCGCCATTTTAGCAAATTAGCATCGCCGTTTGCCCAGTCTTCCATCATGGTTTTTGAAAACTCACCGCTGATGATGTCATCTTGGTGTTTTTCGAATAAGGGACGAAATACTTCGACCAGTGTTTCTGATAGTTCGTAAGCCGCTACTTTAGCAGGGTTAGATAGACGATCCATCATATGCGTTACACCACCAATTTTGAGTGCCTCAGTAATCGCTTCTAAACCGTATTGAATAAGTGCTGCCGCGTAAGCTGGATCAACACCATCTTCGACCATTTTTTCGTAACCAACAATCGCTGCGGCTTGCTGCATACCACACAGGATAGTTTGCTCACCCATTAGGTCAGATTTAACTTCCGCTACAAATGAACTTTCGAGAACACCTGCTCTGTCACCCCCTGTTGCACTGGCCAATGCTTTGGCAATTGCCATACCTTGACCTTGTGGATCGTTTTCAGGGTGGACAGCAATAAGTGTTGGCACACCAAAACCACGCTTGTACTCTTCTCGTACTTCTGAGCCAGGGCTCTTAGGTGCGCACATGACAACTGTGATATCGCTGCGGATTTGTTGACCTTCTTCAACAATGTTGAAGCCGTGAGAATAACCTAAAGTTGCGCCTGTTTTCATTAAGGGCATGACCGCTTCAACCACGCTGGCGTGCTGCTTATCGGGTGTTAAGTTGTATACCAAGTCCGCACCTGGGATAAGGTCTTGATATGTACCCACTGTAAAACCATTGTCAGTGGCGCGCTTGAAGGAGTCTCTTTTTTCATCAATGGCAGCTTGGCGTAATGCATAACTCACATTTAGGCCTGAGTCGCGCATGTTTAAGCCTTGGTTAAGACCTTGAGCGCCGCACCCAACTATAACAATTGATTTTCCTTTCAATACGTCACAACCCTCTGCAAACTCTGAACGTTGCATGAATCGACAACGACCAAGCTGATCGAGTTGTTTGCGAAGTGGTAAGCTATTAAAGTAATTTGCCATGATTTTTCCGAGCATCCAGAAAACAAAACGCTTGTTTTCAAAAAATTAAAATATGTCTGTGACGACAAGTTAAGCGTATTTTAGTTTTGTCTTTGTGTTGTTTAAAGTGAATTAAATGCAATATAATGTTTCATATCGTGAAACATTAAAGTGTAAACACTACTAGGGGTAAAATATGGATATTAAGTCGTTGAAATTATTCCAGCATTTGGCGAACAGCCTGCACTACTCCAAAACAGCACAAGCCATGTTTGTGTCTCCGCCGACGCTGTCGCGCGTTATCACTCGTTTGGAAGAAGAGCTTAACGCCAGCTTGTTTGTGCGGAACAATCGCAAAGTCAAGTTGACCAAAGCGGGAGAGAGCCTATTAAAATTTACTGACGATATGCTAAGTGAGTATGCGCTTTTACGTCAAACATTGGACAAAAAAGAAGATGTCTTAACCGGTGAGCTTTCATTATTTTGCTCGGTGACCGCTAGCCAGAGCTATTTGCCCGCCATGTTGGACAGATTGAGGGCACAATACCCGCAAGTTGAGATAAAGCTGGATACTGGCGACCATGCCCTAGCCGTTGAAAAAGTGGCGTCGAGACAAGTGGATTTGTCTATTGCTATCCATACACCTGATTTCCCAAGTAACGTGTATTTTCAGCAAATAGATACCGTGCCATTGACATTAATTGTCCCGAAACAAATGCCCATAGACCGGCTAACAAACATCCGTTGGCAAAACACTAAGGTCATTATGCCGGCTATTGGCCCCTCAAAGCGTATCGTTCACCACTGGTTTGCAGAACAGAATATACGTCCAAATGTGTATGCTCAAGTATCGGGGAATGAGGCCATAGTGAGCATGGTATCACTCGGTTTAGGGGTCGGATTTGTGCCCAGAATCGTGCTAGAAAACTCAGCAGTGAGGCACAAAGTAAAAAGCCTATCTGTAGAAGGTATCGAAGAGTATCGCCTTGGTTTGTGTTATTTGAGGGAGCGCAAAGGAGAGGCACTGATTGGATCGATGTCTCAGTTATTTGCTAACTGATGTAGCAGTTTGTCAAAGCTGCGGTATGACAAGGCCTCGGCTATATGGTTTTGTTGAATGTCCTTTACATTTGCTATATCCGCAATGGTTCGGGCTACTTTTATGATGCGGTGAAAACTACGCATCGATAAGCCAAGCTTTTCGGCAGCATTACTTAAAAATTGCATGCAGGTGTCGTCTAAACGGCAGTATAGTTTGAGCTCTTGAGTATTTAATGCGGCGTTGAGTTTAGCTTGACGGGCTAGTTGAATATCCACTGCTTTTTGTACGCCTTGACGAGCCTGCTTACTCGTCAATCGCTCTACATCATTTGTTTGGCAGGCCGCATTTATTGATTTTTTTATATCCACTTTAGGTACATTAATTTGCATATCAATGCGGTCTAGCAACGGACCAGAGAGTCGATTTAGATAGCGAAGAATTTGATCGGCATTGGCTCGTCGGTCAGTGTGATCGCCGGTAGGGCTTGGATTCATTGCCGCAACTAGTTGAAAATCAGCAGGGTATGTCACTTTGTGTTTGGCGCGAGATAAGTGTATTTCGCCGGTTTCCAATGGCTCTCTGAGCACATCTAAGACATGACGACCAAATTCGGGAAGTTCGTCCAAAAATAATATCCCTTTGTGTGCCAAGGTGATTTCGCCTGGCATCGGGTAACTGCCCCCTCCGACAATAGCAGAAGCCGAGCTTGAGTGGTGTGGGGTGCGGTATGGGCGGGTCTGCCAATTGTCAGTTGACACTTCTTCACCTACTATCGACTTAATGCTGGCGACAGTGAGCGCTTCATCTTCAGGCAATGCAGGCATGATCGTGACTAGGCGGCTGGCTAGCATGCTTTTGCCCGTGCCAGGTGGGCCGTATAGCAGTATGTTGTGTCCTCCCGCTGCTGCTAAAATTAGAGCGCGCTTGGCGGCTTGTTGCTCAACAATATCGGCTAGGTCGATATCATGAGTTGAGTGATCACTTGTAAGCTTAGCTTCTGCGTTGGGGAGTGTTTGTTTGCCAGTCAAATGAAGATATACGTCCCAAAGGGACTGAGCGGCTAAGACTTTTGTACTCGAGACGAGCGCTGCTTCATTGGCGTTTGTTTTTGGCAGAATCAAACAACGATTGCTTTTTTTGACCGCACAAGCCATTGGCAACGCGCCTTGAATGCCCCGTAATTCGCCCGAAAGCGCGAGTTCTCCGACAAACTCAAATTCACTCGTGTCTTTTAACGGGATTTGTTCGCTAGCGACTAAGATCCCAATGGCAATGGCTAAATCAAAACGGCCTCCTCCTTTCGGCAGGTCGGCGGGTGCCATGTTGACGGTGATGCGATTGCTTGGAAATTCAAAGCCTGAATTGATGATCGCACTGCGTACACGGTCTCTGCTCTCTTTAACCGTGGTTTCGGGTAAACCGACTAAATGAAATCCAGGTAAGCCTGTTGATAGGTGGACTTCAATGGTAACCAATGGCGCTTCGATGCCTAAATTGGCTCGAGTGTGAACAACAGATAGTGACATAAGAATTTGCGTCCTTTGCGATAAAAAGATGAACCTAATTGAATGGATGTACAAACTGTATCTTTTTGTCGACTACAAACAACTGGCTAGAAGACTAGAATGCTGTCCAAGCATAGACTTTGGTGGTATGCACTCAGTATTTTTTAATGCCTTGTTCCCAACCACAACACACCTGCACCTTATAAGCTTTGTGTAGTAGAGTTATTCGATATCACTTGAACTTTAGCGGGATTTCAGGCACATTTCGCTTGTGACGATATTTAAATGATTTTTTGAGCATCCTTTACAGGGTCAGTAAAGCTAAGCTGGCATTTTTAAGGGTGTTTGTAAGTAAAAACAAAACCCTCCAAAATGGAGGGTTTTTTTGTCAATAAGCAAAGCCCAAAACTAAACTACGAAAGGTAGAATCAGGAGCGAGCAATGCCTAAATTACGTTCAGCAACGACTACTCATGGCCGAAACATGGCCGGTGCTCGCGCGCTTTGGCGTGCGACTGGAATGAAAGACAATGATTTCGGTAAACCAATTATCGCCATTGCGAATTCTTTTACGCAATTTGTGCCAGGCCATGTGCACCTGAAAGACTTGGGTCAACTCGTGGCCAAAAGCATTGAAGAAGCCGGTGCGGTTGCTAAAGAATTTAATACGATTGCGGTTGATGATGGCATTGCTATGGGACACAGTGGCATGCTCTACAGTTTACCTTCGAGAGAAGTCATTGCCGATGCAGTGGAGTATATGGTCAATGCCCACTGTGCAGACGCGATAGTGTGTATCTCTAACTGTGACAAAATTACCCCCGGCATGCTCATGGCTGCAATGCGTCTGAACATCCCCGTGATCTTTGTCTCGGGAGGCCCAATGGAGGCGGGTAAAACAACCTTATCCGATCAAGTGATTAAGTTGGATTTAGTTGACGCCATGGTGGCGGCAGCGGATCCCAATGTCAGCGATCAAGACTCTGAAGAAATAGAGCGATCAGCCTGCCCGACCTGCGGTTCATGCTCAGGTATGTTTACTGCCAATTCGATGAACTGTTTGACTGAAGCTTTAGGTTTGTCCTTACCGGGCAATGGTTCTACGTTGGCGACGCATAGTGAAAGAGAACAACTCTTTATTCAAGCGGGCAAGGTGATTGTTGATTTATGTAAGCGTTGGTATGGCGATGATGATGCGTCAGCTTTGCCGCGAAATATTGCAAATTTCAACGCTTTTGAAAATGCGATGAGCTTAGATATCGCCATGGGAGGCTCTACTAATACGATCCTTCACTTACTTGCCGCTGCGATTGAGGGAGAAATAGATTTCACTATGAATGACATTGACCGCTTGTCTCGCAAAGTACCACACTTGTGCAAAGTAGCGCCTTCTACTCCCAAGTACCATATGGAAGATGTACACCGGGCAGGTGGTGTGTTGGGTATTTTGAATGAGCTAAACAAAGCGGGTTTGTTGCACGGCGATAACAGTCATGTCTTGGGCAAGTCGGTACAAGAAGTGATTGCTGAGTGGGATATCACTAATAGCGAAAACACAAAGGCTATTGAGTTTTACAAAGCAGGCCCTGCGGGTATTCGCACCACAAAAGCATTTAGTCAAAGTTGTCGTTGGCCTACTGTCGATGACGATCGCAAAGAAGGCTGTATTCGCGATATTGAAAACGCCTACAGTCAAGAAGGTGGCCTAGCGGTTTTATTTGGAAATTTGGCAGAAGATGGCTGTATTGTTAAAACCGCAGGTGTTGATGAATCCATCCTTAAATTTACGGGTGCCGCCCGTGTATATGAGAGTCAAGATGACGCCGTCGCTGGGATCTTAAATGACGATGTCAAAGCCGGTGAAGTCGTGGTGATCCGCTATGAAGGGCCTAAAGGTGGTCCGGGAATGCAGGAAATGCTCTACCCTACTTCATATTTAAAGTCGAAGGGCTTAGGTAAGGCCTGTGCGCTGATTACTGATGGACGCTTTTCAGGTGGTACCAGCGGCTTGTCAATTGGACATTGCTCTCCTGAAGCCGCCAGTGGTGGGGGGATTGCCTTTGTAGAAAATGGTGACCCAATCGAAATAGATATACCCAATCGCACCATCAACTTGGCTATAAGTGAACAAGAGTTTACAGCGCGTAAAGCTGCAATGGAGGCCAGCGATAAACCCTATCAGCCGAAAGAGCGGGTCAGAGAAGTGTCAACTGCCCTAAAGGTTTTCGCAATGATGGCAACGAGTGCAGACAAAGGGGCTGTTCGCGATCCATCAAAGATAAAGTATTAGCGAGATGACGTACTCTAAGACCGAATATTTAGTCAAGATTTTACAGGCACCTGTGTATGAGGCGGCGGTGATGTCTGATCTAGTTAACATGCCGCGTTTGTCTTCTGAATTAAACAATCAGGTTTACTTAAAACGCGAAGATCAGCAGCCGGTTAAATCATTTAAACTCCGTGGTGCTTACAATTGTATTGCACAATTGAGTGATCTTGAAAAACAAGCCGGCGTTATCACTGCTTCAGCGGGAAATCACGCGCAAGGGGTCGCATACGCGGCAAAAGCGATGGGCATTCAGGCTACCATTGTGATGCCAGAAACCACGCCCGATATCAAAGTTGATGCGGTAAAGCGTTTTGGCGGTGAGTACGCGAAAGTTGTACAATTTGGTACTAGCTTTGACCAAGCTAGCGATCATGCAAGAGCACTTTGCGACCAGCAGCAGCTGACAATGATCCCACCTTTTGATCACCCAGATGTCATTGCAGGTCAGGGGACAATCGGCAAAGAAATGTTGTCACAGCACAGTGACATCGATGTACTTTTCATTGCTGTAGGTGGTGGTGGGTTGGCAGCTGGGATTGCTGTTTACGTCAAACAGATCAACCCAAACATTAAAATTGTTGCTGTTGAGTCAGAAGAGTCGGCCTGCCTTATGGCCGCACTTGAGAAAGGTCAGCCTGTTACTTTACCCGAGGTTGGCATATTCGCAGATGGAGTGGCAGTCAAGACTATTGGGCAAACGCCTTTTGAGCTCTGTCGGCAATATGTTGATGAGGTGATGACGGTAAGTAACGACGAGCTGTGTACCGCCATCAAAGATATTTTTGATGACACACGGGTTATTGCTGAGCCTGCGGGGGCCTTGTCTGTCGCGGCAATGCGCAAATATGTGCGAGACAAGCAAGTATCTGGGCAAACCTTCGGTGGAATATTGTGTGGAGCAAACATTAACTTCCATACTTTGCGCTATGTGTCTGAGCGCTGTGAACTAGGCGAACAAAAAGAAGCTGTGTTTGCGGTGCAAATTCCAGAAGAAAAAGGCGCCTTCAAGTCATTTTGCGCTGCGCTGGGTGGTATTGTTATCACCGAATTTAATTACCGCTTAGCACACAATAGCAGTGCTCATATATTCGTCGGCGTAAAGTTAAAACAGGGTAGGGATGAATATTTAGCTTTGTTGGATAGACTAAAAGGTAGCGGCTACGACTGTTTCGATTTATCTAACAACGAGTTGGCGAAACTGCATGTTCGTCACATGGTCGGCGGAAGGCCGTCACAGCGCACGGAAGAAGTCGCTTATTCATTTTCTTTTCCTGAATACCCAGGCGCATTAATGCAATTTTTGAATGCACTTGGGCATGATTGGAATATTACCCTGTTTCACTACCGCAATCATGGAGCCGCGAGTGGACTTGTGCTGATTGGCTTTGAAGTAGCGCCAGAACAACAAGCGGCGTTTCAAACGCACATTGAATCAATTGGTTTTAATGCACAGTCGCATACTGATGATCCCGCTTATGAGTTTTTCTTGGCAAGTGGACGTTAATAAAGTCCACTTGGCCTCATAAGCTATTCACGCTCTATTTGTTCCAAATGTTGCACGACTTCCGGCCAAATCAATGGTGTTAGTGCGTTCTTCAGGGATAAGCTTTGCTCTGAAAACGCCAGACTTCCATCTTCTTGGCACTGCAGTAGTTCATTTTCACGCAAGGCATTGACAAAAGTAGACAGTACATTTTTGTCGTAAAACTCGGGCGAATGTAAACCAAATAGCGCGGATAGACGCTCAGCCACGGTCACGCTTTGTCGCTCCAACTGTGCTCGCCCGATGGTTTGTTCTATTTCTAATACTCTGAGTACCACCGCGTAGCGTTGCCAAGTTTCCTGCATGGTTCTGCTGAGTAGCCATGCAGTATGAAATCTTTTGCTGGTAGCTTCGGGTGGTGACAGTTGCCCGTTCTTATCTAATAAAAAAGCATGTTTAACAAAATAGTCGAGTAGTGCTTCGGCATAGTCAAGCGCTTCTTGTGAACTGTGGTGCATGAAGAATTCTCTCTTAAGCAAGGGAAACAGTGTTTCTACCAAACTTAGCACTTGTGATTTTTGGGTGTACTGAGCACTAAAAACTGCCGCCAAAACCAAACTCGGAATACTGAACATGTGGATGATGTTATTGCGATAAAAGGTGAGATATACCGCTGCGTTTTCTTTTGGCGACACCATCGTCCCGTACTTATCATCATATTGTTTAAATCTGTTTAGTGCCAGTGTGCGGTCAACAAGCTGCTGAGCCGTTTCTTTTGGCAATGTGGAATCATCGCTGTAGGGCACAGCAGAAAATAGCGCCAAGTAATCTTCAATCGCCTGTGTCAGTTCTTTTTTGCTCATCACATGGGTTTTGGAACTTAACAAGCTAAGCGCCAAAATAGCGGTGCCATTGATGGCAGAAGCGCGATTAATGCGCGTCATCACACTGTCGGCTAATTTATTGACAACGGGTGTGAGCCACTTTGGCTTTTTGTCGTTGGCATCCTGTTGCTGTCTCCATTCGGACTCAGCTTCATCTAAAAATTGACCAATTTGTATTGGATCACCAAAGTTAACAAAGCCATGCCCATAATTTTTTAACTTGCGAATGGCGGAAAACACTTGCGTAGTGGATTCTTTCTTTTTGTTTTTGCCACGCAGTTCTTTCATGTAGCTTTTGACTTCCATGACATGCTCATAGCCGATGTACACCGGTACAATCGAGACAGGGCGGTTTACGCCTTTGGTCAATGCTTGCAGGGTCATCGCTAGCATACCAGTTTTAGGTGGAAGTAAACGCCCAGTGCGACTGCGGCCGCCTTCGGGGAAATATTTAACCGAATAGCCTTTGTTAAACAAGAGCTCAAGATATTCACGAAATACTGCCGTATAAAGTTTATTACCACCAAAACTTCGCCTTAAAAAGAAGGCTCCGCCTCGACGAAAAATAGGGCCTGCTGGCCAAAAGTTAAGATTGATACCCGCTGCTATATGTGGTGTCACTAAACCTTCATGATAAATGACATAGGTGAGTAGCAAGTAATCCATGTGGCTGCGATGGCAGGGAACGTAAATGATCTCGTGCCCGTTTTGCGCAAGCTCTCTTACGCGTTCGGCGTGGCTCACGTCTATGCCATCATAAATCTTGTTCCAAATGCGAGTAAGTACCCGATCCCCCATACGGATCAGTCCTTCTCGATAGTCCGCGGCGATTTCGTCGATATAAGATAAGGCTGTTTTCTTGGCTTTGTCGCTACTGATACCTCGCTGCTTTACTTCATCATGTAAGGCATTTTTTACTGCCTCCGACCCCAGTATCGAGTTATAAAGAGTGGCTCGTTCTAGCAAAGTGGGACCACTCAGGGTTTGTCGCTTGCGTTGAAAGTGGGTGCGGGCGACTCTCACTAGCTTTTGCGCAATTTGTTTGTCACTTCCATGCAGATCTGCTAGCTGTCGAGTTGACACAGCGGGTGAATAACTTACAAAGTTGTCTCTGCCAAAAAACAACACAATGAAGGCCTTTCGCAACCAGTTAGGGGAGGCCTTGCTCGCGAGTAATTGGGCAAAACCTGAGTTTTCTTTTCCGGCCGACCGACCCCAAGTAATGAAAACAGGCACCACCTGAAGATCCAGATCGGGATTAACGCGATGAATGTGGAACAATTCAGTGAATATATCTTCGATAGCGGTTTTTTCTACTTTCCGCGTTAATATGCTCTGTGGTCGCTCTAAAAAGTAGCGCCTTTTTTGCAATGTGCCGGCTACTTCGATGATATCGTGTGGGCTGGGTAAGCCCAAAGCTTTGGTCGACTTATCAAGCGCGAGTTGATCGGTAAACGACTCGGTTTGCAGTAAAAAAAGAATCGGTTTTCTTGTATCGATACCTAACTCTGATTCGACATCCGCGGGCACGCTTTTAACCGATACCAGCCATCCAATTGTTTTTGAAAATATCCACCGAAATGCTGTTCTTATCGAACTCATTGTTATTTAAACCTTAAAAAATTACATTGCGCGTGTTTGGGAGAGTGCTCTTTGCTTTTGGATATATAAAGCACAAGTATCGGGCGGTGTCTCCTCAATGCTTAGGGATGCAATACTTAAAGCCAAAAAGGCATGGATGCCTTTTTGGAGGCCCCATGGAAGGGTATAAGGTGACTTTAAGTATTGCATCCCTAAGCATTGAGGAGATACCGCTTGTTACTTACGCTCAGCAAAGACCAACTGAACGCAATAGTACCATGAACACAAGTGCTTACCCAAAGTAGTATTTTTGCCACTATTTGCAGCAAATAGTATATGTTCTAATTATTTGTGCGTAAAAACAAAGATTTAAAGTTGCGTTTTTTACTACCCTGCGTATACTTTGTGTATAACTGTATAGAAAAACAGGCTGTTTATGCGTCCACTAACTCCAAGACAACAAGAAGTACTCGACCTAATAAAGAGTACAATGATAGAAACGGGCATGCCGCCTACGCGAGCTGAAATTGCTAGACAGTTAGGTTTTCGCTCGGCTAATGCTGCCGAAGAGCACTTAAAGGCGCTAGCAAAAAAAGGCGTAATCGACATACTGCCCGGTACTTCTCGGGGTATCAAGCTGAACTGCGCCCTAGACGATGAAGCCGAAGAGGGTCTTCCTCTTATTGGTAAAGTAGCGGCGGGTGAACCGATTTTGGCGCAAGAACATGTTGAATCACATTACAAAATAGATCCTGCAATGTTTCATCCTGGGGCAGATTTTTTGTTGCGTGTAAGTGGGATGAGTATGAAGGATATTGGCATTATGGATGGTGATTTACTTGCTGTGCACAAAACCCAAGAGGTGCGCAATGGTCAAGTTGTCGTCGCGCGAGTAGATGAAGACGTTACGGTTAAACGTTTTGAGCGAAAAGGTGCGCAAATTTTACTCCACGCTGAAAACGAGGAATTTGCGCCGATAAAGGTTGATTTGGCCACACAGTTTTTTACGATAGAAGGTCTTGCAGTGGGGATCATAAGAGATTCTGTTGATTTTTAAAATTTTACAATAAATTTACACAAACCGTCTAACAAGGCGGTTTTTTAATTTGCAAATGTCTAAAAAATGAGCTGTTAACAATAAAGATCGAACATCTTGTTCATTTTTTATAAAAAATGACTAGACGCCACTCTAAAACTGATTAATGATTGTACAGTAATTCACAAGTCGATAACAAAAATTACATGTTCCTTTTCTAATTGAAGTGCTGAGGAACGAAGCATCGATCAAATCAGAAGGGAGAGTAGTGTGAAGTCGCTGAAATTTTTAGTAGGTTCCTCTCTACTAATAGCATCTTGGTTCAGTGTGGCGCAAAGTGCAGCTGAACGTTCTGACCTTAACTTGCGTTCCGGTGTGACTGACATCAGTGCTCAAGTCTACAATTTACATATGTTGATGTTTTGGATTTGTGTCGTCATTGCCGTTGCAGTATTCGGTGTGATGTTTTTTGCAATGTTTAAACATCGTAAATCTACGGGGCATAAACCTGCCAATTTTCATGAAAACGTCAAAGTAGAAATAGCATGGACCATCGTTCCCTTTTTAATCCTTGTAGGTATGGCGATTCCAGCAGCCAGTACTTTACAGGACATGGAAGATACCACTAAGCCTGATATGACCGTGTTGGTCACAGGCTCGCAGTGGAAGTGGCATTACAAATACATGGAGAATGAAGTGGAATTCTTCTCTGTATTAGCTACCCAACGCGAACAAATCGAGAATAAATTTACCAAGGGCGAAAACTATCTTCTGGAAGTAGACAGGCCATTGGTTATCCCTACCGGACAAAAAGTACGTTTTCTCATTACGTCTGATGATGTCATCCACAGTTGGTGGGTACCAGATTTTGCTGTTAAGAAGGATGCTAATCCCGGATTTATCAACGAGGCTTGGACAAGAGTGAATGAGCCTGGTATCTATCGCGGACAATGCGCAGAACTGTGTGGGAAAGACCATGGCTTTATGCCGGTTGTGGTTATTGCGAAGGAACCGGCTGAATACTACAAATGGATCAATGAACAAGAACAAATTGCTATTAAGCGCAAAGAAGAAGAGCAGCGTTTACTTGCCATGAACATGAGTATGGACGAACTCATGAAGCAAGGTCAACAAACTTACAATGCAGTTTGCGCGGCTTGCCATCAGCCAAATGGTGAAGGTTTACCCGGTGTATTCCCGTCTCTAAAAGGGTCAGCGCTCATCTTAAATGACAAACAAGCACACATCGACATTATCGTGAATGGTCGTGCCGGCACCGCGATGCAATCATTTTCAAAGCAACTGACGATGTCTGAGATTGCTGCTGTTGTGACGTATACGAGAAACGCATGGAACAATAATACTGGCGACATGGTGCAAGCAAAAGACGTGAACGCCATCATGGTAGGAGAGTAGGGGATCACTATGACTTCAATAACTGACCCAATACAAGAACCAAAAACAGGCAGTGATGCACACGATGACCACGCGCATGACGATCACCACCACCATATTCCAAAGGGCTTATCGCGCTGGTTACTCACCACTAATCACAAAGACATAGGTACATTGTATCTGTGGTTTGCGTTTATTATGTTTTTGGTCGGTGGCGCGATGGCGATGGTCATTCGTGCTGAACTGTTCCAGCCAGGCTTGCAAATTGTTGACCCCAACTTCTTCAACCAAATGACAACTGTACATGGACTAATCATGGTATTTGGTGCCGTGATGCCAGCTTTTACTGGTTTAGCGAACTGGCTCGTACCCATGATGATTGGCGCGCCTGACATGGCGCTGCCGCGCATGAACAATTGGTCATTTTGGATATTACCGTTTGCCTTTTTAATCTTGTTGTCTTCGCTATTTATGGAAGGAGGCGGTCCTTCATTTGGTTGGACTTTCTACGCGCCACTCTCGACAACGTATAGCGGAGACAGTACGGCTTTATTTGTTTTTTCTGTGCACATAATGGGTATTAGCTCAATCATGGGCGCAATCAATGTCATCGTAACGATATTTAATATGCGCGCGCCTGGAATGACCTTAATGAAAATGCCGATGTTTGTTTGGACGTGGTTAATCACTGCATTCTTGTTGATTGCTGTCATGCCTGTTCTTGCTGGCGTGGTGACCATGGTTTTGACGGATAAGTATTTTGGTACAAGCTTCTTTGACGCTGCTGGTGGCGGTGATCCGGTTATGTTCCAACATATTTTTTGGTTTTTTGGGCATCCTGAAGTCTACATTATGATTTTGCCTGCTTTTGGTATCATCTCGCAAATAGTGCCGACCTTCTCTCGTAAAAAGCTATTTGGCTATGCATCAATGGTGTATGCCACAGCGTCGATAGCCTTACTCTCTTTTGTAGTCTGGGCGCATCATATGTTTACCACGGGTATGCCAGTCGAATGGGAAATGTTTTTCATGTTCGCCACTATGTTAATTTCAGTCCCCACTGGGGTAAAAGTATTTAACTGGGTGGCGACGATGTGGCGCGGTTCAATCAGTTTTGAGATCCCTATGCTATTTGCTATTGCCTTTATTGTCTTGTTCACCATTGGTGGGTTATCTGGGCTAATGCTGGCAATTACACCGGTTGACTTCCAATACCATGATACCTATTTTGTCGTCGCCCACTTCCACTATGTATTGGTTACCGGAGCGGTATTCTCAATCATGGCTGCGGTTTATTATTGGCTGCCCAAATGGACGGGACGCATGTTTGACGTGACATTGGCAAAGTGGCACTTTTGGTGTTCGCTGATTTCGGTCAATGTTTTGTTTTTCCCCATGCACTTTGTCGGATTGGCCGGCATGCCCAGACGCATACCTGACTATGCCTTGCAGTTTGCTGACTTTAACCAGTGGATCAGTATTGGTGGCTTTGCCTTTGGGTTGTCGCAGCTTATTTTCCTTGTACTAATCGTAAAAGCCTGCAAAAAGCAGGGTGAGCCAGTATCTGACCAAGTATGGGATGGTGCTGATGGTTTAGAGTGGGAGATACCTTCGCCGGCACCTTATCATACCTTCGATACACCGCCTCAGGTTAAATAATAGCACCTAGTGCTGTAAGGAAGTGGAGGGATAGATGCCAGAAGCCGAAACCAAGTCACATATCGATAAGGTGCATCTCAAGGGTGAGCAGTACCCTAGCCATGGTCGTACGGTTGCAAAACTTGTATTTGTAGTCATTGGGATGTTTGCTTTTGGCTTTGCCCTTGTGCCCTTGTACGATGTTTTTTGCGACATTGCGGGTATCAATGGTAAGACAGGCGACAGTGCGGCAGTGTATAAGCCGCAACTGGTAGATGAATCACGCCTTATTACGGTCGATTTTATCACGCGGACTAACGGTGGCATGCCTTGGGAGTTTTCAGTACAAACAAAGAGTATTGAGGTGCACCCTGGAAAATTGGCCAAGGTCGATTTTTATGTGAAAAACCCCGCTACCCGAGATATCGTCGCACAAGCCATTCCATCCATTTCTCCGGGAAAGGCCGCACTGTATATGAACAAAACAGAGTGCTTTTGCTTCAATCATCAACCCCTAAAGGCTGGTGAAGAAGCGATTATGCCGATGACATTTTTTATCGATCCGCAATTACCTAAAGACATCACTTATTTTACTTTGCAATACACACTTTACGATATTACTGAGCGCCTTGATACGCCAGAGATTGTAGCAATGAACAGTAGCCTAGGGAGATAGCAATGGCTGAGCAAGAATACCAAAAATATTACGTGCCCGAACAAAGCATTTGGCCAATTGTCGGTGCCGTCGCGCTATTTCTAATTGCCGTTGGAGCGGGTAACTATGTAGTGGAAGTATCTAAGGGAAAAGAGGGATTAGGTGGCTACATACTTGTCTTGGGATTAATTACCTTATTAGTGATGGTGACAGGATGGTTTAAAAATCAAATTGATGAATCCATGAGTGGTTTGTACAGCGCTCAGTTAGGCCGTTCCTATCGACAAGGGATGGCGTGGTTTATATTTTCTGAAGTGATGTTTTTTGCTGCATTTTTTGGTGCCTTGTTTTACACCAGAATTATCGCGGTGCCTTGGCTAGGTGGCGCTTCAAACAACGCCATGACTAACGAAGTCCTCTGGCCTACTTTCGAGGCGATGTGGCCACTGTTGACGACGCCGGCGGGAACGGAAACCACTGCTATGGGTTGGAAAGGCTTGCCTGCCATAAATACCATAATTTTAGTCGTATCTTCTGTTACTTTGCATTTTGCGCATGTCGGCCTAGAGCAAAATAAGCGCAAGCAATTATCTGTAATGTTGGCCGTGACCATTTTGTTGGGCTCTGTGTTTTTGGTCTTACAAGTATGGGAATACATTCATGCATACAGAGATTTAGGTTTAACTCTGCAGTCGGGCGTTTATGGCAACACTTTCTTCATGCTGACAGGCTTTCATGGCATGCATGTGACTCTGGGAACCATTATTCTTATTGTATTGTTTTTTAGGGTACTCAAGGGACATTTTACGCCAAAAGAACACTTTGCGTTTCAGGCCGGTAGTTGGTATTGGCACTTTGTTGATGTTGTTTGGTTGTTGCTGTTTTTCTTTGTTTACATTTTGTGAGCGAGTGCGGAGGAAAGGAGAGCAGCCTACCCGTGATTGTTGGGTAAATTTTTTAGTAAGGACGCGGATTGGGAGTGATTAGGCCTGTTGCCATCGCAATCAATAAAATGATCATTATGGCAGCTGAAGTTAGCACTCTACGACCAATATATTTACTCATGGGTTCTTGGCTATCTCCTTTGAGCATAATCATCATGGCTTTGAATAAGTTAAAAATCATAAAAACAAGCAAGGCGCCCACGGTAATTTTGACGAACAACATGTATTTTATCCCTGTGTTTGTCACCACTGGTGAAGGCCAAAGGTGAGGCATAGTTATCGTTCAGTATTATTAACCATAGTCGCAATTGCTTGTATTGTCACGATGTTTGCTTTGGGTTTTTGGCAGTTGGAACGAAAAGCACAAAAAGAGCAACGCATACTGCAAATTGAGCAACGGCAAGATGCAAACCCTTTGCGTTTAGAAGACGTCGTCAAAGCTCCGGCGTCACATCTTGACTTTACTCTGTCCTTAAGCGGGTTGGCACTAAACAAGCTGTTTTACATAGACAATAAACTGTATGAGGGCAGAACGGGTTATCATTTGATTCAGATATTAAAAACCAATACCGGAAATGTGGCAGTCAACCTCGGTTGGGTAGCGGGAGAATCGACTAAGCGGATATTGCCTGTGGTGGATGTGATGGAAGGACATGTCGATGTTTCAGGTGTTATCGCAATGCCAAGCAATAACATCTTCGTGACCGAGACGAATACTGCTTATGGTGAGTTTCCCGTTCGCTTACAACAGCTTGATATTGCATTGATGGAGAAGTTTTTAGGTGAAGATGTATTGCCTTTTGTTGTACTTGCGAATGCAGAAGCGGCTTCGCCTTTTATTCGCGAATGGCAGCCTGTTGTAATGCCGCCCGAAAAGCATCTTGGCTATGCTATTCAGTGGTTTGGCTTAGGTATTGCGGGCTTGAGTGTTTTTATTGTTGCCTTAACTAAACAAAAATAGCCTGAAATTCAGTCGTTTTACTTGGTGCTGATGATGTGGAGGAAAAGTGAATGAAGATACAACGACACAAAATGAGTATTGTCATGTTGGTGGTCGTGTTTGTGCTGCCCGTTGTACTTGCAAAATTAGCTTTGGATCAGGATTGGTTTGACAAAGGTTCAACGAATAGAGGTCAATTGCTGCAGCCTACGATAGATGCTACTGCACTGTTGCAAGAAGCAGAAAAAAAATGGCACTTCGTTTATGTACTTCCAGCAGAATGTCAACAGGAATGTAAAAATGCAATCTATGCTATCGGACAAGTCAAAGCCGCAGTGGGGAGAGAAAGTAGCCGAGTAAATGCGGTATTTTTGGCGACTGAGCACAGCGATCCAGATTCGGTAGCATTACTTGAAAACAGCGATGGACTTGAGTTGTTACATAAAGATGCAAATGATGTTAATAAAGTATTTAAACATGCAGATGTTAATGCTATTTTTATTGCTGATACTTTAAACAATTTAGTGCTTTCGTATCCGAGTGTTGCCAATAAAGACCAAGCAATCATGGATAGTCGGGATATGTTGGCTGATTTGAGAAAACTGTTAAAACTCTCTCGAATCGGTTGATGCGCAACAGGTGTAGCAAGAATGAGAAAACTCGCGCTGTTCAGTATTTTTCTAGCTTTCGTGGTGATAGTACTCGGTGCATACACGCGTCTGACTGATGCGGGCTTAGGCTGCCCTGATTGGCCTGGCTGCTACGGAAAGCTACTCGTTCCTCAAGCCGCTGATCAAATAGAAGCCGCAAATCATGCTTTTCCTGAGCGGCCGTTTGAAGCCGAAAAAGCTTGGAATGAAATGATCCACCGTTATTTTGCCGCGGCATTAGGTTTTTTTATATTGTTGATTTTTTTTGCTGCACTTATTAGGCGCTTCAGAGGAAAAACAGGGCCGTTTTTTTTACCCTTCTTATTGCTCTTAATGGTGATATTTCAAGGTCTGCTGGGCATGTGGACCGTCACATTAAATCTCTTACCCGTTGTGGTGATGGGACATTTATTGGGTGGCTTTACGGTGCTCTCGTTATTGTTCCTATTGTATCTCCGCCTGACACCCTATCGAATACCCGGCGGTGATTCCAAGATTCGCTATTTAGCTAAATTTGGTGCTTTCGGCATTTTTTTGTTGGTGGCTCAGATTGCATTAGGCGGCTGGACTTCAGCAAACTACGCCTCGTTGGCATGCACAGAGCTTCCATTTTGTGAAGGAAATTGGGTGGCAAAGCTTAATTTTGCGGGAGCGTTTAGCGTACCCGCTGCAGACAACTACGAATTTGGTGTGCATCCTTATGAAGATAGGATGACCATGCACGTCATGCATCGATTAGGGGCTATTGTTGTTTTTATTTATTTTTGTTGGTTAGCTGTTGCGCTTTGGAGAAAGTCAGAGTCGGGCTTAATCAAGCGCTTGTGTTCATTGCTGGTCGTCGTGCTGGGCATTCAAGTTGCCTTGGGTTTAAGTAATGTTGTGTACTCTTTGCCTCTATCTGTAGCGGTTATGCACAACGCTATGGCTGCATGCTTACTACTAGTGATGATTTTGATCACTTACACGATGTACCGAAAATATTAACTGATTACCTATTGAGAGAGCGAGGATCGAGTCATGGCAAAGCAGGCGGTTTTATCAAAAGGCATTGCATCGCACTCAGGGTGGAGAGACTACTATGAACTTACCAAGCCTAGAGTGGTCATGTTGTTACTACTCACAGCACTGGTGGGAATGTGTTTAGCGACGCCATCTTGGCTTGAACCTCAAATTTTAATTGCTGGCATGCTAGGAATAGGCATGTTGTCTTCATCAGCGGCAGTCGTCAATCATGTTGTCGATCATAAAATAGACAGCGTAATGGCGCGCACCTTTAATCGACCAGTCGCTAGAGGAAAGGTATCACCAAGACGTGCACTTGCTTTTGCATTGGTACTGGCTATCGTGGGTTTTTTTGTACTGGCTGTGTATGTAAATATGCTAACAGCATGGCTAACTTTAGCTAGCTTAGTCGGGTACGCATTCATCTACACCATGTACTTAAAACGCGCTACACCGCAAAACATTGTCATTGGTGGATTGGCAGGCGCGACACCGCCTTTGTTGGGTTGGACTGCCGTCACAGGTGAAATTCATGCATATGGGCTGTTGTTGGTACTTATCGTCTTTACTTGGACGCCCCCCCATTTTTGGGCCTTGGCCATCCACCGTGAAAAAGACTACGCCAAAGCAAACATCCCGATGTTACCCAACACCCATGGTATTGCGTTTACCAAAACATGTGTTTTGCTATATACTGTACTGCTTTGTTTGGTTTGCGCCTTACCTTATTTGGTTGGTATGAGTGGGGGCATTTACCTCATGGGCTCGAGTATTTTAAATGCTTGGTTTGTGTACATGGCATGCAAGTTAAAATTTTTTCCCTCGAAAACAACGGCAATGGATACATTTAAATTTTCAATCTTGCATCTAATGCTTCTCTTTGTCTTACTTTTGCTGGATCATTACCTATAAAAAATAGGTAAACCAAAAAGCAGTGGAGAGATTGATGCAAAAAAAGTGGGTAATATTGTTTGGCGCAGTGGCATTGCTCATAGGGATTTATTTATCGAATGCTACGGGCGTAAAAGATGTAGCAAAGCCTTTACCCCTATCCGAGCGGACGCAATACTTGCATTGGTATCCAGAACCTCGGCAAATCACAGAGTTTAACATTACCCAGCACAACCAATCGCCAATGAACAAGCAAAGTCTGATAGGCAAGTGGACACTGGCTTTTGTAGGCTATACTTTCTGCCCTGATATCTGCCCCGTTACATTAGCTGAAATCAATAAAGTTTATCCTGAATTGAAGGCACTAGCGGCAGATAGTCCCTTACAGGTCTGGTTTCTTTCTGTCGATCCAAAGCGGGATACGATTGAGCGACTTAATGAATATGTCAGCTATTTTAATCCAGATTTTGTTGCTGCCACGGGTGATCACGAACAATTGTTTCCATTGGTAAGAAGTATGGGGATGATGTACTCGATGACTACGAATAGTGACGATCCCAACTATCTTGTAGATCATAGTGCATCTATAGTCGTCATCAACCCAGAGGCCAAGGTGGTTGGAAGATTTAAGCCCGTTCACGAGCCGGGAAAAATAGCCACAAGTGATATGCAACAAATATTGAATGATATGCCCCTATTACTTAGTTCGATGTAGGTATCCCTTTGCTAACCCTGAGACAAGGTGAGCTTGAACAAGCGGATTTGCTTGTTCCTCTGATTTTAGCTTCAGCACCAGAGTTACTTGCTTACATATTCGGTTCAACAAAAGACGCAGAGTCGTTTTTAAAAGCTGCAGTTGCGCAACACGACGGACAATTCAGCGCACGACGACATCGCGTGGCTACTATGAACCATGAGGTCGTTGCTTGTGTAAGTATTTGGCACGCAGACATGCCTGTGGAATTTCACGATGGTACGCTGCAGAGTATCGCGCGGTTTTTAAGTCCCGCACAAATGACGCATGTAATCAGTATTAATCCTTTACTCGTAGATTTGTTCCCGCCTCCGACTGCGAGTGAGTTGTGTTTGGGGCATTTGTCTGTCCGGCCAGATTTTCAGGGGATCGGGGTAGCGAGTAAGTTGTTAAGCTATGTTGTGCGCCAAGCAAGGCAGATGAGCAAAGAGCTGCTTGTGCTTGATGTCGACGAAAACAACGAGGCCGCGTTGGCCTTTTACGAAAAGTGGCATTTCAGACAAGCAAAACGCACTTATTTTCCTCCTACTGAACAGTTTTTTTTGCGTTTGGTGCTCCCACTAGACTCGGTTGGCTAACCAGTCTCCATCTTGTACGCAAATTTCAATTGCTTTACTCCAAGTACTCTCCATTTTCTTTCGGTACGAAAAACGCTTGGCTGTACCAATAAAAACGGCCCTTTTGCGTAAGACTGGGTGCGGTGCAGTTTACTCGTGTGCGGCCGGGCGAAAATTCATGAGTAAAGTTAACCGTGATTTCCATAGCCTTGTTTACTTTGTTTGTTGTTACTGGCAAGGCTTCACCATTAAAGTAACAGGCAAAGTGTTGGTAATGCATATCAGCGGCAGAGAGAATACCGACGTTTACATCAAGCGGCGTTGTGGTCAGTGTGTATTCTGCCAGCTTTGATCCTGCTTGCTTAACTGGGTCTTGTATGGAGCTAGTCTCAATTGGCATAGGCAAGGTGTGCATTTTAAGCTTTAGCGTGTTTAGGTTGGCGTATATACCGGCGGCAGGAAAACGGGGTAAAGCACCAAAATCAGAGTATTCCGCTACCGCACCAGAGTGCTGGGCAAAACCAATGTAATCCAAGTCAAGCAAGGCGTTTTTTAGCACAGTGTTATACTCGCCATATGGGTAGGCTAACCACTTTTTACTGTAGCCAAGTTGCAATTCAATTTTTTTCTCAGCATTTTGGATGTTCGCCAATACTCGATTTAGCCAATCTTGTTCGCTTTCGTTGGCTATTCTTTCTGCTAAATGAATATGATCCAGCGTGTGGTTTGCAAAGGTTGCCAAAGGCATCATGCTTTTTATTTGCTGCCAGTTGAGTTGCAGATAGCTATGCGCTAATTCGTCAGGATTGATAAAGACGGTATAGGGCATAGCGTACTTGGCTAATAAAGGATGAGCGTTTTCAAATATACTTAGATATCCATCGTCAAAGCTAATGACTACTGCATTTGAAGGGAGGGATTTTCGATTTAAAACAGCGTCAAGTGCTTCTTCTAGGCTGATAACAGTATGATGTTCACTGATATATTGTAGATGCTCTGCAAATATTGCGGGTGGTGTCGATGTAATCGCGGGTGTACTGTCACTGATATGATGATATTGCAAAATCGTAAATGATGCATGTTGCAGACTAGTTTGCACTGACTCTTCTTTACGCGCACTGTCGCTAACAAAACTCATCAACAACAATGTGATCAACATCATCGCTTGATATACTCTCATTCTTTCGCCTTATAATTTTTAGACCCTAATAGGAACATGCGTATTCAAATGTTAGCACCGCAGACACAGCTTAGGCATAAACGGCTTCTTAGCATCGCTTTTCCACTTATTGTAGCAAATATTACTACGCCCTTGTTAGGTCTGGTTGATACCGCAATTTTAGGTCGCATGGGTGGGCTGCACTATTTGGCGGGGGCAGCCGTTGGCAGCCTGATTATTACTCAGTTGTATTGGGTATGTGGTTTTTTAAAAATGTCGATTACTGGACTTAGTGCTCAAGCTGACCCTACTCGTGCACAAAGCAAAGTAAATGTCGTTGTGCAGGGCGTACTTGCGAGTATATTGTTAGCCATTGTCATATTGTTGCTCAATCCACTTATTTTAAAGGCTGGTCTTTGGTTTGTAGGGGAGCAAGGACTAACTAATCAGAGTACAGTCGACTATTTCGAAACGCGAATATGGGGAGCTCCCGCAGCACTAACTAATTTAGTGCTCATTGGTTGGCTAGTGGGGCAGCAGCTCACGCGGTCAGTCCTCATCATTCAGGTGTTTACCAATATCATCAATATTATTGCAAGTCTTGTATTCGTCTACTTTTTTGATTGGGGCGTAACGGGCGTCGCTGCGGGCACCTTGGTGGCGGAATACGCCAGCGTAGTGATGTGTTTCAGCTTGGTGGTAAAAGCCTTGTCTGGACAGGCCTACGATTTGAATTTACCAAACCTTGCGTCTTTACTGAGACTTGCCAGTCTGAATGCAAATATATTTATTCGCAACTTAGCACTACAGTTTACTCTTGCTTTTGTCACCTTGATTGGGGTGGGCTACGGCACTGAGGCCGCGGCGATGAACGCAATTTTGATGCAGTTTTTCTCGCTGATTGCACTAGGTTTAGATGGGATCGCCAATGCCGTTGAATCACTGGTCGGGCGTGCAAAAGGACAAAAAGACTTTGTGTCACTAAAAAAAGAGGTCAACACAGGATTGATATGGTCGAGCATCATTGCCCTTCTATATACCACTGTATTCTATGTGTTTGGTGACGAAATTTTGCGCTTGCTTTCGAACAACGAAGACCTTTTTATTTTGTTTGAGGACTATCATGTCCTCGTCCTTCTTTTGCCTCTAGTCAGCCATTGGTGCTTTTTATTTGATGGCGTTTACGTGGGGCTGACGGCAGGTAAAACCATGAGAAACACAATGTTGATAAGCACACTTTGTGTATTTTTACCTACGTATTACCTGAATAATAGCTCAGGTAACATGGCACTTTGGTTAGCGCTCCTTGCATTTTTGGCTAGTCGAGGCGTATTGTTGTGGGGCGATTATTACTTGAATACTCGCCGTTATCCCCATACAAGGCTATTTGGTCAACCTTAGCGCCTTGTACATTTACTAATAATATGAATGTTCACCGGCTTGGTGCTCGGTTGCGTCCTTGACAGCGGTTATTTCTCCTGCAAACTGCTCTAACATCTGTTTTTCAATGCCGTCTTTTAGGGTTACATCGACCATTGAACACCCATTACAACCGCCTCCAAATTGAAGGATTGCTGCACCCTCTTCCGTTATTTCAACTAGCATAACTTGACCACCGTGGTTAGCCAATTGAGGATTGATCTCCGTTTCTATCAAGTAGTTTACGCGATCGACCAATGGCGCGTCGTCAGCCAATTTGCGTGCTTTAGCGTTGGGTGCCTTTAGTGTGAGTTGCGAGCCCATTTGATCGGTGACAAAGTCAATTTCGGCTTCTTCTAAGAAAGGTGCACTTTCTTCATCAATCACGGCATCAAAGCCATTAAATGGCAATCTGATATCCGTTTCTTCAACGGCTTCAGGTGGGCAGTATGACACCCCGCACTCGGCTTTAGCTGTACCGGGATTAACAACAAATACACGAATGTTTGTGCCTTCTTGTTGTTGCGAAAGTAATTTTCCAAAATGTTCTTGGGCTTTTTCAGAAATATTAACCATAAGGACCTCATCAAACGAATTGTCATTAGTATAACAAAATTACTTGAGTAAAACAGTCAAGTATTTCTTAGTTTTGTCCATTTAGCAAAAAATTGCGTATCATATTGCGAACAATAAAAATGATAAGGACAGATTGTATGCTGCGTGTGTTAAGCAGTTTTGTACTTTTACTACTTTTTGCCGGTAGTGTGGGGGCAAGCCACCCGAATATCAAACAAAAAGATCAAGATTACTTGCCTTCTGGGGAATATAACCCTGATATACCTACGCCATCCGAGGTATTGGGCTATACAGTGGGTACATGGCATGTACGCCATGATCAAATAGTGCGGTATATGGAGGTTTTGGCTGAACGTTCGGATAGAGTATCCATGGAAGTTACTGGCTACACACACGAACAGCGCCCACTACTGTTGCTGACTATTACAAATCGAGCGAACCAAGACAATCTCACCAGTATTAGAACCAAGCATATACAGCGTATACAGGATGGCTCAGCTGCCTCAGAAAGCGATCCGCTAATTTTCTATATGGGTTATTCTGTGCATGGTAACGAGCCTTCTGGCGCAAATGCAGCTTTACTTTTAGCCTATTATTTAGCAGCCTCAGAGGATCAAGCTGTCGACACCTTGTTGGCCGAATCTGTGGTTTTACTTGACCCAGTAATGAATCCTGATGGTTTATCCCGCTTTTCGCAATGGGCAAACATGCACAAGGGCTACACGCTTGTCGCAGACAAACAGCATAGGGAGCATCGCGAACACTGGCCCTCGGGCAGAACCAATCATTATTGGTTTGACTTGAATCGTGACTGGTTGTTGCTTACGCATCCAGAGTCCAAAGCAAGGGTGGCACAATTTCAGGCTTGGCGTCCGCATATATTGACCGATTTTCATGAAATGGGCACAGACAGTACGTACTTTTTCCAGCCGGGTGTCCCTAGTCGCAAAAATCCTCTTACGCCGGATACTAACGTCACACTCACTACCGAACTGGCCAAGTTTCACGCTAAAGCACTTGATGATGATAAGCAGCTGTATTTTTCACAGGAACGCTTTGATGATTTTTACTATGGCAAAGGGTCTACTTATCCGGATGCCCATGGCAGTATCGGTATTTTATTTGAACAAGCCAGTAGTCGTGGTCACAAACAAGCTTCGATAAACGGCGATCTTGACTTCCCGCGCACCATTCAAAATCAATTGACCACTTCTTTATCGACCTTTGAAGGAGCTTTGGCAAATAAAAACGCTATTCTCGCCTATCAACAACAGTTTTATCGAGAAACTCAGCAGCGTATTAAAGACGATGATATTAAGGGTTATATCATTCGCAAAGGAAAAGACCACTCGCGTTTTGAACGCATGTTGTCAATTTTACAAGCGCACAATATAACTTGGATGAGCTTGTCTAAGGACGTGTCCATCGAACAACTCAATTTTACCGCGGATAACAGTGTTTTTGTCCCTTTGGATCAGTTGCAATATAGATTGATTCGATCTTTGTTTAGTGAGCGTAAAGAGTTTCCCGATAACACTTTTTACGATGTATCAAACTGGAATATTGCGCTGGCCTTTAACTTAGAATATGCGGCGGTTAGCAACTCAGTAAAAAGAAAAATAAAGACCAAAGCATATCACCCAGCTACAGCACAAGCCTCGTCTATTAACACTGACGCTGTTGCTTTAGTGTATGAGTGGTATGACTACAAAGCCCCTTTACTTACCCAGCACTTACTTGATGCTGGTTTGAAATTACGTGTAGCAGGAGAGGCGTTTTCTTCTATTGAAGCAGGTACACGTATTGATTTTGGTGCAGGGACAATCGTTATTATTGCTGCTGCCAACGACTTGACGAAAGCGAGCGAACATATCGCACGTTTTGAAAAAGAGCATGGCAGCATGGCAGTAAAAAGTATGAGCAGTGGCTTTACTCTAGAGGGGGTTGATTTAGGTAGTCCATCCATTGTGCCTCTTGAGAATCCCTCGGTATTGCTGGTGGGCGGTAAAGGCACATCCCAGTACGAAGTGGGAGAAATCTGGCATTACTTGGATACGCGAATCGGTATTGCTGCCAGCCTAGTAGATTTGTCTGATCTGGGGACAATTGATATTACGCAGTATAGTCACATTATATTTGCCTCGGGTAACTATGGTACTGTTTCTGGCAAAACAAAAGAAAAACTATCCCGTTGGATAAATCAAGGCGGAGTGATGATTGGTCAACGTACAGCCGTCCCTTGGTTCGTAAAAAACGCATGGTTAGAAAATGAAGTTTTATCCAATGAAGCGATAGATAGAGCTTTCGATACCAAAGAACTCGCGTTTAAAGACAAAGCGGCACTGAGGGCTAAAAAGCTGGTGGCTGGCGCATCTTACGAAACCGAAATCGATTTAAGCCACCCTTTGTTTTTTGGCTTTTCGTCCTCGCGACTCCCTGTGTTTAAAACCCACAATTTTGTTTTAGAAAAAATTGATGACCCTTTTAGGGATCTGGCGCTATACCCTGAATCTCCGTTGTTGGGCGGGTTTACCGCTCCAGAAATGCAAAAATTGATTGAGAAAAGCGTGGCAATAAATGTGAGTCCCAAAGGACAAGGTATCGTGATCAGTTTTGTTGATAATATCCATTTCAGAGGGTATTGGGACGGCACAAACAAACTTATGGCAAATGCTATATACATGTCTGGGTTGATGAATTAGTCCCCTTTATTCGACTTTCGTCACTGCCATACACCAGACAGAAATTTTTATATCTGGTGTATGGCTGCGTATACATTCGCACAGGTTGTACATACTAGCGCCGGTTGTAATCACATCTTCGACAATACCAATATGTTGTACCTTGATAGGCTCGCGAAGAGAAAAAGCGTCGTTTGTATTGGCCAGTCGTTGCTCTCTGCTTAGTCGGCTTTGTTGTTTGGTGTGTCGGTGCCTTATGACAGGTTGAATAATGGGTATTTTATGGTAGCGATTTATTGCTTTGGCAAGCAGCCAAGACTGGTTGTATTGCCGTTGCATAAAGCGCCAAGATGAGATTGGCATGGGCATTAACGCTTCAGGTAATGCTTCGAGCTGCGAAAGTCGATGAAGTACATAAGTCTCGAAAAAAGTACCTAGAATATCCGCCACCAATGGCTTTTGACTAAATTTAAGTTGATTTATCAGTGATGCCAAAATGCCATGGTGGTAAGCAATAGCTCTTAAATTATTGTAATTAATTGATAGTAGGCGCTTACTAATAAATTCTAACTCTAATAAGTCCATACCCGGCACAGGAAAGTGCGCGAAATCTGTGTCGTGCAAACAATAGTCACAAACAAGCTCATTAGATTCTTGATCACAAATGTAGCATTGGCGAGTACCGAGCGAACCGATAATTTGTTGGCATATTAGCGGTAGTCGCTTTACCATATATGAACACTTTCTTCGTTTTTCTCTATACAAGTTTACTATGCTCTCAAAGCAAGCGCCCCCGACCAAAAGTACTGAATTTAATATTGTTTTTATCCATGGTTGGGGCATGAATAAAGGCGTATGGGAAGCTATTTTTCCGCAACTTGATAAAATGCAACAGGCTTTACGTGAGCAGGGCATAAACGGTAATTTGCAATTTGTTGATTTACTTGGCTACGGTGAACGGGCAGAAGTCGGTAAAGGAAAAGAAGTCGCAAGTTTTGATTTACAGTCCTTATGTGACGATTTGAACCTGAGAGTGCCGAAAAATGCGATACTCGTGGGATGGTCTCTAGGAGGACTTGTGGCGAGTCAGCTTGCCGTCAAGCGAGAGGACATAATGGGGCTAGTCACAGTCTCATCTTCTCCAAAGTTTGCAGAAACGGAAGATTGGCCAGGTATAAAAGTTGATGTGCTCAAAAAGTTTAAATCACAATTGGTCGAGCAAACGCAAAGTACAATCAAGCGTTTTATTGCGATTCAAAACATGGGCATTGACAATCAGCGACAGCAAAACAAGTTAATTCAAGATAATATTTTTAAATATCCTGCGGCTTCTGGCTCTGCCCTATCTGATGGTTTAGACATACTACTAAACGAAGATTTACGATCTACTTGGTCAAGGATCACTTGCCCGCATCTTGCCATATTTGGTTATTTAGACAGTCTTGTTCCTCGCCAAGTTATTCCGTACATTCAGGCTTGCACTAGTCATACCGAGGTTGAGGTGTTACGCAAAGCGGCTCACGCGCCTTTTTTATCTCACACTGAAGCATTCATCGCATCGCTACAACACTTTTTATTAAACTTGGCCGTGATAAAAAACTAAAGTTTTAGAATTTGCTGCCGATAACTCTTTGAAGGTCTAAGTTTGTAGGTGATGTAGGTGAAATTATGATCGACAGTTTGCAATACAGCAGTTTGCCTGATGCTTTTAGTTCAGGTCTTAAAGCGTATCAACAAGGCGCGGCTTTGGTGCAAGACGGCAGTGCAAACTTATCGCAATCCAATCATAAGACAATCGACATAAATCGTGCCGCGGTCAATCTTATTGCCGGTGGTATTCAAGCTGATGCTGCCGCAAATGTTATTAAGCGCGCAGATGGGATGATCGGTACGATCATCGATACATTTGCCTAGTCACCGTTGATGATGAACGCGCTCTCTACTCTCCCCAACTTCGATAGCACACGCTATGGCAACTTTGTCGGTATCAGTGTGGCTAAATCTGAGCAAGAGACAGAGCAACAAGCGCAGGCAGTGTCAAAGACGAACGAGCGTATTAATGGCGATGTTGCTGGTTCAAGTGATAGCGTGACTATCTCAGAGCAAGGTAGAACAAGATCTGAGCAAGCATCCTCCGTATCTTCTTCTGACAATGACAGTAAACAAAAGCAAGATCCGAATACCTTGAGCGAAGAAGAACAGCAACAAGTCAAAGAGCTAAAACAACGCGACGCAGAAGTCAGGGCACATGAGCAAGCACATGCAGCTGTAGGGGGGCAATATGCGGGTGCGCCAAGCTATGATTATCAACGAGGTCCCGATGGTAATCGCTACGCCGTGGGCGGAGAAGTACAAATTGATGTAGGGGAAGAAGAAGACCCTGAGGCCACTATTCAAAAAATGCAGGTAGTGCGTCGCGCAGCTTTAGCGCCGGCCGAGCCGTCTTCACAAGACTATAAAGTAGCCGCAGAAGCCTCGCAAAAAGAAATAGCAGCAAGGGCTGAGTTAGGCAAAGAGCAAACGGCAGAGCGCAATGGAGATACCGAACCCTCTGACCTAAAAGACACGGTATCTGATCAAAATGTTAGTGAATCTCGGTTACAGCAAACGCTTCAGATAAAACAGTATTTATCTGTGCAAAAATACGAGTAAGTTTGAAAACGCGTAGTTAGGTTTTTTTGCCGCTATGGGCAGAAATTGTTTTCCATTAGCGCCAATCTATTTCATATTCAAAAAGGTCATTTGTGTTCATCGTCAATAGCCACTCGATGCACATAAAGCTGAAAAAGCAGGAAAGATAGCGGCATCAAGACAGCCGAAAAGAATTTGAACTAATAATCTACTTTTCTCTCTGACTTCATAAGTAAAAACGCGCCAGATATAAAAACTTGGATGCTTTAGAGAGACCGTACAGCATAGATTTATCTGTCGCTCTCAACCAAAATCATATCGATGACTGGAAAACTCAAAAAATTGAGTACGATCAGTCTAGAAACCGAGAGCAGGGATTTAAGCTTTGGTTGTTGGTTGCCGCCCTGCTCCATATACTGTTATTAATACTTGCCACAACTCTTTTTTATTCTTCACCATACTCATCTTCAATGTCGACAACCCAAAGTGAAAATATTGAATTAAAATCGTATATTTATTCTCCGCCCAAATCTCCGTCCATACCCATTGCTCCCAAAACGTTACCAAGGCCTAAACCAGATACACTGAGTCAGAGTAATTCAGATAATAATAAGTCTGCGGTAGCACAACACACGAGCAAGGCCTTTGCTGGTAACGTTCTGGTGAATAGAAACCCAATACTAAAAGGCAAAAAGCCTGCAACATCCACTCAATCGGCGGTATCAATAAACCCACTATCGTCAAAGAATGGTGTATATATTGGTGATATTGTTAAGCAGCAACTTGAGGGTATTACAAACTACTCAAAGCTAATGCGCGAAGATTTGCAAACATATAAACAGGATGCATTGATTGAAATGACCGAGGGGGCTGTTTTTTCGCAAGATTATTTGGACTTGAAAGAGTCGAGAACTGCATCGGTGGATTGTGGTGAAAATTCGAAGAAGGTATTAGCGACTATCTCTGGCCTTATGGGAGGTAGTATTCGATGTCGGCAATTCAATAATGTTGATCAATTTATCCAAAATAGACTTAACAACCGTACGAAAGAGAAAAGCAATAACACTGAGGAAAATCAATGAAAGTAGCATTCTTAGGCTTAGGAGCAATGGGATTTCCGATGGCTGGACATCTTCAGACAGCGGGTTATGACTTAACCGTCTATAACAGAACGTACAAAAAAGCTGAAGAATGGCAAGCAAAGTATCAGGGAAAAGTAGAGTCAACACCTGCCCTAGCAGCAAATGGCGCTGATGTTGTTCTGATGTGCGTGGGCAATGATGACGATGTGCGCTCTGTCGTGTTCGGTGAGCATGGCGTACTTTCAACAATGGCATCAGGAAGTATTCTGGTAGACCATACTACAACTTCTGCTGAACTTGCTCGAGAACTGGACGAAAGCCTCCATGCTAAATCAATTGGATTTATTGATGCTCCAGTCTCTGGAGGGCAAGCTGGAGCCGAAAATGGCAAGTTAACCGTGATGCTAGGTGGAACTGAGGAGCATTACGCGCAAATATCATCGATATTGGATTGTTATGCGCAAAAACATCAGCTAATGGGAAGTGTTGGTTGTGGTCAGTTAACTAAGATGGTCAATCAAATTTGTATAGCTGGGATTGTTCAAGGTCTTTCTGAGGCGCTGCATTTTGCTGAAAATGCGAAATTAGATACAGACAAGGTGGTCGACGTGATTTCTAAAGGCGCAGCACAATCATGGCAATTGGAGAATAGGTCAAGCACAATGCTAAAAAATCAGTTTGACTTTGGCTTTGCCGTAGACTGGATGCGAAAGGATTTAGGAATTGTATTGGATGAGGCGAACAGAAACAAAAGTCGACTGCCATTAACTGCACTTGTCGACCAGTTTTACGCGCAAGTGCAAGCCAATGGTGGTGGTCGTTTTGATACCTCTAGTTTAATAACTCTGCTGAACACAAATAAGTTAAGCGTCGACAAATAAGTAAAGGGAAATCTTTGATCAAATATGGTGTAGCTCCATGATCGTCTCGTCAAATTCGTCTTGTTCAACGATCTTGAAGTTAAATCTCTCAAAGAATTTCCTCATAATATCATGTCCTTCTACGTAACAAATTGAGACACTGTTGAAGCTTTTTAGCTGTTTAATTTCTTTAAGGACAAGTTCAACTGCCTTTGTACCGTAGCCCTTGCCTTGCTCTTTACGATCTATGATGAGTTGGTCAATGAATATTTCCTTTGGTTTGCCCTCGGCAAGATTTGGGTAGTATTGAATGTAACCTACTGGCGTATTTCCGAGATAAATGCCTCTATTCACATAGTGAACATAAAATTTAGACGCGGCTATGGCCTCTGCAGGGAGTGCGACATAGTTTTCTTGCTCTTTGGTAATCTCTAGGTCAATCATATCGAGCCAGTTGTCTTTCGTTATTTCTCGTAAATTAATATCCATCTGTGTCCCCTAATCAAAGCTAAGGCAGAGGTTGGGGGGCAAATTCAAATTTCAAGCCCAAGTATCAAAGTAGTGCAGAGTTTTGACACTTAAGTATATCTATGTCATTTGGGGTAGAGGGGGTTGATATCATCTAAACCAGCCAATTGTATGCCTGTAAGTGATTCAATGAGATGCTTGTAGAAAACATGGGATAAATCACCTAGCATAGACTTGACTTTTTTACTTGAGCAGCGAGGGCAAGAGGGCGTCCTTCAAGATCATTAAAAAAAGCCATCCATTCTTCCGTGCCGTCATTATGAACATGCACCTTGTGAGGTGCCGCAATACAATCGACACCTTTATTTGCCAATTGGTCATATGCAGAAAAGATATCACTCACACTAAAATAGATAATAGACTCAGTTTCAGTCTGTGTGCCTTTTTGGACTAACATTAGCCGAGTACCGTCACATTGAAAAAATGCCATCTTGTCGAAACAGAATAATAGAGGAAGCTCCAAAACAATTTCATACCAGTTTTTTGATACTTCGATATTTTCGACACTACGGCTTATTTGAGCCATACCATTGATCGCCAATAGTGCTTGCTTATCGGTCATCGCTTCTCTCTTTCCTTTGGCTTGAGTTGTGTAGTTGCGCAAGCTTTTTTTATTTGGGAGCCCCGTTTTTGCAAGAATGTTTTTTAAATGATATTTGATGGCGTTAATACTTACTTTTAAGCTATCAGCAATGGCGCTATTGGATAAGCCGTGGCGGCAGGCGTCGAGGACTCGCCATTCTGCTGGGGTGAGGATATCATCGTGCGGTGGTCTGCCTTGTTTATTTTTCATGCCTCAAATAGTCTATTTTTTACGCACCTACACTAAATGGGAGCGGGATCTTGAGAACTAGAGCATAGCAGTCGTATTGGATATTTTCCCTACCCCATAAATTGATCTGTCGCCAGAAATTCAAGCTAGTCGTGCGCCATTGTGTACTGCCAAATCGGGGGTGGCGAGTACCACTTTGCCATCTTGTCTGTGAAAGCCAGTCACCAGACATTCTGACATATAGGGACCTATTTGCTTGGGGGGGAAGTTTATCACCGCCACAACTTGCTTCCCCAAGAGCGAAGCTTTATCGTACAAATCGCATATCTGAGCACTCGATTTTTTTGTACCTATTTGTTCTCCAAAATCGACGACCAGTTTGTAAGCTGGCTTTCTCGCCTCGGGAAAGTCCTCCACTTTAAGTATTGTCCCCACTCTTAGTTCTATTTTTTGAAAGTCACTCCATTCGATTTCGCTCATATTTTTCCACTGTTTTCATTTGTTTTATACACCATACGTCATGTTGACTCGATGGGTAAATATATATCAGTAATCATTTCGTTTTCGGGTACATCAGGAAAAAAGCTGATCCTCTCAAAAAAGACCGGAAAATCGCGCAGCTTGTAATCAGATGACGTAAGCCATTGATAATATAAGTATGTTAAAGGCAAGCCTATGGAGTCATCGCTTCCGATATGTCGGATCAGCGCGCATTTTCCTCGCGGAATCGTATTATTCATCACGCCATGTTGATTTGAGGGTACGTCGTGTTTGATTGAACAGCAAATATCAAATCTGTAGTCCTCTGGCGCAACTGTGTTTGGGTCATCGTATACTAAGTTAAAGGTTCTACTTTTGCTTGGTGGCAGGTTGTTTTCTTTTCGCCATTGAATAAAGCTTTGTATGGTTTTGCCCAATAATTTTGGTGAGCCAAGATGAGGCAAAACAGCCAGTTTTACTTCTGCAAAATCTACCACTTTTACCTGAAACGCATGCTTATCTTTCACTATTTTGTCTCTCAATTTTAATACGGGTGAATATTTGGTTTGCCAAGCTGTCCAGTCTGGAGATTGCCTAAATTCAGACGGAGACATGTTGAAGTAACGCCTAAAGGTTCGAGTAAAAGCTTCATGACTGTCATAAGCACTCATTATTGCGATGTTGACGATCTTTTCCTCAGTTCGGTAGGCCAATTGAAATGCGGCTCTTTTCAATCTGAGTAACCTGACTAGTGAGATCAAGGGCATACCAAAATATGCGCTACATTGACGATGAAAGTGATACTTTGATAAACCGAAATGCTTACATAGCGCTTCGACATTTAAGTTTTCATCTATATTATCTTCTATGTATTTCAGTACGTCTCTGTACAAAGTTTGATAAGCTGGCATGTAGTTAATCTCCGTTGGAGAGACAATGATAAGCGCTACAGCAAACACTTTTCTTGACTAAAATTGCTTACCCAGAGTTAACGTAAAATAGCAGGTTCAAGAGACTACAGAACAAAATTGGGTATCAAAAAACCTTTATTCAACCCAAGGGTTGATTACATCAACTGCCCATCTAATGATCATGAATCAGGCTTAAACGATTACCTTGAGAATCCGTAAAGTGTCCAACCCCTATACGAATTAAATCAACCAGCCACCAAATACCAAGACCACCCATGGTGAGTATCATTAAGAATCCCGTCCCTACTTTACCGTAGTAAAACCTGTGAATACCTATAAAACCAAGGAAAAAGCATAGTACGAAGGCGACTACTCCCTCGGAATTTCTTCGAGTGTTAGTATGTGGCGGCGTGTTAAAATGTTGTTTGGAGTGGCAATGAGGGCAAACTAAATCTACATCTGATATTTGTTGCCCACAGTAACGGCAAAAAACGTTAATACTCATTTATCATCCTTAATCTAAATTTTATTGGTTTACCTAAGGGCTGCAGGAAAAGCTAAAATGCCATAGCCCGCGTAAATTTTATAAAGGCTATGTCTGGTTTAAGTGTTGATAGTCACAAAGCAAAGCCAAAAAGGCATGGATGCCTTTTGGGAGTGCCATGGATGAGCCTACGACGACTTTGTTTTGTGACTATCAACACTTAAACCAGACAAAGCCTTTATAATTATCAATACTTTGCCTTGGCTACATTGCTTTTGCAATCATTTACTATTTTCGGTGGTTTTGGAAATATGACCGCAATTGCCTACATCGCTTCTCAGATTGAGAATTCGGTCGCAAAGTTCAAGTGCTAGCGTGAACAGTATTGTTGAATAAAAGCTTGGTGAGAAGGGAGCTTTTCGACAGTTTGTTGAATTTTATATCGGTAGTTTGACAAAAACGCAGCCAATTCTGGCGCGCTCATCGCGTGTACGATGGGGTGATATTGCTTGGGCATGATACCTTGTCCAAACATCACTTGTGTCCATGAATCTACTCTAAAAATTTCTCCATCGATTTGCATCGCTTGGGCATGTTGTTTAAACAGTGCAATTCTGTGTGCCAAGGTTTCAGGGATCGACATTTGTTTGCAGTACAACCAAAACTGACCGTCGTCTCGGTCTGTGAGGTGGTAGTGCAAAATAATAAAATCGCGTAATTGTTCAATTTCTAGTTTTGTTTGCTTGTTGTATTGCTCCCGTGCACTCTGCATATCAGTACTTTGGGGAAACATACGAATGAAACGAATAATACCACTCATGATTAAATGGATACTGGTTGACTCGAGTGGTTCGATAAAACCACTGGATAGGCCTAGTGCCACACAATTCTTATTCCATGCCTGTAAGCGGCGGCCGGTTGTAAACTTTAGCTGCCGAGGGGCGGTAATGGCACTACCATTTATACTATCTAACAAGCGCTTTTCGGCCTCTGATTCTGACAAGTAGCGGCTGCAGTAGACTAGGCCATTTCCTTCCCTGTGTTGCAAAGGAATCTGCCAACGCCAGCCAGCGTCGTGTGCAATTGAGCGCGTATAAGGTAGTGGCGAATCTACACACTCACTTTGCACAACGCAAGCACTGTCGCAAGGTAGCCAATGTGACCAATCTTCGTAGCCAGTATGCAGTGCTTGTTCAATAAGCAAGCCCTTAAAACCGGTGCAGTCGATGAACATGTCGCCCTCAATTTGCTCGCCAGAACTCAATTCAAGGGATAGAATATCACCAGTGTGCTTGTGTTTATGTACTTTCGCTATGTTGCCTTCAATGCGTTTAATACCTGCACGCTCACTGTATTCACGCAAAAATTTAGCGTAGGCTGTTGCATCTAAGTGAAACGCATAATTGAGGTTTAACTGCTCTGTTTTAACAAATTTTCCGGCTTTAGCCGCTTGTAATTCAAGACAATATTCAGAAAAATCAGCGTGGTGGCCTTCTTGCAAACCCCTTAGCCAAAAATGATGGAAGTCGGCAAAAAAACTCTCTTGCCCCGTTTTGCCAAAAGAGTGGATATAGCGAGAATCGCTGCGACCCCAGCCTTCAAACTCGATTCCCAGTTTGAAGGTGGCTGATGTTGCGCGCATAAATGTTGGTTCGTCTATGCCGAGCAACTGGTTAAACACCCGAATAGGAGGAATAGTTGCCTCACCCACCGCGATAGTGCCTATTTGTTCAGATTCAATTAGGACGACTTCCATGACTTTTCCAAGTTGTTTGGCAATGGCGGCGGCTGCCATCCAACCTGCTGTGCCACCTCCGGCTATCACAATTTTTTGGATCGTATTCGGTTCCATTTTTGCCTCGTTTACCGGTTCAACTTGTTCAATATATTGGCTTTTAATTGCCTAGCGCGAATGTCATTTGGTGGGGCGAGCACACCCCATGTGTGTTCGGGTAAATGTTCTCTAGATAAATCTGGATCCGCAAAAACATAGTAATCAAATATGTGTTTCCATGCCGCTTTTTCGAGTTCAGGTTGGTCGCGTAGGCTTAATAGCGCATGCATAAGTACCGTGCTGGCTTTACCCATCATTGGATGGGACGGTGTCCACCAATAATTGACCAAGGTGTTAAACCGATCAAAGCTTTCTACTTGGTGCCACCACATCGTCGGTAAAAACAGAGCATCACCAGGACTTAAATCGGCAATGCACGCATGTTCAAGGGCTTGCTTGAATTTTGGGAACTTGACATAGTCTGGATTGCTAAAATCTACCATACTGACTACTTGCCCACCGGGTGTGGGATGAAAAGGGCCGGGGTACAAATTCTCAATTTGAGCGGGGGGAAACAAGGTAAACCTTCGATGACCAATGGCACAGCATGCAATATTTGACAGTTCATCATAGTGGCATGATACAAGCGTTTTATTGCCAATCCATATGCTGGCGCGGGGGACTACACCTCCTAATGCACGGGGATCAAAGCAGATATCATTGTCATTGAGCAGTGTTGGAAAGTGTTGTTTGATGTCGTTAGACGCGATGTAAAAACTCGGCGGTTGAGGAGCATTGAGGTGTTCAATAATACTGTCTAAAAATTCGTCTAATTGGGTTTTTTTTATTGAAAAATTACATGCGCTAAGTGTGTCATTGTAGAAATAACGCCCTTCAATTTCCGGTGAACCATAATATGCGCCAGCGGGTTTACCATTGTAATGGGACTTTAAATACTTGACTGCCATTTGTGGGCTGTTGAGCCCTTTCTGCACTAAAGGCCAGTTTTTCACTAAGCCTTTCAATACAATGGGTACCTCGGAGTCGAAAATATCTTGCGGGATACTGTTTATATCCACATTTTCAACAACCTCAACGAGAGGCAATGAACTAGAGGGAAAGGGACTGCTTTTCGACATGAGATTTATGACGCTTCATCTGCTGGCTGAGATATTTGGTTTTGCCAGTTCACCAGTTTTTGTACATTGCTCATTGACGCTCGAATCAAATATGCACATTGTAGAAAACCAGCGCGATGCAATTGATGAAGAGTGTCGGCTGACAAAGCTTGGAGTTTTGCTTCGCTAATAGTGTAATTGCCATGCAAACGGTGCTTTTCATTGTCGTATAAATTTAGCTCTAGCTCTACCGCTTCGAATAAGTCTAAAGACGTAAATGCTTCTATCATTTTTTCACCTAGCTCCATGCCGTCCATCATGTGGGTAAAAATATGACTAATGTGCTCAAGGTAGGGGCTGTTGCCTCCGTGCTGTAAAAATACAGCATGCCCTTTTTCTCGATTGACTCGTGGGTGGTCGAGGTCGATGTGGATCACCGGTGTTTTTTCTGCGCCACCTTCTGCCGACTGATCTTGAAAGCCAATTGCAAAGGGTCCTCTTGATACTGCAGCCGGAATATAATTGGCACGCCATTGCCCATCTTGAATAAATAAATTCTGATCATTCAACAAACCAAGCATAGCAACCGCTTGATACGCTTTGGTGTCGGGATGTTGCCTAAAAAAAATCGGGTATTCTTTTTGTACATCACCAAACTCGGTGGGAAAGGTGACGACGGCGCCAACGTTGTCTCCGTAATCGCCGGCATAGTCAGTCAATATTTTTATATCGTGGTGAGTTACGTTGTTAAGTAATTGGTGGTTTGGCATAGATGACTTCTTATAGGTAGCAGACTCTGATTGCTTAAACTAGCGCTCCAAACCAATTGTCTACATATGGTAAATGGAACCTTAACTTATTTAACCACAATCATTTACAAATGCTAAGGGGGCTTACTCCCAATTTGCGTATTAAAGTGCAGTGAGTCGAGGAGATATCCTCGTGTCGCGTGTTTTTCACTACAAATAAAAAACTCAGCCGCTTGGGATAAGCGACTGAGTAAGTGACGGCGCGAATAAAAATTAAAACACGTATCGCGCAGACAGTTGATAGCGCGCGCCAAGGTCAATCACATTCCACACTTGTCTAACAGAGCGGCTATGTGTGCGCTGATCTTCATCTGTAATGTTTATCCCTTCTAAGGAAACGGTTGTATTGTCATTGATGTTATAGCTGACACTGAAGTCCCACTGCGAATAATCTTCTGTGTACCGCGGTACGCGTCCGGCTTGTGTTAAGAAGGTATCCCGCCAGTTGTAGGCCAAACGAGCTTGAATACCATGCTTTTCATACATGGCCACTAGGTTTGCACTGTCACTTAGTCCTGTTAACGCGAATTGAGAAATGTCGGGTGCGGCAGAGTTGTCATATTTAACATCGCCATTTACCAAAGTGTAGTTAGCAGACAAGCCAAAGCCCGTGTCACCAAAGAAGTGTAAAACAGCAAATTCTGCACCATACAAGTTTGCATCACGGTTATTGATAGGGCGTGAAGTTAAAAACTGAAATTGCGGATCACTGTCATTGGGGGTAATGTCGTAGGCCGTCGCAATGATTTCAGAGAAGGCTAGCTGTCCCCCAGCATCGGCTACACCCGTCAGATAATCGGCGGCACCGTTAGGGAAATCCTGAGGGTTATCCAAAATGGCCGTCATAACAAATAGCGAGGTTTCTTCTACGGTGACACCAATCGAATTGAGGGCGTCCCATGCGGCTTGTGCGCGAGGGCCTGCCGTTGCATCGCGTAAATCAAATTGAGGTAATTCGACCTGTTCGTTACCAATGAAGTTACTGACTCGCTTGTCAAAGTAACCCACCGATACATAGCTTGCTTCACCAAAGTAATATTCAAATGATAAATCAAAGTTGTTTGACAGCAAGGGCACTAAGCTTGGGTTTGAGGCTGAAGCACGAGGTGTTGAGCCGATTAAGGTCGGGGCGTCAGTACCAATACCTGAAACAGAGGCGCGCAATTGGTCGTAATTCGCACGGGCGATAGTTTGGCCAAATGACATACGTGCCTTAATTTTATCGGTTAATGCTACATCGATATCAAGGCTCGGAAGCAAATGGTTGTAATTGTGCTCTTCGATCACTTCATTTGTTTCTTCGCTGTTCACTACAGTAAAATCATTGTTGTCTGTCCACAGAATACGCAGAGGGATGGCTTGGATAGACGTTGATTTTACATCGGTACTTTCATAGCGCACACCGGCAAGCACATTGGTCGGCATACCGCCTACTTCTGTTTCTACCGAATATTGAATGTATGCGGAATAAGTATCTTCCTCAACGGTGTGATCATGATCTCTTACGCCTGTTGTTTCGAACTCAGTTTCGAATGGGTACCCATAATCGGCTAGACCCCAGCGCATGATGTCGACGGCGTTCCCTCTAAAGGCTGTGATACCGGTGTTGCTTGTATCGTAATCGTCAAATTGCCCTAAAATATCAAACTCTTCAATCAAACCATCGGGCAATTCTCCTGGGTTAGCAATCCCCCAGTCACCCTGTTTTAAGGTATTGTTCGACTGTAATTGACGCATTTCCATTGAACGGGTTTCGATACCAAAATCAAATTGACCGTCTTCTAAGAAATAGCTTCCTTCTAGTCTAGTTTGATTGATATCTGTGGTTTGAGACGATGATCTCACTCGCGCATAGTTTGTACCTACGTCGGTGGTGTCCCAAACGCCATTACATGGAGGTAAGTTTTGCTTATCCGTCGTTCTTGATTTCACACAGTCATCAGTAGTGACGCGCACAATCGGGAATTCACCGGTAAAGTTGTAACTCTGTGATAAGCCCACAGGTGAAGCCAAGCCTGCTTGCAATTGGCCTATATTACTGCCGCCTAAATCATCTGGCAGGCTGTCCATACTGGAGTCATGAATATCAAAATTGAGGACTAAATTATCGCTTACGTTGTACTCCAGATTTAACCCAAGAGACTTCAACTCGTTTGCTTGCGCGGTATATATTTGCGTAGCGGTATTGTCTTTTGTGCCGCCTGGATTTTCGGTGATAAGAACGCCAGTTGCCACAGGTTGGTCGGTATCAAAAGTGATCGTATCGTGACTACGTGTGAGCCAAAATCCCGCTTGCGCCTCTTGCTGGAGGAGTTCATTTTTGGCGTAGGTATAGTCCATTGTTGCGACAAAATCGTCAGTCGGCGCGTACTGCAAAGTTAGTTGCGCGTTGGTGCGGTCGCGTTCAAAATCCGAATGATAAAAGCGCAAGTCGTTGGGTAGACCAAAAAGTTGCCCTTCGGCTGGTGGGTTAACAATGCGGCTGGTTGTGTAGGCGGCGTTTTGCTCGCCATTAGGGCCATCGGCTATGCCAAAACCATCGTATTGAAAGGTATCGCTATCTGCATTATATGTGGGTGACCAAGTCTGGAAACGCCATCCACTTACGCCTGCTCTCGATGAGCCACTATGGCGGGTTTGGTGACTTAAGGTTAAGCCTACTCCCCACGTTGAATCGTCATTCGCGTAACTAAAAATACCCGATAACTCCGGTGTAAAGTCATCACCGCTTACGACAGTGGTGTCATGGACGATCTTCGCCCCCACACTGGCTTGGAAGCCTTCTGTATTGAGTGGGCGAGCCGTTTTTATGTTGATTGTTGCGCCGATTCCACCCGTTGCGATATTGGCCTTACCTGTTTTATAGACTTCAACAGCGCGTACGCTTTCGGATGCTAAGTTACCGAAATCAAAGGCTCGCGAAGTACCGCCACCACTACCATATGCCGATGCAGCCGGCATCATTCTGCCGTTTAAGGTCACCATGTTTTTATCTGCGCCAAAACCCCGTACGGTGACGTTTTGGCCTTCACCGTTGTTTCGATTAATTGAAACACCCGTAATACGCTGAAGTGATTCGGCTAGGTTTGTGTCTGGAAATTTACCAATGTCTTCCGCTGAAATGGCATCAACGACACCCTTGGCGTCTCGTTTAATGCTGACTGATTCTTGTAAACTACCTCGGATGCCGCGAACTTGAATCACTTCAGCCTCATCACTATCTTGAGCCAAAACAGGCGCAACTGCAGTTGTACCGACTACCAATGCGATACTTCTAGCGAGTATTGACGGTTTAAAGCGAAAAGATGGTTTCATTGATATATCCCTTTAGTTGTTGTTTTAAGTGTGTAAACAAACACACACTCATTTATGAAAGCGTTTACAAAGTAAAGTACATGAAACGATAATGTCAATGAAATGTTAATCAGCAAAAAGAAGTAAAGTTGTTAAGCTATGCTTTGTATTGTTTAGTGAAAAAAATAAATAATCTATATATTTCAATAATATATAGTTTATTTAGTCAGCGTAATCACGATATCTAATGAAATTTAATATTTTGCTTATTAAATTTCATTTGGCTATGTTCCCTTTAGGTGTTGATGCGCACAGGACTAAGCCTAAGAGGCATGGGGGCCTTTTTGCAGGTCGGCGACGACTTAGTGTTGTGTATATCAACACTTAAAGGGAGCTTAGCCTTTGATTAAACCAGCTCAAGACTTTTTTGACGGGGCTTAAAGAAGAGCACAATACTTGAACCTAGTATTGTGCCTAGCGATGATTTAATTCTATTTTTTTGCTTTTGCAAAGGCTTCGGCAAAGGCGTTCCCCATGGCGGCATTGGTTTGTAGCGGCTTGGGTCTGTGCTTACTCGATGGCTTGTTTGATCGTGTTTTGGCTGATGAAGGCTTTTGTTTGGTGTCAGGTCTTGTTTCGTCATCTAAGCGCATTGTCAGTGAGATACGCTTACGCGCAACGTCTACATCCGTCACTTTAACCTTTACAACATCACCGGTTTTGACGATCTCACGTGGGTCTTTAATAAACTTGTTCGTCATAGACGAAATATGCACTAGTCCATCCTGATGCACACCGATGTCTATAAACGCACCAAAATTCGCGACATTACTTACCACACCTTCGAGTTGCATGCCGATTTTGAGATCACTGATTTCTGATACGCCCTCTTTAAACGCCGCAGTTTTAAACTCAGGACGAGGATCGCGGCCAGGTTTTTCGAGCTCTTTGATAATGTCTTTCAGGGTCGGGAGGCCAAACTCATCGCTAACAAAAGTACTCAGCTCAATATTGGACAAGGCCTCGGTATTACCGATCATGTCCTGCAAACAAATATTTGAAGTGTCAGCAATGTTGTCGACTATCTTATAGGCTTCAGGATGCACGGCGCTAGCATCTAGTGGGTTAGTGCCATTCATCACGCGCAAGAAACCGGCTGCTTGTTCAAAAGCTTTGGGCCCCAGTCGGTCAACTTTTTTAAGTGTCTTACGATCGTTGAATGCGCCATGACTATTTCTAAAAGTGACAATGTTGTTCGCCAAGGTTTTGTTTAAACCGGATACATGAGCGAGTAGAGATGGAGAGGCAGTATTTAAATCAACGCCTACCGCATTTACACAATCTTCAATGACGTTTTCGAGTGATTGCGCCAATTGACTTTGATTAACGTCGTGTTGGTATTGCCCTACGCCGATGGCTTTGGGCTCGATCTTCACTAGTTCAGCTAAGGGGTCTTGTAGTCGGCGAGCAATAGAAACCGCACCGCGCAAAGATACATCCAGATCGGGTAACTCGTTCGATGCTAATTCAGACGCAGAGTAAACAGACGCACCGGCTTCACTGATGACGATTTTTTGTAAGCCCAATTCAGGCTCAGCTTTTATTACTTCCGCCACCAGCTTGTCTGTTTCTCTTGAGCCGGTGCCGTTACCAATACTAATGATATTGACTTTGTGCTGCTTGCACAGGGTGGCCAGTGTGCGCTTTGACTTGTCCCATTGATTTTGTGGAGCATGAGGAAATATCGTAGTGGTGGCTATGACTTTACCGGTACTGTCTACAATAGCTGTTTTTACGCCCGTACGAATGCCAGGATCCAAGCCCATTGTCACGCGAGGCCCCGCCGGTGCTGCCATTAACAGATCTTTTAAGTTTTTTGCAAAGACGTGAATGGCCTCTGTTTCAGCTTCTTCCCTGAGTTTTGCGAACAGTTCAGTCTCCATGTGTAGCGCAATTTTTATCTTCCATGTCCATTGGACAACCGTCGATAACCATTTATCCCTTGCAGTGTCTGCGAGCCGCAGTCCTAAAGCTTGTTTAATCAATGATTCGCAAACAAGGGATTTTTGCTCTGCTTGGGCTGGGTCTGGATCGAGAGATATGTGCAATATCCCTTCGTTTCTTCCGCGAAATATAGCAAGTGCGCGGTGGCTGGGTACGGTGTTATATTTTTCTGAATAGTCGAAATAATCTGTATATTTTTCGCCTTGGCTTTGCATCCCCTCTATCACTGTGCTCGTGACATGGCCTTGCGAAACTAGATGACGGCGTATGGCTTGAAGTACATTGGCGTCTTCTGCAAATTGTTCCATTAGAATAAATTTTGCCCCGTCTAATGCCGCTTTGGTGTCGCCAATGTTTTTCTCTGGATTGATGTATCTTTCAGCAATGGATTCAGGGTCAATATTGCTGTCTGCCAACAATGCTTCGGCAAGTGGCAATAAGCCAGCTTCAATGGCTATCTGGCCTTTGGTACGACGTCGAGGCTTATAGGGCAGATACAAGTCTTCTAAATTAGTTTTGTTTTCAGCCGCCAGAATTTTTTGTTTGAGTGCATCGTCTAATTTGCCTTGCTCTTCAATTGACTTGAGGATGACTTTTCTTCTGTCCTCTAACTCTCTTAGATAACTGAGCCGTTGTTCGAGGGTTCGCAATTGTGTGTCAGTTAGGCCTTGTGTAGCTTCTTTTCTATAGCGCGCAATAAAAGGAACCGTTGCCCCCTCGTCCAACAATGCGATGGCAGCATTTATTTGGTTTTCATTGGCGTGCAGTTCGTTAGCGATAATGGATGGAATCATATGGTCTATTTTGAAGATCTATTGGGCTTGTTTAGTTTTCAACACTGAGTAAACGAAACAGCCTTTGTTGGTTGAACGAAAAAGAGGGGCAGAAGTATACCCTTGGCTGAAAAATATTGTAAAGCAAATAGCGTTTAGGATTTTTCAGCGTCGTAGCTGATCTTATTGATAAACCATAAAAACACACCCGCTTCGGTTTTTACCTCGACTTCATCGCCCACTTGTTTTTTAAGTAAAGCACGCGCCATCGGCGAGTCAATGGAAATGGCATCTTTGCGTTTGAATATTTCGTCATAGCCGACAATTTGAAAATGTTTTGTGTCTCCTTCTTCATTTTCAATATCTACATAAGCACCAAAAAAAACTTTGCCCTGCTGACTGGGGTGAAACTCGACTACTTTAAGTCTTTCCAATGCTTTGCGAATGTATCTCACTCGTCGGTCAATTTCTCGCAGACGACGTTTGTTGTATTGATAATCTGCATTTTCACTGCGATCGCCAAGACTCGCAGCCCAAGTGACTTTTTTGGTAATTTCTGGTCGCTCTTCACGCCAAAGGTAGTCGAGTTCTGACTTAAGTGTTTGATATCCCTGAGGAGTAATGAGTGGTGTTGGCATGTTATATTGTACGTAATGTGTTGATTGAGTTTAGGGTCGACTGTCATAAACAGTGCGCATAGGGCTATATTATCAGATAAATAATAACCTTATGATTGTAAATTGAAGGGCGATTATCGATGCTGGGGTGCTAACGCAATATCTTTTCATGTTTTGTCTGTATTAGATGATTAAATTTTGAACCATTTATGAAAGTTAAACTCGAATATACAGGTCGATAGTAAACATAATGTGTAATAAATTTTGGAGGCGACAATGCCTTTCTCAACTTCAAATGTGTTGTGTACAAAAATCGAGTCTTTGTTTTTGGTTTTTAAGAGTTTTTTGTCAATTAATACGATGATACTGGGTGTGTTAGGTATCATGCTTTGTGTGATGGCATTGCTAACGAGTCATCGGGACCCTTGGCTTCCTTATGCCTTGTTAGTCAGTTTATCCTTGGTCGGAACAGGTTGGGTTTGGGTAAGAGCTTCGCATAAGCGAAAGTTTGAAAGTTCTTGTCACTAAGCTCAGCTTTTAGTAAGCCAAGATGAGATCACATCTTGGCTTAAACACAATATCTTTTTTACTCGCCTTGACTCACGATTTCGAGTAGTTCTACCTCAAATATTAGCGTGGAATTAGGGGTTATTTTTCCCGTTGCTCGCGTGCCGTATGCAAGTTCAGAGGGAATGAAAAATTCGTATTTTTCACCGACATTCATTAGCTGAACACCTTCAGTCCAGCCTGGAATAACCTGGTTTAAAGGAAATTCAGCAGGCGCGCCGCGCTTGTGTGAAGAATCAAACTCTGTGCCGTCAAGTAAAGTACCTCTGTAATGCACTTTTACGATATCAGTCGCTTTTGGACTTTCACCTTCAGCCTCACTGATGACTTTGTACTGTAAGCCAGATTCTGTGGTTTTTACACCTTCTTTACCTGCATTTTCTTCAAGGAATGCTTTGCCTTTTGCAATGTTTTCCTCGGCGGCTTTATCGTCTCGTTCTTGCTGAGCTGCACGTAATGCGGCATCAGCGGCTTGCGTGATCTGTTGTAATTCTGTTTGTGTGAACTTCGAATTGTCTGCAAGTGCATCTTTCAAGCCGTCTAACAAGGCTTTTTCACTGACGTCTAAACCGAGCTTTTTTTGTTCTTCAAAGCGGTTTTTCACATAAAGTCCCATGCTCGCGCCCAATGCGTAGGACTGTTTTTGTGCGTCTGTCATGGTTTCTACAGCGGTGCTTTCTTCCACTGTACTTGTTGTTTCAGTTGTGTCTTCTGTCTTAGCACCGCCACAGGCCGTCAGGGTAAGCGCTGCTAGCAATGTTGTGGCTAAATAAGCCTTTTTCATAGAATTACTCCAGTTTAGGTTAGTACAACCTTGGGTTGATCAGATATACTTGGTAGCACATGGTAAACACCTGAGCTTAAAAGTAAAACCTCTTTCATGAAAAGCTTGCTAAAAATTGCACTCTGTACTTGGGGTGTTATAGCGCTCTCGGCATGCACGGTGCCCGATTCTTCACCGACAAAGCGAACATTATTGTCCGAATCTGGCGTGTATGCAGCAGATATTGCCCACGACGCTAGCGTCGCCATTGTATCTTCTGTCAACGGAGCGGTGGAGGTCTGGGATCTGCAAACAGGCGATAAAAAATATACATGGCGTCATCAGGGAGAAGGCTTAAACCTAGTTGATAACGTTAAACTGTCACCCGACAATTCGGTGGCAGTGAGTTCCGATGACGAAACTTTTGCGCTTTGGGACATGGACAGCGGGGAAGTATTGGGTTTTTGGCGAATTGATGAAAGCAATATTCGCGATATAGCAGTGAGTAACGGCGGAAATGGCATTGTCGTTGGCCGTGCCAATGGGAAAGTCCTGTTTTTTGAACCCTATACTGGACGACGTCTAGAGTTTATAGGGCATGAAGAAAAGATCAATGCGGTTGATATTTCTGCAAACGGCAAATACGCACTGACCGGAGGCAATGATTATCGCGCCTATTTGTGGAGTACAGATACCGGACAAATTGAACACGTATTCACTCACCCGCACAGGGTGACGCAAGTTGTCCTTGATCAAGGTGCGCGCTATGTATTTACCTCAGATAGCCAAGATGACGCGCAAATTTGGGATGCGCAAACTGGTCAAGCTGTCAGTCAACTTCGCTTTATCGAAAGGCAAATTATTTTTACCGCTGCACAATTCTCTGGTGACGGTAAACACCTGCTAACGGGCTCGCCCGCAAAACGCTTAATGTTATGGGATGTACAATCAGGAGAACTACGCACTGAATGGAGAGTAAAAGCCAATTCTGGCCCCGCTCCGCAGTCTGCGGTAGTGTATGCAGTAGGGTTTGAACAATCCAAACCCTTGTCGATTTCAAGTAGCGGTAATTTAGCTCATTGGGAGATACAGCAATGAATCAGATTTTAAAACAAGAAGTCTTAATCGAGCGGCTTGACTATTTGGAAGTAAAAGTGGCTTATCAAGAAGACACAATCGAAAAGCTAAACCAAACCTTGGTTGAGCAGCAACAGATGATTGAAAAAATGGAGCGAAAAATGACAATTGTGTCTGACAAGCTCAAGAGCATACAAATCTCTGAAATGCCTTCAGCAGATCAAGTGGAAATACCGCCTCACTATTGATTTCTATCGTTCGTCACTTGAGGTTTGTTGACGAGTGGACTGGCTATTTAGGAGCATTGCATTTTTATTTTCTCTGTTTATAGGCAACATTGATGAAAATAATAGCAGCGTTTGATATTTGTGCTATTTACCACTTTATTGTTTAAACTTTAGTCGATATTCAGTTTTCACATACAATTTGAATAAACAGTTACACGGCAGTATCTATTTTTTCAGTATGACTATCTAAAGACATGCTCTGATAGCCGATACATAGAGTGTTCTTCAGCAACTTTTCCTAATTCAATGAAAATCAAAACACTCAAAGCTCGACTAATCTTAATCAGTATGTCAGCTGCAGTCTCAATCTTTTTCTGCTCGGCCATTATTACTTATTTGCTCTCTAACAAAATTAATCAGTATGAAAAACTGCTCGCCAATGAAAGCCATATGGCTATCTTAGTCGGTACCATGAATCGTACATTTAAAACACAAGTGCAAGAATGGAAAAATGTACTCTTACGTGGACATGTCGACAAAGACAGAGAAAAATATTGGCGACGTTTTGAGGACAAACAGGCGCAAATTCAATCCCAAGCGCAAGCGCTGCTGAATATGCCTATATCAGATGAAACCAAGCAGCTGATAAGTGGATTTAGAGCATCACATGCCAATATATTTGCGAACTACCAAACAGCCTACAAAACGTTTATAGAAAGTGATTTTGATCACAAACGCACCGATAGCGCCGTTCGAGGCATTGATAGAGAGCCCTCCGATTTATTAAGTGAAGCTGTGAATGTATTGCAAGAAGAAGTAAAAACTACCCGCGAAATGCTCGAAGCAAGAACGGCCTATCAACGCACCTTGTCATATATTTTCTCTGCACTTGTACTGGTTCTTTCGTTAATACTGATGAGCTATTTTTTGACTCGAAAAATTAGCCAGCCCTTGTCAAGCATGATTGCAGCAATTGAAGCAGTGAGTCATGGAAATTTTGCTAAACAAGTATCGTCAAAAAGCAGTGGCGAGCTGGGCTTATTGGCAAGTGCAATAAATCTTGTACGAAAAAAATTGCAAAACGTAAGTGCGCAATTAGATTCTGAGCAGCAAGCATTGGTCGACGTGAGTGATGCCATCACGCAAGATACAGCTAAGGTTTATCGTATTGCCTCAGAATTGAATGAACAGGCTGACAGTATTTCTGGTGTAACGCAACAGATCTCAGACGCGGTGAACGACATGAATAATAATGTTGAGCATGCAAATGACACGGCAAATGCCGCTATTTGCTCGGCACAAGCGAGTCGAAACGTGATGCAAAATACAATGGCAGCGATTGAATCGTCAAATTTAAAAATTCAAGAAACGTCAGCGGTGATCCAGCAACTAGGCCAAGACACCGAATTAGTCGGCAGTGTTGTTGACGTGATCAACGGCGTGGCAGAACAAACTAATCTTTTGGCCTTGAATGCGGCTATTGAAGCGGCGCGTGCAGGCGAGCAAGGTAGAGGCTTTGCAGTTGTTGCTGACGAAGTACGTACTCTAGCTTCTCGTACACAGCAATCGACTGAGGAAATAAAGGGCATTATTGATAAATTGCAAAGGGGAGCCAATGCGGCAGTGTCATCCATTGCGCTAGGTGAGGCAGAGGTGCTAGCAACAAAAAACACGGTTAATGAAGCTTCAGAAATGCTATTAAAAGTTGACGAAGCGGTAGAACAAATTACCTTAACGAACGACAAGATAAACGCTTCATTGAACACACAAAAAGCGCTCAATGATAAAATTGTTGATCGAGTGGTTACGCTAGGCGAGACGGCTAAAGAAAGCCGAGACTGCGGCGAGCATCTTAACGATAATGCAGACAATTTGGCGCGCGTGACAGATAAAATGCGTGAAGAGCTACAACTGTTAAAAGCGTGAGAACAAAAGCCCCTGAGTTAGCGAACAAGTTTTTAGGGTTGATTACAAAGGATCTAATGTTAACAACACGCGCTTACCATTGGGCTCGACCTTGCACGAGCGATGCACCGCTGCCATGTCCTCGTGGCCTTCCCAAGCTTGCCCTTTGAGTAAAGCTACATCAAAGGGTTTAAGTTGTTGAATTTCGCTATTGTTGTAGCCTCTACCGAAAGGTGTTTTTACTGAGTGAGCACTTGTATTATTCGATGGATTGGCATGGATATTTTCGTTTGGTAGCCATTGAGTGCCATCTCCAAGGTAGGTATTCACGAGGCGAACAGGAATGTTGTCTACGTGAAAATTTGGACACATGGCGCTTGTTAACGGCGCTATGCGCATCCCCACAGAATCGCAGTCAAAGAGACAAGTAAGCATATCCGACAATAAATATATATCCTCGATTGCTACTTCCTTTCCATCTGATTCGGGTAATAGTTTGTTTAACTCTTGCTTTAACACATCCATCGAAAAAACACCCCGCAAGCCCATGCCTAGTTGCTGGAACACATCGTTGAAGTAGCGATTGAGTTGTGGATCTTCATCTCGCGTCCATACAGCAACACTGACCTTTGGTGAAAAAATTTCACTTAGATTTATTGCTGTGTTACCCGCTTTCCATGATTTTTTATATTTTACATTGATAGCTTCTATCATTAATGACTCCATGGAGGGAATGGATCAGGGTAAGTTATCCAAACTTGAGAGCCTAGCAGGACTTCTTCTTCTGACAACAAGCAAGCATTGAGACGCTGAATGATATCGTGCTTATCTAAACCTTGCCCGATAAACACCAATTCTTGCCGCATGTCGCCAAAAGGCTCGACCCATTGTGCTTCGATAGCTGTGAGGTATTCTGGATCATCTGGCCACTGTTCTTTTGGAACGGCTTTCCAGAAAAGCCCAGCCGCGCCGTAACGAGCCATGCCTCCTGCCTGACTCCAGCTACCCGCAAGCTGCGGGCGCGTAGCTAACCAAAAAAAGCCTTTCGAACGAATTAGTTTTCCCGCGATGGCTTTACTGTGCAAGAAATCATAAAATTTTTGCGGATGGAAAGGCCTTCTAGCCTCAAATGTAAAACTGCTGATGCCGAACTCTTCGGTTTCTGGTACATGCTCGCCACGCATTTCTTTTAGCCACCCTGGCGCCTGTTGCGCTCTTTCAAAACTAAACTTGCCTGTAGCTAAAACGTCTTTGACTGGCACGTTCCCGTTTTCAACAGAGATCTGTAGTGCCTCTGTATTGAGCGTTTTTAAAATACTTTTTAGCCTTTTTAATTCCTTAGTCGAAATCAAATCTATCTTGCTAATCAATAACACATCGGCAAACTCGACTTGCTCTACCAACAAATCAGCGACACTGCGTTCATCTTCTTCACCGAGGCTTTCACCCACCTCATTGAGTGATTTTGCCTCATCATAGTCTTTCAAAAAGTTGAGTGCGTCGACAACTGTGACCATGGTATCTAAAGTGGCAATATCAGACAAACTCACACCGTCTTCATCTGCAAATGTAAAGGTTTCGGCCACCGGCAGGGGTTCAGAAATACCGGTAGATTCGATGACCAAATAGTCGTACTTCCCTTCTTGCGCCAAGCGATTAATTTCTTCGAGCAAGTCTTCTCTCAAGGTACAACAGATACATCCATTGCTCATTTCTACGAGCTTTTCCTCCGCGCGATTAAAACTAATCTCATTCTTTACGGTTGCTGCGTCGATATTAATTTCGCTCATGTCGTTTACGATGACCGCGACTTTTAGGCCATCTCTGTTATTGAGAATGTGATTCAGGACAGTCGTTTTTCCAGCACCTAAAAAACCAGATAAAACGGTAACAGGCAAACGGGGAGAGGTATTTTGCATAATTTTCACAAGCTATTTGTTGCTAGCGGCAGGATGACTGGTAAGTGCTTTCAGCCGCTTTGATTGGGCACTTTTAAAGTGCCAGGTGATATAATTGAGTTATGTTATACTATTGCAAGTTGATAGATCAAGTTTGCAGTAGGCTAGTCAATTTGAACTCGATGTATGGTGCTATACGTTGAGATTGTACTACGCAATCCCAACGCGGAAAGATATTGGAAATATCAGTTAGCTACTGCTTAGACAAATACTCGTCGTAGGTTCCTTGAAAGTAGAGGAGTTTTTGTTGTTTTATCTCGATGATACTGGTTGCGATACTTGAAACAAATTCTCTGTCATGGCTAACAAAAATAATCGTGCCATCAAAGGCTTGTAACGCTTTGTTTAAGGACTCGATGGCTTCCATGTCCATATGGTTAGTTGGCTCATCCATGATAATCACATTTAGTTCTTGCATCATGAGTTTGCCAAACATTAAGCGGTTCTTTTCACCTCCCGAGCAAACTCTGACGGATTTTTCGATATCGTTTGCCGAAAATAGTAAGCGCCCGAGTATGGAGCGAACGGCTAAATCATCATGAGACGGTAAACGCCATTGCGACATCCATTCAAAAAGATTCATGTCTTTTTCGAAGTCTGCTGTATTGTCTTGTGGGCAATAACCGATTTGCGCATTTTCCGCCCATTTTACTAGCCCAGATTTCGCTTCAAGCTCTTTCATCAATAGCTTTAAAAAAGTAGTTTTGCCCGCACCGTTTTCGCCAATTACTGCGAGTTTTGCACCTGCTTCTAAGAGAATATCGCCACTTGTGAACAGGGTCTCACCGTCGAAACCGTGACTCAGCTCTGACAGTTCCAAGGCCAATCTATGCAATTTTTTATGTTGTTTGTATACGATGTAGGGAGATTGACGACTCGATGGAATGACTTCTGTTAGCTCAATTTTTTCTAATCGACGCGCACGTGACGTGGCTTGTTTTGCTTTAGACGCATTGGCTGAAAAGCGTGCGACAAAGCTTTTTAATTCTTCTATTTCAGTGGTTTTTTTTGCGTTTTCCTGATGAATTTGTTCTTGAACGAGTGCAGCTGCTTCGGCATATTGCTCGTAGTTGCCAGGGTAAATACGCAGTTCACCGTAGTCGATATCAGCCATGTGCGTGCAAACAGAGTTAAGGAAGTGGCGATCGTGAGAGATAATAATCATGGTACACTTTCGTTGATTTAACACTTCAGCTAACCAATTGATGGTGTATATATCTAGGTTGTTCGTCGGTTCGTCTAATAGCAAAATATCAGGGTCGGCAAACAGTGCTTGCGCAAGGAGGATGCGCAATTTCAAACCGGGTGCAACTTCTGACATCAAGCCATAGTGGAAGGATTCGTCTATGCCTGCTTCGACTAATAGTTCAATTGCACGAGTTTCCGCAGTGTATCCATCCATTTCGGCAAACTCAGTTTCGAGGTCGGCGACTTTCATGCCATCTTCTTCAGACATTTCAGGCAAGCTGTATATTCGGTCGCGTTCTTTTTTGATTTTCCACAGTTGAGCGTCTCCTTGAATGACAGCGTCAACCACGGCATATTCCTCAAACGCGAATTGGTCTTGTCCTAATATACCCAAGCGTTCACCGGGTGTAACAGACACATTTCCAGTAGTGGGTGCCAGCTCTCCACTTAAAATTTTCATTAGAGTAGACTTACCACATCCATTTGCACCAATCAGCCCATAACGGTTGCCGTTACCAAATTTGGCTGAGATATTTTCAAAAAGTGGCTTGGCGCCAAACTGCATGGTGATATTTGCTGCTGTAATCAAAAGAAATCCAAGAAAGTGAAGTGGTTAAAAAGCGCGTGGAGTTTACCTCATTTTGGTTATCATAGGTAGCGGGATGTCCTTTCGCCTCGACTTTGTATCTTTGAATAACGCAGCACCGAAGTGCTTACAATTGTTAAACAATTACTTACCATATAGCTCTTTTAAATACAGGGTATTTGCAATAGGATTTAACTTGAAGGCTTTGCTCCTTTCCAGGCTTGCTAAGCTTGGTTTTGTGCTTCTCAAGTGCGGATGCATAACGAGTTAAGCCTCAACTAATTAAGACTTAGGCATTTTATAAAAGGACTCATCTGTGAATAATATTCTCTGGCATATCATCGCTTCTGCACTGTTATTGTGTGTGTTTTCAACCACTGCTTACTCCGAAGAAAAACATAAGATCGGTATTGGATACGAATTTGGTGGTGCGCACGTTGACGACGACACTGTTTTGGGTAAGTTGGATGATAACAGTATTGGTCATTTGAGCTTAACTTATGAGTATTCATTCAATGAAAAATTCGCAGTGGAACTTTTTGCCTTAGACGGTGATACTCAAAGCTTTTCGATCATCTTAGATGATTTATTTTCGAAGTCCGAACTCGAGTACAAAAGTTTTGGGATTGGTCTGAGAGCACAACAAGCACTGACTAAGCGAATAAACTTGTTTGCAAAAGCAGGTATGCACAGGTACGACTATGAGTTAACAAGAACGGATGTTTTACTCAACGATAGTGATGGGTTTTCTTATTACGCAAGCGCGGGCATTGAATTTCAGTTTTACGACTTTGGCGTAAATGTCAACTACCGATTGTTGGATATGGGCAACGAAATATTTGCCTCCGTATTAGCATGGGGAGTTAGCTATAGGTTTTGAATAATGGTGTGAATAAAGGGGTCAGACACTGACCCTATTACTGGCTTAAGGTTTAAACAAGCCAATCACGCCGGTGTCGTTTTTACTAGCCTTTGCTGCGTCTCTGTCGGTTTGGCTTTCATTGTAGTCGCATTTTATGCATGCGATTTGCTCTACGTTGTTTTCGATGAACAGCATTAGGCTATCGAAGGATTTGCAATTCGGGCAGGTTGCTCCCGCGATGAAGCGTTTTTTCTTTCTGTTGGTCATTAAGTTTTTACACCACTTATACATGGAGGCATGTTTTCATATCCTTTTGATTATACCTCCATATAAAACTGAATGATCAAAAACAGGGATTTTTGTTATTCTTGGACTAGGACGAGATTATTCGTTGTTTCAAAGGAAAATCTCGCCGTTATTCTCAATAGTTTTTCGCAATCCAACAATTCAGGTTAAAAGTTAATGATAAAGCTGCAGCAGCTGAGTTTACAGCGCGGCCCGAAAGTACTGCTTGATAAAACCAGCCTAGATATATACCCGCAACATAAAATAGCCATTATTGGCCCAAATGGTTGCGGTAAATCGAGCTTGTTTGCTTTGCTCCAAGGACAATTACAGGCCGACGACGGTAGTTGTTTTATTCCGAAGTCTTGGCGTGTTGTGTCTGTTGCACAACAAATTGACAACATGCAGCGAGAAGCAATTGAGTATGTGATAGATGGTGATACCACACTGCGTCAAATTGAGTCTGAAATTGCTAATACGCCTGCTGAGCATGGGAAACGTTTGGCTGAGTTGCATGACTCATTGGAACAAGCTGGCGCGTATGATATTAAATCGAGAGCGGGCAGTATATTAAATGGCTTAGGGTTTACTCAGGATAAGCACTATTCGCCGGTAAGTGATTTTTCTGGCGGGTGGCAAATGCGCCTAAATTTGGCGCGTGCACTACTTTGTCCTTCGGATTTGCTCTTGCTTGATGAGCCAACCAACCACTTGGATTTGGACGCGGTTATTTGGCTAGAGAATTGGCTGCAACAATACAAAGGCACGTTAATATTGATTTCTCATGACCAAATGTTTATTGATAGTACCGTCTCGCAAATTGTCAGTTTTGAACAGCAAAAGCTAGTGTCATATAGCGGCGACTATTCGTCATATGAAAAACAAAAAGCCATGCGCCTGAGCTTGGCGGCCAGCGAATATGAAAAACAACAGAAAAAACGTCAACATTTAGAGAGTTTTATCACGCGCTTTAAAGCAAAGGCGAGCAAAGCAAAACAAGCGCAATCTCGCGTCAAGCAGCTTGAAAAAATGCAGGAACTCCTGCCCGTTCATCAGGCCAGTGAATTTAGCTTTTCCTTTCCTCCACCAGATAAGTTGCCCAATCCCCTGATTGGCATGGAAAAAACACAGGTGGGTTATGGCGACACGGTTATTTTGGATGATATCGCGTTAAATCTAGTCCCCGGTAGCCGCATTGGACTGCTCGGACGTAATGGGGCGGGTAAATCTACTCTGGTTAAACTATTGGCTGGGGAGCTTGCACCAATTGCTGGTGATTATCATCTATCGCAAGGTCTTGATGTGGGGTATTTTGCACAGCATCAAGTCGACAGCCTTGATATGCAGGCCACGCCACTCTGGCACATTCAAAATCTGGATAAGCAAGCAACAGAGCAGTCCATTCGCGACTTTTTAGGTGGTTTTGGTTTTCATGGCGATAGCGCACTTGAACCCGTCGCACCGATGTCTGGTGGCGAAAAAGCGCGTTTAGTATTGGCCATTCTTGTTTATCAAAAGCCTAATTTACTGTTGTTGGATGAGCCGACAAACCACTTGGATATAGAAGTGCGACAAGCCTTAAACTACGCATTGCAAAGTTATCAAGGTGCCATTGTATTGGTGTCACATGACCGGTTTTTGTTGGAAGCGGTATGTGACGATTTTTATCTTGTGGATGCAGGCAAAGTCGAGCCGTTTGACGGTGATCTTCAAGATTATCGCAAATGGATGTTGCAAGGAGCAAAACCTAATGCGCAGCGAGATCGTAATCAGCAGGCAAGTGCTCAAGAAACCGCGACCAAGCAGCCACTTGATCGCAAAACACAAAAGCGCATGGAAGCAGAGTTTAGACAGTCGATTAAACCCTTGAAACAACAGCTTCAACAAGCTGAAACGCAAATGGAAAAGCTCAATATCTCACTCTCGCAGTTTGAGGCGGCGTTGGCCGAAGCTGATATCTATGCCGCAGAAAATAAGGACAAGTTAAAAGACATACTGGGTCAGCAAGCGGAAAGTAAGGCGGCCTTAGAAATTGTCGAGCTTGAATGGATGCAGGCAGCGGAAGATATCGAAGCGGCGGAACAGGCATTTAAACAACAAAGTACTTGAGTCTCAGTCGTATGTTAACCGCAAAAGCATTTTGGCAGTATGCCTGTGAAAAATATGCACAGCCAGAGGTGAAAAAAGCTTGCTTGTTTTTACAAGACAGCTATCAAGCGCAAGTGAACATCGTTTTGCTTGCAATGTACATGGGATCTGAAAATTCTCCCCTGTCTGGGCAACATTTGCTCGTGTTACACAAACACGTTCGGCACGCGAACGAGACAATAGTTGCGCACAGAGAAGCACGCCGTTCCTTAAAAGAACAGGACGATAAGAAGTACCAACTTGCTTTACAACAGGAACTGCGTATGGAACAAGCGCTTCAAAAAGAATTGATAGCAGGGCTCAAAATACTGCCATGTTCAAATGCAAGCTCCTACGCACAAAACAATTTATTGAGCTCTGCACTAAATGAATATGTCGAGGGGCTGATGGCAGTATATGCTGGTTTGCAAAAACACAATCAAGGCGACAAACGCCTGCAAGCTGCTCTTAATATATTGGAAAATGTGTGAATGCAATGGCGGAAAGAGAAGTGATATATAAGTAATGACACTATTTGGTAAGGTTTCTCAGAGTCAGTTTGTTGCGCCGGTGTGGGCTAAAAACCGCCACTTTCAAACTATTTGGCCAAAGTATGCCATACCCGTGCCTAAGTTAAACACGATTCAAGAGCGCGTTGCCACGTCCGACGGCGACTTTGTTGATCTTGCGTGGTATTTGCCACCAGAGCCCAAAGCAATTGCTGTGGTTTTTCATGGTTTGGAAGGGTCGATACATTCGCATTACATAGGGCATTTGTTTTCGACTTTGTATCGCGCGGGCATGGGCGCTGTATTGATGCATTTTCGCGGTTGCAGTGGTGAATTAAACTTGACACCACGCGCCTACCATTCGGGCGATACGGAAGATGCAAACTACATTCTCAAGCATGTAAAACAACGTTACGTGGATACAAAACTTTTTTGTGTAGGCTTTTCTTTGGGCGGTAACATGCTTTTAAAATTACTGGCAGAGCCAAAAGAACATCCGGTAGTTTCAGCCGTAGCGGTGTCTGCTCCAATTGACCTTCATGCTTGCGCTGAGGCAATTAATACTGGTTTTTCTGCACTTTACCAAAGTCATTTGTTGAAGAGTATGAAAGCCAATGTATTGTTGAAAATGCAACATGTCGATATGACAAGGTATTTGAACCTGACTCGCGAGGAAATCAAAGCCTTGTCATCATTTAGAGACTTTGATGAGCATATTACTGCTAGACTGCATGGGTTTGCTAGTGCTGATGATTATTACAGCAAATGCAGTGCGATATCCTGTTTACAAGCAATCAATATCCCCACGCTCATGTTGCATGCGGCTGATGATCCCTTTATGGACAATCGCGTTATACCAAACAATGAACAGCTCTCTAACAGTTTAGCCTATGAGTTGAGTGCACATGGTGGACATGTTGGCTTTGTGCATGGTTCGCCGGTTAAGCCGCGCCTTTGGTTGCCAGAAAGGATTACGAAATTTATTAAGGCGTTTTTATGATTATTCCTTATGATTCTCTAGAAAAAACGACACTAATCAATGTCATCGAGAGTTTTGTGCTGCGCGAGGGCACGGATTACGGGGATGTTGAAAAAACGCTGGAAGAAAAGGTCGAGGATGTGTACCGACAGTTAAAAGCGGGTGAGGTTTTTATCCAGTATTCAGAGGAGTTTGATTCCGTTAACATAGTTTTTAAGGATCATTTACAAAAATAGCGGGAGAGAAAACGATGCTTGCAAAGTTAACGCAAAGTCGCCGTATTTACTACAAAAGCCTAGCTAGTTTGCTAGTCATACTGAGCCTTTTGACACTAGCGTCATGTCAAGCATCGCTGCAAAAGTCTGAAAAAGAGACTAACAGCGAGCAATGGCATGCAGGTTTTGCACAAATGCTTACTTCACAATGGGAAGAAGTAGAACAAATCAACAAGCCAGTCGCTAGACATGAAGCCAGTCTAGTTGCCCATGACAATATCTTGTATTTGTTGGGGGGAAGACGTGTTAACCCAACCAATGTTTTTAATCCAATCACAGCGACTTGGAAGCTAGGTGCTAAACCGCCAATTGAAGTTCATCATTTTCAAGCAGTCAGTTTTGATGATGGCATATATATTTTAGGGGCGTTTACTGGCGGGTGGCCGAACGAAATACCCATCGATCGAGTAATAAAGTACACGCCATCAACGGATAGCTTTACGTTTACTCACACTATTCCCGAATCACGGCGCCGAGGGGGAGCAGCAAGCGTTGTGTATCAGAACAAAATTTACGTGATTGGCGGGATAACAGAAGGTCATATGCGGGGAACGAATGCTTGGTTTGATGCTTACGATCCTCGTACCGGCAAGTGGACTCGCTTAGCCGATGCTCCCAATGCGCGTGATCACCTTCAAGCCGCAGTATATGATCATAAGTTGTATTTATTGGGGGGAAGACGTTCTTCTCAAGCGACTAAACAAGGTTTTGAACTAACGACGCCTTATGTTGATGTGTATGATTTTCGCACTGATCAATGGTCAAGTTTACCCGAGTCTTTAAACATTCCGGTACAAAGTGCGGGTAATATGGCCATTGCGACCGACTATGGTTTAGTAGCAGGGGGCGGTGAAAGTGGCAGCCAACGTGCAGCGCATGACGAGGTTTTCTTATTTTCGCCCGAAAAGCAATCATGGACGCAGCTTGGTAATTTAAATCGAGGCCGCCATGGCACTGGTTTTGCGATGGTATTTGTTGATGGCAATGACTATATTTATACCGTTTCGGGCAGTGGAAATCGTGGCGGTGGCCCAGAGTTGGTTAGTGCTGAACGATTCAAACTGCCTTAATTTAACTCATTAATTTAGCAGGCGCTAAGCACTTTGTTTTTGCCGTCTGCTTTAGCTTTATACATTGCTCTATCTGCTCGTTCAATCATCACGTCTAAGGTATCTGCGTACTGTCTGGAAGCGTATATGCCAAAACTTGCAGTGATTTTTATTTTTGTTGAAGAATCAACCGCGATATCCAGCCTCTCTATGGCTAAGCGAGCCGCCTCTGCTATATCTTTCGCCTCTTCGCCGTCCGTATCAGGCAGGATGAAAGCAAATTCCTCACCTCCCCATCTTACCGCCAAGTCCTTCTTATCTAATACACTTGCAAAGCTCTCTGATACCTCTTTGAGCACATGATCACCTGCCATGTGACCATAGGTATCGTTTATCCTTTTAAAGTGGTCTAAATCGGTCACCACCACGGCAATTTGTCGATTGCGTTTGCGCATGCGATTGAAAAAATGCCTACCGTATTTACGATTTGCCAAGCCGGTTAATGGGTCTTGATTCATGTTGCAACTGACTCTATCGATGTAGGCATCAATAATCCGATACAAAATTTTATAGACAAACAAAACGAGTATCATGCCGAGTGCAACGTAGATGGCGAAAGACTGGTTAACTTCTTGTTGCCGACTGTTGAGGGGCGTAAGGATGTATAGACTCCAGTTTAAATTTTCCAAATTCAAACGAGATATCAGTAGGTCACCGTCTTCTGCTTCTACTACCGCACTGGGCTCTAGTGCGTCTGCAGACTTTTCAATAAATTCTTCGTACCAATACATTTCTGTTTCGAGCTTTATGCCAATATCGTCATCTTCATGCAGCGCTTGTGCGGGGGATAGCTCGGGAATAGATGATAAAACGATTTCTTGTCGATTATTTACAAATACAAACTCGTGACCGTATTCGCTCCTGAATTCTTCAAAAGATCGTAAAAAATCCGATAGGGATTTACCAACGCCCGCAAAGCCAATGAAATTGCCAGCATCGTCGTACTGTCGGACATCAATGAACAGATGAACGTCTTCACGTTGCCCTAAGACGGCTTGGATCTCAGAATCTGTTTCGTCTTTGAGCGCAAAGTACCAAACAATTTCGCCTTCAATGAGATCAAACACTCTACCGTCAGAATTGAATTGTTTGCGAGAGTTTTCATGAGCCAGATAAAACTGTAATCCGAAAGTGTCTTGATATGATTTGAGTTGCGGAACTAACTTCTCTTCGTCGGGTGTTTGGCTTTGAAAATACTCATCATAGACACCGATTTCAGCCAGTGTTTTTGCTATGTGTAAAGGCTCGGTTAGTTCGTTTTCAATTAGCGCAAAGACGGGAGAAATAGATTGTTGATGCTGTTGGCTTTGTTTGCCCGCGAGATCATTGATTGTGGCGTATCCAGAGATGACAATCACCAGAAAAACTGACACACCTAATGCTACGAACAGACTTTTGGGATTTTGATTTGCAGCCACAACTTATCCTATACTTCTTTGACTAAAACTGAATAACAATTTGTCTGAAATTTAACCTTATTCTGGTGAAAATGTCACGGCAAAACTCAAAGGTACGGTTGTTGAAATTTGCTTTAATTTTGCAATTTCCCTCAATGCTTCCAAGCCTTTTTGAAGACCAAATTTTTCAGCATGAATAAGCGTTGGTTTTGTGGTCGTTGCAAAAATACGACCGTCCTGTAATCCAACAATACGCACCTCGAAGCTGATTGCTTGGATTTTTCCACTCATCGATAAATTGCCTTCAATGGTCGCGTTTTTTACCTGACCGGCTTTGATCGATAGTATCGATTTATCTAAATTAGCATTAAATTCGGCGGTCGCATACTTTACTACATTGAACAGCATCTTTCGCATACGCTCGTTGCGGATTGGAATAAGGGTGTTAACAGAACTTAGGTCAATGCTCAGCATTAATTTGCCCGATGCATCAATGTTACCCGAAAATTTGTCAAAGCTATGAATTTCAGTGATATTGATATTTTTGGTGGAAAGAAAATGCACAGAACTTTCCTTGAGATCCAAGCTGTAATTAGCAAAGGATTGTGTGCTTAACAGCAACAGCCCAGTAATTAAGATAGCACTGTGACGAGATAGGTTTTTGAAGGCTAATGTAAGCATAGTTTGCCATCCTTGTTATTAGGCTAAAAGAATATTTATTTATGTTGAGAATTATACGATTGATGAGATGTGTGGATCTTGAATGTGTCCTTCATCGTTCAATCATTTGGTACATAATACTGCACAATATTGCGCCAATCTACACGTTGGTCACCTAAGACAACAAAATCTGGATTTTCTACTGACTCACGTTGATTATATGTTATGGGAGCAAAGTCAGCGGCGCAAATTTCTCCCCCAGCTTCGTTTATGATGCATTGAGAGGCGCCTGTATCCCATTCTCCTGTTTTGCCTAAGCGCATGAATACGTCCGCTTTACCTTCTGCGATAAAGCAGGCCTTTAATGAACAACTACCGGTAGGCAAAGTCTGGTATTCGCGTTTTGCACTAAGGCGCTTAAGTACACGCTCTCTGGATTGTCTGCGGCTGATAGCAATGACAATGACATCTTCACTTGGCACAGAAAACTCACGCACCTTTATCGGTTTGGTTTCGATTGGGCAGCGCTTATATGCGCCTTCGTCTTGGCTAGCAAAATACAATGACTGACCACAAGGCCAATAAATAACACCAATTACAGGTTGGTTGTTTTCAATGAGGGCAATATTGACAGTAAAGTCGCCCGATCGCGCAATGAACTCCTGCGTACCATCAATTGGGTCGATCAACCAATACCGTCGCCAGTTTTCCCTGTCATTGAGCGCGGGAATGTCGGTTTCTTCTGACATGATGGGTATTTTGGGGGTAAGTCTGGTTAACGCTTCCACAATGATTTCGTTAGCTCGATAATCTGCGCTGGTTACCGGTGATTCATCCTCTTTTTCATAAGATTCAAATTCTCCTTTATCATAAATTTGGAGGACTTCTTCACCCGCTTTAACAGCAATGTCTTTCGCGATTTCTAACAACTCTGCGATAGGTTTTGACATCATAGACTCTTTCTCCAACGTTGTAACAGGAGCAAAGCAGCAACGCTGCGCGCTTCGCGAAAATCGTCATTGTCTAGCAATTCCGTGCTTTGGTTAATTGGCCACTTTATGACTTCTAGCGGTTCCGGTTCATCCCCAATCAGTGAGGATGGGTGCAAGCCTTCAGCAACAAAGATATGCATAGACGCATCGTAAAAGGTAGGCGCCATTTGTACCGTTTTAAGCATGCTCAACTTTTTTGCTGCGTAACCGACTTCTTCTTGTAGTTCTCGATTTGCCGCGGTTTCAGGTGTTTCATTTGGATCAATAAGGCCTTTAGGGAAACCCAGTTGATAGGAGTGAGTGCCAGCAGCATATTCTCGAATTAGCAAAAAGTGCTCGTCATCGACAAGAGGAATAATCATTACTGCGCCACGACCGCTGCCAGCCATTCGCTCAAAGGTACGCGTCTCTCCATTGCTAAATGCCAAATCGACCTCTTCAATACAAAAAAAGCGACTTCTAGCGATTTGTCGGCGCGCATTAATTTGCGGCAGAGTTTTTGGTGGTTTTAATTTACTCATTGAGTGGCTACGCGATACACTTGGGCGCTTATTATCCCTAAAGACTGTTTATTTGCAGTATAAAACCAAAAAGATAAACAGACTAAAGTAAAAACATATATATTTCGTAACCTTAGCACAAGGAAATTCAATTGGCACTGTTACCCTGGCATAAGATAGAGACTGTTTTATTGGATATGGATGGAACCTTGCTTGATCTCCATTTTGACAACCACTTTTGGCTTGAACTCGTCCCGCAAAAACTCGCCATTCGCAGTGGCAAACCAATTGAACGATGTAAGCAGGAGTTATCAAGCATGTACTCGCAGGTGCAGGGGTGCATTGAATGGTACTGCCTTGATTACTGGTCAGAGAAATTGGACTTGGACATTGTTGAGGCAAAGCAAGAACTCAAGCATCTCATTACTATGCGAGAAGACGCGATCCCATTTTTACGTGCCCTGCGAGAATCTGGACGACAACTTGTGTTAGTCACGAATGCCCATCCAGGTAGCCTCAGTCTTAAGGTAGAGCAAACCAAACTGGACAAGTATATTGACGAATTGGTTTCGACCCATGAATTTGGCGTTAGCAAAGAGTTTCCATCTCTTTGGCAACAGTTGCACGCTCGCCTGAATTTTCGTCCCGAACATACGCTCTTTGTTGATGACAACGAGGGGATCTTAGATACGGCTAAAGCCTTTGGTATTGCTTATACCCTCGGCATAAATAATCCCGATAGCAAGCTACCAGAAAAACCGATGGATCGACATTTACATATTGATGATTACCGCCAACTTGTTGATTCAATACGTGAGATCCGTTTTGAAGCTAAACAGGAAAGCAAGTAGTGAGTAAGTTCAAGGTATGGGTCGGATCCAAGAATCCAGTAAAGGTGAAGGCGGCGGAAGCAGCATTTAAAGCCATGTTTAATGAATATGAAATCATCGCCGAGGGTGTGGCTGTTGCATCTGGCGTACCTGATCAACCCATGAACTATCAAGAAACGCGGGATGGCGCAAAAAACAGAGTAGAGGCTTTATTGAGTCGTTTTTCGGCGTCTCCAACTACTGATAGCGATACTGAAGTGGAAAAAACGTATTTTATTGCGTTTGAGGGCGGCGTAGATCTGTTTGAAGGGCAACCGAATACTTTTGCGATCATCTGTATATCAGACGGAAACACGATGGTATTTGGGCAAACAGCAAGTTTACCCTTACCACCGTGCGTGTTTGAGAAGTTATTATCAGGCCAAGAGTTGGGGCACGCAATGGACAGCTTGTTCAACACCATAAACATAAAACAAAAAGGCGGTGCGATCGGGCAATTGACTCAAGGCTTAGAAACCAGACAATCAACTTACACCAGTGCGTGTGTGCTAGCCTTGGCTCCTTTTGTACATAAACGCTTATTTATAGATAATGACACAAAAAATAACCAATAAAATCAATGCTATATAGGGATTCCTGTCCCAGTTTACCATCATTTAAAGTGCGCTAACTTGGTTTCCCCAGCGCAGTATGGTTTACTAATATGGTAACAATTTTTTCCGCCTTGCTTACTCTTATAAAGCGCGCTATCTGCTTCTCTCAGTGCATCAAGCGCATCAGATTTAGTGTCAGGGTACATTACAGACATCCCCATACTCACGGTTAAATCAGCACTCTCGTCACTGTTTTTGAATTTAGGAATACGCGCAATCATGTCTTGAATCGTTCGACATTTTTTGTTGCTGGCAGAGGGTTCAAAATCACTAAATATCAAAGCAAATTCATCTCCACCCATTCTGGCAACCAAATCACCAGGGCGATGTATACTGCTGCGCAAAACTTCTGCTACGTTCTCTAGGCAATGATCGCCTGCGGCATGTCCAAAGGAATCGTTAATTTGTTTAAAGTTGTCGAGGTCAACTATAAGTACGGCAATCGGTTGATGGTATCTGACACACCTAGACCATTCGCGTTGCAAGGTTTCAGTAAACTTTCGTCGATTAGCAACTTGCGTCAATGGATCTTGATATGCAAGTTGCTCCAGTGATCGGGTGTGCTTATGAAGCGCCAAGCGTGTGGCGACCCTAACTTTAAGTTCTTGTTGTCGAACCGGTTTGACCAAGTAATCTACGCACCCCACATTGAAACCTTTTGCTATATCTTCTTCACTTTCATTGGCAGAGACAAATATGATTGGGATGTGTTGAGTTTGCTGGTCGGCTTTGAGCATGGCACATAACTGATAGCCGTCACACTCGGGCATCGTAATGTCCATTAAAATCAAGTCGGGTTGAGGGTATTGTTGGCTCAAACGAAAGGCATCGTTTGCATTCATTGCAAAGCTGACCTCGTATTCTTTACCCACAATTGATAGTATCGTCATGATGTGTGCCGCTTCATCATCTACAATTAGAATTCGCGGCTTTACTACTGCTTCCTGCGGTATATCCATACGAAATACCTCATTTTTAAGAAAGACTAGTAATACGTCGGCATTATTGTATTAAACTGTAGAAAAAAACAACAATTTATGCACAAAAGTCTGCTATTTATTCAAAGTATAGCTTGATTATAGCTTAATTTCGTAGAAACCCTGAGAATTTGCACGACCAAAAAAACTGGCGGCTTGTTTGATCTCTGTGGGAAGCGTGGGATCGGGCTTAAACTTACCGTTTACTTGATAACTTCCATCAATACCGACTGTGATATTGGCATCTAAATTGAGTATATTTTGCTCATCAATGTTTATTGTATACTGGCCGTTGTTGCAGTTTAAATTAGCGTCAAAGCTTCCCAACTGCGTGACTTTTCCATTATCAGCAATAGAGGCATTTTGCCAGCCACCTACTCCGAGTAAATGAAGACAGCTAGGGTCGGCTTGCAAGCTTTGAATGTTTACTCTGACCCTTCCCTCAGCGGTAATAAATACGGGCAGTTTAACTTGAGCTAATATACTTTTAACCGGAATAAACGTTTGCATATCTTGTAGGCTAATATTTTGAAAATTAACCAAACTGACACTCGCTCTGCCTGAAACGTATGCTTGTTCCATGTCTCTTATGGCGCCACCCTTCACATCAATAGTGGCTTTTAACAATAGCAGGTGAAGCGGAGATAAATGCCAATTGACATCATTAACAACTATCCCGTTGAATGATACCTTAGCTGCGGAGCCAGAAAATACCGTTCCTTTCGGCTCAGCAATGCTAATTTGTGCATTGCTAGCTTGATGAATCAGAGAGGTGATAAGGCTTGCCGGTGCATAGACAATTAAGCCCAGCACATACAAAATCACACCGAATACTATCCACTGCCAGATTTTCACTAGCTTGCTCCAAGCTGGAGGCGTCTAACCTGAACAATGCCAGGACTGTCAGTTTCACTGATGTCCGACTGAACAATACTCACGCCACGCTTTTCCAATGATTCTAACCAGCGCATCAGGCTAGTAAAGGGAACAGCGTCTATCCATACTTGGATGTCATCGCCTTGTGGTTGCATTCTTGATACTGATACATTGGCACCACGGGAGGTTTGATTGATCACTTGTGTTAGTGAACCACTGAAACGCACTGATTGTCCGACTTGCTGTAGGCGTTGTGCTCTTGCAGCTCGCTCTTGCACCCAAGTATTCAAGGCCTTAACACGCGTCACTTGGGCTTTATTTTCTTCGATTGCAGCGTTTAATGGCGACCATATAGCCAAGTAAAAAATCGTCACAATCCCGACTATCCCACCAAAGGTGACGATGCGTTTTTCTCTATCAGAAAGGCCTTTAAACCATTGAAAAATAAAATTCATGTATATTATTCCTTAGCCTTTAACGACAATGACACCAACAACTTGGTCACCGCGATTGTTGATGGCTCCTTGGTCTACTTGTAGGCCTAAATTTTGCACTTCGCGCCGAAATTGTTCGAGTGATTCAAAATTGCTCGCTACCGATTGCATCCGCAGTTCTGTGCGAGAACTGTCAAAGCGAAGGGTTTGAGGCGTAACGCCAGACTGACTAAATGCCTCTGTCATCTGTGACAACATAGCTAACATACTCGCACCGCCACCTGTGCCTTCAAGACGCTGCACCTCTTGTTCAACCAGTCGTTTTACGATGGACAATCTCACCCGTTGTATGTTCGGAAATGCGTCTCTTACTGTTTGCGTAATTTGTTGTTCTATTTGCGCTCTTTCACGTTTTAACTGATTTAGCTCAATCGCTTTGCTGGTCAAATTCACCGACAATGCCAACACAGCAAGTACCGCCGCTATGCGCCATTTTTCCCAAAGGGGATTAGATTTTGCTTTAACTGTAAATTCATTTTGCAGCAAGTTGAGTGCAGTGTTGCTAATTTGTTCGCGTAAGAGTTCAAGCGGTAGTTTATCAAAGTTGTATTCGATAGAGCTGGATGGCTCCTTGTCTGCAAGCTCACTAAACGCGAAAAAGCCGGAGGTTTCTTTTTGTAAAACTAAAGGCAGTAACCATGCTGCCTCGCCTTGCATGACCTCTCCATCATATGCTTTAACAAGCAGGTCATCGCCAACTTGCAGTAAGTTTATTTGGTTTTCTAATGGCTCTGGCAGTAGAGAGGCATCTGGCAGTATTTGTTGACAAAATAGTCCAGCGTTTTGCAGCGCTTGCTTCCAGAACCGCATTTTCTGTTTGCTAACAATAGCCACATACTGAGTATCACCCTCGCGTTTACCGAGTGCGACATGTTGTTCAGATACGTCGGAACAAATGTTTTCTTCCAACATGTAGGGGATAGCATTGAGAATTTTACGATTGGCGTTTTTGGGTAGGATCACTGAGGTCAGCAAGACATCGGCACTAGGCGCTAGCGCAATGACTGTCGCGTTTTCTGCATGCTCCTGCAAACTATTTAGTTGCGCAAGCCCTCCTTTTAACTCACCGGAGGCAATAATTTCAGATTCAGTGCTAGAATAAAGTAACCAATGCAAGGGCGATTGTTCATTACTGCCCAATCGAATCACAAGTTGTTGCATTTACTATATTCCTCCAAACTCTCTACTGATAACACGGATGGAAGTATTATCTTCATTTACTTTAAACACAGTAGCCATACTAAACTGAGCGCCGTTGTCGAAGCTACTTTGTGTATATAGTTTAAAGTAACGTGTCGTCACATCAAACCAATTTGCTTGTGAGGCACGTAAACTTAATGCACTGACTTCGGGTAAATCCAAAAAGTTTTGCCTATCTGCAAAACCGTCTTCGGGGCGCGACGAGATTATTTGGTTTGCTTCATCTACTGAAACGCCGAGCAAGGCCGCCAAGACTATAGCAGATTCTTCGCTTACTGTGTTGACATTAAGTTTGAAATTTCTCTCTGGGATCACACACACTTGTGGCAATAGTTCGCGTAACCAGCCTCGACGCAGCAGTTCGTCAACACCATTTATCAGCCTTAACTCAGAGGTATTTGCTAACATATCATTTGCAGCCGCATAAGGTTGGGGTAGGGACTCGTAATTGGCTGCTTCTGCACCAAAATCGGATTGAAAGTCGTCTGCGTCAATCCAGTCAATGAGTGAGTCTCTAACTGTGTCTACCGCTAGAGAGTCTTCGACATAATGAGACAGTAGAGTGTTGAGCGCATCTTTTGCTGCTTGAGTGAGACTAAAGCCAGCATCGCGAGAGGGGGTTTGATTTTGCTGGTTAGTAGTTTGATTGTTGTTTGGGTTGTTGTTTGCTTCACCCGTGTTCGCTTGGTTGTTAGTGGGCGCTGATCCAGCATCGACTTGGTTGGGATCGGCATCGGGCAACACCCCATTTAGATTGAAACAACTTTGCATATCAGTGATTTTTGCTTTTATCACACCACCGTCTACCGGATACTCAAAATCTTGCGCCCATGGCTGATTTAAATTGATATTGTCTGCGCTCAAGGACACAAGCTCTAAAAGCGACTGCTTGGCGAATTGCTCAGCGCCAAGGGCATACCAATATGCTTGGTTGTTATTTTTGATGTTGCTTGTTCGCGCGATGTTCAATTGCAAACGTGAGGTCATTTGCATCGCCAGTATGCTCACCAGTGCAACAATCAATAGTACGACGATGAGTGCGACGCCAGCTTGGCTTTTTGATTGTTTTCGGCAAGCTTTGTAATGTCGTTGCCTGAAACATGTGGAGTTGCTCATTACGGCGTGACCTGAAATAATCTTTCAACAGTCCCGTAAGCCTCAGTTTCCAAGCTTATCTTGATCGCGATTGGCAGGCTGTCTTTTTCTATGTCTTCAACAAACTCTAATTCGTTATTAGAATACTCAAACGCCGCTTCTATCTGAAAATCACTAATTCCAGAATACAAATTTCGCACCTTCGGCTCAGTACCAATCACAGAATCAACATGGTTAGTGTGCAAACGTTGCAACTGTTTATCTTGGAGTCGGTAAATAACCGCTTGCAGAGTGCTTCTTGGAAGCATGAGTTGTGGGTTGTGCCATCCGTTACGTACAAAGGCAATGGCGTCTTCATCGCTTTCAAACTCAAAGTTGCCTCCGCGTATTACATAGGTCGTTTCTTCCCCGGGTATTTTGGGGCTACGCGCGACCATTTGTAAAAAATCTCTCTCCATTACCAACATCGCGCGTTGAATGTCTTGTAAATCTTTAAGTGCCGCGCTTGAAGTGTCGTTACTATTTTTAACTGTTGTAAACACTGCACCAGCCGCCAGCGCGACAAAAGAAAAAATGGCAATAGCGATAATCAGTTCAATGAGCGTAAAGCCGCGCGCCACGCTAGGCTTAGTGCGACTGGTGTGCTTTCCAATCATTGTGACTCCTTGACCACAAATGTGGAAACAGAGGTAATTTGCCGTTTGCGCTCGCTGTCTTCAAATACTGCGACAGTGACTTGACTCAAGCCCTCAGTCGGCGTTTTATTCACCGTTTGTCGCCAATACCAAGTGCGGCCACTCATGACGCTCTCGCCTGACAAATTATTTTTGACTGGCCATTGTTGCTTACTCAACAAAACGGCTTCTGTCATTTGGTTGTTGGCAACCCACGTCGCGACCGTCATGTTTTTTAGTAAGCTGACAGAAGAAAGATGTTCACTGGCTGCTTTTACTATTGCTCCCCCTGCAAGCGCAAAAATCGCCACCGCCACCATGACTTCTAAAAGCGTAAAACCTTGATGCTTTTGTTTACTCGCTTGTATGCGTTTCATAGCAGTTCAGGCCCTATTTTAGTAATAGGAATGGTCTCTTCACCTTGTAGCGAAACATAAAACGGCGCTACGTTGTCGTCATAGCCTTCATAACTAAAGATCAACTCAAAGGGGGTGAGTTCGCCACTCGACAATATCAGTATTTGTGGGGGCGGCGGTGGGATATCTTCTTCATCGCCAATTTGGACGCTCTCATCACTGACACTGAGGTTTTCATCAAACAAGTCGCGGTCAAATAATGCATCTTCCTGTTCCCAAGGAAGATTGTCCAGATTGAGCTCAAGCTTAATATCTTCGGGGAGTTCTCGCAGGGCAAAGTATTTATTGTCTTGAATAGGTAGCCACTTGTCGTCTTTAAGCGAAACAAACTCATAGCTTTGGTCATCAAGGTCGATGCGCAAGCCCATTTGTAGTTGATTCAATACGGCAAAATCGCTGGCTAACTCAATTAATACTTGCAGTCTAGACGCTTCTTCATCGACCTCATCGCTGGCGTTGCTAGAGAAGCCTCGAAAACTCACCACCGAAACGATTAAACCTAGCAAAAATAATACGACTATGATTTCAAGCAGGGAAAATCCCGATTGCTTATGCAAGTTTTTGATAGACGGTTTTGTCTGCTTGAGTGTCATTTTTGATAATGAATTTAATTCATCGCATAAGTAGCTAGGCGAAACACCTAGCGGTATGGATATAAGCCTTATTGTAAATATTCGTTAATATTCCAGGTGCCAATATCATCCTCAGTGCCGTCAATCTGATCGGGACCAAAGGAGTAAATGTCAAACTTATCGACTTGCCCTGGGTTTAACAACACATAGTCATTCCCCCAAGGGTCAAGCGGTAAACGTCGGATAATACCATCTTCAGGATAGTTCTTGGGGATCGGATCGATGGTGGGAATAGACACCAATGCTTCTAAACCTTGCTCGGTAGTCGGCATGGTGTTTGTACGCAACTGGTACATTTCTAGAGAGTTCTCTAGTTGCTGAATATCTACAGCCGCTTTTTTTATTGAAGCGGCATCTTTATTACCTAATATCTGTGGAGCCACAACTGCTGCCATGATGCCGATAATAAATAATACGACCATGATTTCAATGAGAGAGAAACCAGATTGTGTGTGCAAAGTTCTGTTTCTAAATTTCATAAATTACCCGACAAGGTTGTTAAGAGCTAGTATTGGCAGAAGAATAGCCATTACAATAAATAAAACAATAGCCGCCATAGAAATAATCAACAAAGGCTCGAAGATTTTCAACGACATGTTGACGGTCGCTTCAAATTGCGTTTCCTGATTATCAGCTGCGCGTTTGAGCATTTGCTGCAGCTCACCGGACTTTTCTCCCGAAGCTATCATGTGCAACATCATCGGCGGAAAAATTTTGGTTTGCCCTAATGCTGCGCGTAAACTGCTGCCTTCTTTCACTTTACCGGCCGCTTCGCTGATCTGAATTTTTAAGTACTTGTTGGCAAGTACATCGCCCGATATTTTCATTGCTTCTAGTAAAGGCACGGCGCTGGCCGACAGTATACTTAATGTTTGAGCAAATCTTGCGGTATTAGTTCCGCGAGAAAGGCGACCAACGAATGGCAAATGCAAAATTCGTTTGTGCCATGCTATTTTTATATGCGGCAGTTTTAGCAATCGATTGAGTACAATGATGAGGATCAGCAGTAAAATACCTGCGTAAATCCCGTAGTCGCGTACTGCATCAGAAATCGCTATTAAGATTCTTGTCATTAAGGGAAGTGTTTGCTGCATATTGTCAAATTGCCCAACGATTTCTGGCACAACGACAGTGAGTAGCATAACAACGACACTGATCGCGACAAAAACCATGACCAATGGGTAGACCAAGGCCTGTGTAACTTGGCTGGCAGTTTGATGGCGCTTTTCTGTGTAGTCGGCTAAGCGACTCAATACTGTGTCTAGGTGCCCTGATTTTTCGCCTGCGGCTACCATCGCGCAATACAGTTCATCAAATACGTGTGGGAAATCAGCCAAAGCAACAGCAAAAGAATGCCCTTCAACGACTTTACTGCGCACGGCCATCATCATGTTTTTTTGGTGTGGCTTTTCGCATTGCTCGGCAACAGCAAGCAGTGTCTCTTCGATAGGCAGGGCTGCCTCGATTAGGGTCGCAATTTGGCGAGTAATTAAAGCCAAGTCGTTGACCGAAATACGGCGTTTAAAAAATGTAGAGAAGGATTTTTTCGAATTCTGTTTTTCGACAACAGTTTCGACTTCAAGGGGAATGAGTCCGCGCTCTCGCAATTGCTGGCGTACCTGTCTGGGCGTATCAGCTTCAATGACCCCGGACTGGTTTTTACCCTGAGGGTTAACGGCCTTGTATGCGAACGCTGCCATTATTCTTCTCGCGTCACTCGCAAGACTTCTTCAAGCGAAGTAATACCCGCCAATACTTTGTCTGTACCATCTTGGCGGATGGAAGGCGTAAACCCTCTGACATATTTTTCAATGGCTTGTTCACCACGGCTTTCGTGCATCATTTCTCTCACTGTCTCGTCAACGATGAGTTGTTCATGGATCCCTGTTCGACCTTTATACCCACTGTGTTTACATTCGGGGCACCCCACTGGGCTATAAATGGTGACGTCTTCGTTTGCTGACAGGCCAAGCGCTTCTCTTTCTTTTGCTGAAGGTTGATGGGCTTGTTTGCAATTGTCGCATAGCGTCCGTACCAGTCGTTGTGACAGTACAGAGAGTAAGCTAGACGAGAGTAAAAAGGGCTCAATGCCCATGTCCTCTAAGCGAGTAATAGCACCGGCAGCCGTATTGGTGTGCAGGGTGGACAGCACCAAGTGTCCAGTTAAACTGGCTTGTACAGCGATTTGTGCGGTTTCAATGTCGCGAATCTCACCAATCATCACGACATCGGGGTCTTGCCGAAGAATGGCTCGAAGACCTCTTGCAAACGTCATATCGACTTTAGGGTTGACTTGAGTCTGACCAATACCTGCAATGTCAAATTCGATTGGATCCTCGACGGTGAGAATATTTCGGTCTTTGGAATTAATTTCTGTTAAGCCCGCGTACAAGGTCGTACTTTTACCCGAGCCAGTGGGCCCCGTTACCAAGATTATGCCATGGGGTTTGCGGATTAAATTGGCAAAATGGTCTCGATTGGCCTCGGTCATCCCTAAGTCTTCGAGGTTTAAGCGTGCGTTGTTTTTGTCTAAAAGACGCATAACGACCCGTTCGCCATGGGATGATGGCATCGTAGACACACGCACATCGACCGCTCGCCCACCAATACGCAAACTAATGCGACCATCTTGGGGAACGCGCTTTTCTGCGATGTCTAGTTTTGCCATTACTTTGATTCTTGACACAAGCATCGACGCCATTTTTCGATGTGGCTTGAGAATTTCCCTGAGTACTCCGTCTACACGAAAACGAACAATGAGCTTGTTTTCGAAAGTTTCGATGTGAATATCCGAAGCGCCTTCTTTTATAGCCTCGCCTAACATGGCATTGATCAGCTTGATTATCGGCGCATCGTCTTCATTGTCGAGTAGATCTTCGGTATCAGGTAGATCTTCAGCCAAAGCGAATAAATCACTTTCATTGCCGAGGTCTTCCATTAGTTGTTGAGCCTGAGACGAATCGCGCTGGAACGACACGGTTAAGAGCTGTTCAAAAGCGCCTTCTTCTAGTTTTGATAGTGTAAACGTTGTGTCTAAAAATCGTCTGACTTCTGCTAAGGCTGCGAGCGAGGTTTGCGCGGTATAATGCAAGGTAAGCGGCTCTGTTGTGGGATCAGCAAGTACTTGGTTTCGCTTTGCAAAACTAAATGGGATTTGATACTTGCCAGCACTACTCTCTTCTTCGGGTGCTATATCTTCAACTTGCTCAAGTATTGTTGTGTTACTGTTTGCCTCGGCCTCATCATCCGGTAGCGCTACATGTTGTTGCCCCTTAGTCATTGCTAGTCCTCTTTGTCTTTCTCAAGCAAATACTCTTCAAAAGAAGGGGGCAAGGTCAATTTGTCATCCCATGCAGGCAAGTCCGGCCCTTGGCTGAAAGGCATTAAAGGAATGCCTTCTGACTGACGTTTAAGTTGTTCAGCTCGAATAAAGTTGTACTTTCTATGGCTAATTTCGTTCATTTTAATGCCATCTCGTACAATGATTGGGCGTAAAAAAACCATTAGGTTTCGTTTACGCTTAGTTGTACTCGTACTTTTAAACAAATGCCCGAGAACCGGGATGTCGCCCAGCAGAGGCACTTTTGATACGGATTCCTGTACGTCCTCGTCAATCAGTCCACCTAGGACGATGGTGCCGCCATCATCTACGATGACCGTGGTTTTTATTTCGCGTTTGTTAATCGTAATATCGACCGACGTCGCCCCACTAACACTGGATACTTCTTGCTCTATGGTGAGTTGTACTGCATCGCCTTCGTTAATTTGCGGTGTGACTTTGAGCTTTATACCCACTTCTTGCCTGTCAACCTGTTGGAATGGGTTGGCATTGTTAGAGCCGGTGGTTGAGCCGGTAATAATCGGTACATCCTGACCCACTATGAAGAAGGCTTCTTCGTTATCCATTGTGGTCAAGTGCGGCGTAGCCAATATGTTGGAGTTTGTATCACTACTCACTGCTTGAACGACCGCACCCCAACCGTTTTCGATGACACCTGCAATGAGTCCAGATGCGCCACCCAGTAAAGATGCTAATGGCTGTAAATTACCTTCGATGGTTTCTTCTGTTTCAACAGGTACCCCATTTGCAGAAGTAGTAGAGCGAGTAACGGTGCGATCTTCCGCTTGTCTTAACGCGACACCTAACCCCCCAACAGGCACAACACCATTGTTAAACTGTGTACCACCGCCACTTTCTGACACGAACTGCACGCCGAGTTGCACACCATCGCTTTCAAATACTTCAACAATAATTGCTTCTACCTGCACTTGTGCGCGACGAACATCCAATTGACGAATGACCGCTTCTAGCGAACGCATCATATCGGGTTCGGCAGTAATCACTAGGGCATTGCTGTCTTCGTGTGCATCTATGCTGACGTCGCGATTGCTGTTGCGAGTACTACGTCTTTGTTGTTGATTGTTTGATTGTCCTTCGGCCTGAATCGTCGAGCTGACACCTTGAAGAACATTGACTAAGTCCTCTGCCTTCGCGTAATTAAGGTATATGACTCGAGTATTGCCATTGGATTCTAACTCTTGATCCATGCGTTGTATCAAGTTAATCAATCGTTGACGTGCTTTTACATCGCCACTGACGATAACGCTATTGGTTCGATCATCTGCTACAAGGCGTGGTCCTGATTTCCCGCCAGCGGGTTGCTGTTTGCCTTGGTTTTGATTGATGCTCTCGATGATCCGCACCATTTCAGAGGCTGAGGCGTATTTCAGCTTGATGACGTCGACTTCTTCATCTCCCGCTTGGTCAACGCGTTTGATGATTTCAGACAGACGATTAACCACCGCTGCGCGTCCGGTTAGCATCATGACATTGGATGGCTCGTGTGCAACGACATTGCCGCCGCCTTGCACATCATTGAGTTGACGAAGAATCGGCGCAAGTTCACGAACGGGCACATTGTAAACTGGCAATACCCGCGTAATCATTTCGTCGCCATCAAAAAGTGCGCCTTCCACCACTGGAATGTTTGATGCCTTTGCATCTTTTGAGCGCACCACTTTTAGGATGCCATTCGGCATTTCAACCACAGCATAACCGTATACTTGCAGTACGTTTAAGAAAAATTGGTAATATTGCTCTTCGGTCATTAAGTCGTAACTGCGCACATTTATTTTACCGCGCACATTGGGATCGACGACGATGGTCTTTTTCAGATTCATCCCAATCGTGTTGATGAATTCGGTAATCTCGGTATTTTTAAAATTCGGTTGGTATTCATTTGCATCTGCAAACACGCTTGCTGATAATACCAACAACGCTAGTAAACTGCGTTTTGTCATAATTTTCCTACTGCCGGTTTTGGCTAGTTGCTTGTTACTTCTTCGTTGCTTCATATATCTCTGGGAATTTCTATTGAGAGGGATATAGGTTCGCCGCCTCTAAGCAACACTAAGTCGAGCTCTTCTGCTTCGCGTAAAATGCTCAGCGCTTCAAGTGCCTGTTGAGGATTGGACAAATCTCTTCCGTTTAGTTCGGTCAATACATCCCCATTTTTTAATCCCACACTATTAAAAAAGGCAGGTCTTTTGCCTGGCGCTACTTTATAACCAATAATACCAAGCTCGTTTCTTTCAGGTGTTAGGCGTATAAAATCAGCGAACGAGTCAGGGTTTTGAAATACTTGCTGACGTATTTCTTCGGCCTCTTGTCGAGAGACTTCTCTGGCAGGCTGCGGACCCACATTAGCATTTTCTTGGTTGTCTGTATTTGTTGCTTGTCGTGAGCGTTGTCGATTGGCTTCGTCAAAGTCGACACCTTCCATCATTAAGGTTTCGCGAGTCAAACGATTTTTTATGATGACGCGGTCGCTAAAAATTTCGACCAGCGTCACATTTGTGCCTTCTATTTTGTCGCCGATACCATATGTTTGCTGCGTATTTCTGTATGCGATTACCGCTACACCCTCTTCTGGATTGGAACTTGCGACAACGCCAGACAATACTAAATTAAGTTTTGTTTCGGGAGCTTCGGTAACTTGTTGTACTTCTTCTTTGGGTATAGAGCTCGGATCGCCAAACAAATTGAGAGAAAGCAGTTTTTGAAGGTTGGTTTTTGACGGTTGTGACCCTATATTTGGCGCATTGTTTGTTGGTGCCGGTTGCGAGGCGATTTCTGAGGCATTGTCCACGGGTAACAAAGCCCAAGTTAGTTTTGCCGCCCACATCAGCAGATACACACTTAATAGTAATACGATAATAAAAACCAGCTTAGTGTCATGGCGCTGATAAAATTGTTGTATTGGGGTTAAAAATTGCGCGTTAATAAGAGGTCTCGCTAGGCTTTAAGTGTCTATCAGTTTCAATGCGACATCATAGCTAGTCATGGGTCTATGAACAATAGCTTAATGGAATTGTTATTAAACTTTAACATCTGTTGTAGGATTTTTCGTCTATGTCTAGTCAAAAGCAAGCACAAAAACACGATACTGCCGCTCAACTCTCCGTCCGATTAGATAAATGGCTCTGGGCGGCACGATTTTGTAAAACACGAGCAATTGCTCGCGATTGGGTGCAAGCGGGAAAAGTGCATTATAATGGGCAGAGATCAAAACCCAGCAAATTGGTTGAAGTAGGGGCGACAGTGCGTATTCCTGCTGGTTTTGACCACAAAACGGTTATCATCTCTGGTTTGGCAGATAAACGCGTGAGTGCAAATTTAGCCCAAAACCTATACGACGAAACGCAGGAAAGCATCGATTTGCGAGAAAAAAACAAACAAGCGAGACAACTGAGCGTCTTTCACAGTCCGCGACCCGATAGTCGGCCAGACAAAAAGCAACGTCGACAAATTATTAAAATTAAGCATCAGGATTAAGTCATGAGCGATCAACTAACGAGATTTTTGTTTGACGAATATGCGATTCGTGGAGAAATCGTAAAACTGAAAAATTCTTATCAAACGATTCTGTCTTCGTACAATTACCCCCCAGCCATTGAAAAGTTATTGGGTGAACTAATGGCGGCGACGACACTACTGAGTGCTACCCTAAAGTTTGAAGGTGAAATTTCTCTGCAAATCCAAAGCGAAGGGATTGTAAAGTACGCAGTAATTAATGGGACACACGATCAAAAACTCCGCGGCGTAGCGCGCTGGGATGAGTCAATATCGGCGTTTCCAGAAAAATTCAGCGACTTATTTACCAAAGGTATTTTGGCAATCACCATTACGCCGGAAGAAGGAGAGCGATATCAAGGTATTGTGGGTCTGGAGGGCGAAAGCCTTGCTAAATGCCTTGAAGACTATTTTTATCAGTCTGAACAGCTACCAACCAGCGTGCAATTATTTGCTAGTGCGGAGCAAACGGTATGTGCAAGTGGCTTTTTGTTGCAAGTGTTACCGCAATCCAGCGAAACCTCGCAAGCAAGCGATAATCCTGATTTTGAACATATTCAAACACTTGCAAATACCCTCACTCAAGAAGAACTAAATACACTTGAGGAGACTGAAATCTTGCATCGACTTTATCACGAAGAGGCAGTTAGGTTGTTGGATACAACACCTGTAACGTTTGAATGCGACTGTTCAAAACAGCGCAGCGCTCATGCTTTGCGCAATGTCGCGAAGCAAGAGTTATTGGCTATTGTGGCTGAAGAGGGTAGTGTTAAAATGAATTGTCAGTTTTGCCATACTGAATACCTGTTTGATACGGTCGATATTGAGCATATTCATTCAGATAACTTTAGCTCGAATAGTTTTGATGTAGCTGTTGCAGGCGCTAAACACTGAGGTAAATTGGACGCCACGCTTGCAGCTAAGACCAATGCCCCTAGTGTTCGCTGTCATTCACGTTTTTTTGTGGCGTATAAAAGACGGGTAGCGTAAAGCCTGCCTCTAGGCCACCGTCTTCATGGTTTGAAAACTCCATTTGCCCACCATGACTTTCGACGATGCGTTTTGTAATCGACAAGCCTAAGCCAGATCCTTGAGTGCCTCTGGCTTTATCGCCTTGTTGAAAAGGGTTGAAAAGGCTTTGTATCTGGGTTTCCTCAATGCCGCTACCATAGTCTCTCACTGCGATATAAACCGAGCGTGAACGCTGAGAATATCGTGTTTTTATTAGGATATTGCTGCTGCCATATCGAAACGCATTTTCAATGAGGTTATCAATAACCCTTTTAATACCTACGACCCGAATCCGAATGATCGGAATATCACGTAGATCCAGTTCTATATGTTTGTCTTCATGAATTTTTCTGGCGTCGGTGAGTTCGTGAACTAAATCGTTGATAAGTGTGGGGGTGAGCTTTTCTTCCTGATCTTGTCGAGCGTAGTCTATAAACTGGTCGATGATGGCGTTCATGTCTTCTATGTCGTGTTCAATCCCTTCTTTTATCCAATCTTGTTCTTCGGGTAACATTTCAGCTGAGAGACGAATGCGTGTGAGTGGCGTGCGAAGGTCATGAGAAATACCAGCCGTCATCAAAACGCGATCAGCTTCAAGTTGCCTAATGTTGGCCGACATCTTATTGAAAGCTTGAGTTACCGCAATCATTTCTGAACTGCCTTGTGCAGGTAAGGGTTCAGGAAAGCTGCCATGACCGACTTTAACGGCCGCTTTTTGTAGGGCTTGTAAAGGTTTATTCAAACGACGTACATACCACCATCCACCAAATACACTGAGCCCACCGATTACAATAAAATACATGCTCAATGGCGACATGTCGTTTTCAGAGATACCGTCCAATGGCACAGAAATCCATAAGTTTTCGTCTTCTGATGGCTGTATCCATACTATGTAGTTTTCGCCCGGTTTAACGCGGATTTCTACATTTCTGTTTAAACGTTTCGATACCTCTTGAGACATGTATTCATAATATGTCGCATTGTTTACGCCCGCATGCATCGCACTAATTTTATCGTGAAACTTGACGCCTGTGAGCACCTGCAAACGGCCTTTCTCTTCTTCACTTAGGGTATCGTTGCCGCTGATAAATAAGGTGGATAGTTGATTGGATACCAAGGTGTTGATTTGTGTGTAACTGGGATTGATAAAGTAATAAGTAACAGACAAGTAAGACACTAGCTGATTGATGAGCAACAAACCGCCGATAAGAAGTGCGGTTTGCGCAAATGTGCTTTTTGGGATAAAGGGCATTGACTATGCCTAGCTGGCACTTTCACCGTCGGGAACGAATACGTAACCCAATCCCCACACTGTTTGAATATAACGGGGATTAGTGGGGTCTTCTTCTAACATTCGGCGCAGCCTGGATACTTGTACATCTATGCTCCTTTCTAATGCACTGTAATCCCTGCCTCGCGCTAAATTCATTAGCTTGTCACGAGACAAAGGCTCTCTGGGGTGGGTGACTAAGGACTTAAGTACTGCAAACTCGCCGCTTGTTAAAGACATCGACTTGTCGCCGTCTTTCATTTCGCGCGTAGCTAGGTTTAATGAATAACTACCAAAGGTGACCACTTGCTCTGCTTGAGAGGGGGCGCCTGGGGCTTCAGTTGTTTTACGCCGCAAAACAGCTTTTACCCGCGCCAATAGTTCACGAGGATTGAATGGTTTAGGTAAGTAATCGTCAGCGCCCATTTCTAGGCCGATAATACGGTCAACTTCGTCGCCTTTGGCTGTTAGCATGACGATAGGAATTTCATTCTCTTGTTGGCGTAAGCGGCGGCAAATAGACAAGCCGTCTTCATCTGGCAGCATGAGATCCAGCACAATTAAGTGAAAATTTTCGCGCTCAAGTAAGCGATCCATTTGCTCACTGTTAGCTGCACTTCGCACTTGGTACCCTTGTTCTTGGAGGTATCGCTCCAATAAAGCTCGTAAGCGCATATCGTCGTCAACGACTAAAATTTTTGTTGTTTCTTGTCTCATGGGTTGTGGTCTAACTCAACTACGACGCAATTATCACTTTACTATATTGTAGGGTGCATTTTAAGCCAAGTGTCGCTTTGTTTCATTTTGTTTCAGGCTTTTCTAAACTAGTATTAATGCTCGGAAACTAATTGTCAGCAACCCAATCGACTTGGTAACCGGCGCGACGCTGCTTGTCCATGAGTTCTTCGATGAGTGGCGTAAGGATGAGCTCCATCGCTAAGCCCATCTTGCCACCAGGCACTACAAGGGTGTTAATGCGAGACATAAACGCACCGTCGATCATTTGTAGTAAGTAGGGAAAATTAATGTTCGTCATACCACGACGAAAACGGACTACTACAAAGCTTTCGTCTTGTGAGGGAATTTCTCTGGCGCTGAAAGGGTTGGATGTGTCGACGGTGGGTACTCGTTGAAAATTAATGTGTGTGCGAGAAAATTGCGGAGTAATGTATTGAAAATAGTCATCTAGACTTCGCACTATACTGCTCATTACCGCATCTCTGGAATGCCCTCGGTCAGTAGTATCTCTAACAATTTTTTGAATCCACTCCAAATTAACAATAGGCACCATCCCTACCAACAAATCTACGTGTGATGCGACATCATTTTCTTCGGTAGTGACGCCACCGTGCAAACCTTCATAAAAAAGCAGGTCGGTGCTTTCTGGTAGATCCTGCCAAGGCGTGAACGTGCCGGGCATTTGATTGAATGGCACGGCCTCATCAAAGGTATGTAAGTATTGTCGAAATTGCCCTCTACCTGATTCACCGTATGTTTTGAAAAGTGTTTCTAACAACTCAAAATCATTTGCTTTTGGGCCAAAATAACTAATGTGCTTGCCCTGCTCCTGCGCTTTGCGAATTTCGACTTCCATTTCAGGGCGCGTAAACCGGTGGAAACTATCACCACCTACACTCGCAGCATTTATATCCAAATTTCTAAAAATATGGCGAATTGCATTAGTAGTCGTTGTCGTACCGGCACCAGACGAACCAGTGATAGCGATAATTGGGTGTTTAACAGACATGGCAAAAAGTAACTTTTTAACTATTTATAAAGTGCAGTGACTACTGGGTCAAGTTATTTATAAATTATGTTTTTGTATGCTCATAGTGGGATTACACTTAAAAGTTCTCCCTCTTTTGTCGCGAAATTTATTTTTCACGGATGAAAAATTAAAGCGTATATGGATATACTCGTAGTGTTTTTGCGACAAAAGAGGGAGAACTTTTAAGTGTAATCCTACCATGAACATGCCTGACTATTTGGATGGAAAGAAGCTTGAAGGTGGCACTGGGTGCCACCGCTGGGTCAGCTATAGTTTCTGGAATTTCAGTGTCATGCGGTCGCTTTCGCCGATGGCCAGATATTTGGCTCGGTCTTTTTCCCCCAATGACAATGAAGGCGGCAATGTCCACACGCCTTTTTCGTAGTCCTTGGTATCCATAGGGTTAAAGTTAACAGGGCTCTCACCGACCAATTTAAAGCCCGCCTTTTCAGCGGCTGCGATAACAACAGATTGCTTCATGTAACCACTACTTTTTTGCATAGCATCATCTGCATCTTCGGGTAACTTGTGTTCCACTAAGCCTAATATTCCGCCTTTTTTGAGTGCTTTCGCATACGCTGCAAAGGCATTGTCGAGTCCTTGTTGTTCGCCATCCATGTACCAGTTGTGCACATTGCGGAAGGTTAATACGCGATCCAAACTACCTGCGGGAGCAAAGTCTGGTGCTTTGTTATGGTGAAAAGCAGTAATTTTTGTGTTTGAAAAGTCTGGGTTTGCTGCCGTCTTTTCTTTGAAGGCTTTTAAAGTGCGGGCGTAGTATTCGTGTGCACCTTCGTAGACATAATTATGCGCGGCATAAAATGTCCCTTTTTCTTTTAGGAGCGGCGCTAGTATATGACTGTACCAACCGCCACCTGGTGAAATTTCAGCTACCGCCATGTGCGGTTGTACATCGAAAAAGCGTAAAGTTGCTTGAGGGTTGCGATATTCATCACGCAAACGTTGTTCAACAGGGCGGTGCTCACTGTTGACGGCGTCCGCTATGGCGTCAGCATTTGCGTAATTTGAAGTCGTTAGGACTATGCTTAGAGCGGATAGGCTCATGGCTGTTTTTAATACTTGTTTTAACATGGCTTTTCTCTTTTTTTATGTTGGTTGTCTTCCTGTAAGTTCTAGCGTACAACAAACAAGGCCATCTAGGCGCAAATTATTTTAGCGCAGATAAGATGTCCCTATCTTTTGTGCTGCAGTTAGCATGGTAAGGGAGAATTGTTTTACTTGTCTATTCTTGTTAAAGCGCAAACACAATTGACATTACCTAAGCTAGTAACATAAGACAGGGTGTTGAATAAAAAAATTTCAGTATGCTCAAATTTGTAAAATTACATGTTACTTCATATATTTATGTTGCTTTATTTAACAGTAATAAGCTTAATCGCAGCCGGTAAAACTTGTTTATTGATGCAAAAGAGTTGTTTAGATAGCTTATTAGTTGAATTTAAGAAACCATACTATAGCTGAGTTACATGTTTCAGAAATGCGAGTAAACTAAATGTGTGTTTTAACATCGGTTTAGTTTTAAGGAGTCAGTGTTTTTTGCTGAAAAGCTATCCAGAAAAGAAAGACAAATCCAAATACAAGGAGAGAGTAAAGAATGAAGATATTACATGTTGTTGCAATCCTTTTTGTCAGCTTGACATATATTTCACATAGTTTCGCTCAAAGTGAAGAGAGCGCTACCGAACGTGTTGAAGTTATAGGGAAAAAGCCAAAACAGTTTTATTTGAAAGAGTATAAAAGGTTACAAAGAAACTTTATTGCTTCTTATAATGACTTAGTTAGCGATAGAGAAATGCAAATTGTGTGTGAAATGGAGGCAAGAACCGGATCACGCGTTAAAAATCAAAAATGTCAACCAAGGTTTGTGTCCAGTATTATGGCTGAAGAGACATCTCGTCTGCTTGCGATGGGGCGGAGCCATGCTCAAGCCTCAAATCTAGGTGAGAGTACGGTGGTCAAAAAAAGGGTTCTTGAAAAGTTTAATGAATTTCAAAAATTGAATAGCAAACTAATGCAAAAGCATCCAGATTTGGCGGAAACATACAATTCGATGACAAAAGCATTGTCTAAATATGAAGAGATAAAAACAGTTAACAAAGAGTGATGGCGGTGTTGGATAAAGATGTCATAACTCTCAGCTCATTTAACAGTGTATCCCGCGCGGATGCGCAAATCTTGATACTTGGGTCTATGCCAGGAAAAGCTTCACTAGAACAAGCGCAATACTACGCGCATCCTAGAAATGCTTTTTGGTCAATCATGGGGCAACTACTGGGTTTTCCGACAAGCCTTGATTATAAAACTCGTCTGCAAATGTTGATAGATAAGCGTGTTGCCTTGTGGGATGTCATGAAACATTGTGAACGTCACTCAAGCCTTGATTCTGATATTGTTGAATCGTCGGTTGTAGCTAATGACTTTCATGAATTTTTAACGCAACACAAGGCAATACAGCTGATTGCGTTGAATGGGAAAAAAGCGGAGCAAAGTTTTCATCGATATGTGTGGCGGGATCTAGCGGGTATGTTTTCAAACATTGAGGTTGTCGGCTTGCCCTCAACGAGCCCCGCAAATGCCAGAATGACTTTGCAGGAAAAGACGGACTATTGGGCTAAGCATGTAAACATCCCCGATGAACGGGGATGATGGCTATATGCTGTACTGACAAAAAAGCATTAACAGTCAGTTAGCTTTGTAAACTAGGTGTTTTCTCTCGCAATCGCTCGGTAGGCAATATCTGTTCGATTAAACATACCTTCCCATGATATTTGCGATACGGCTTCATACGCGCGTTGTTGTGCTTTTGTTACATTGTCACCTAGGCTTGTGACACAAAGCACGCGTCCACCCGTGGTGAGTAAGTCATCACCTACTTTCTCGGTTGCGGCATGGAACACTTTTGTGTGTTCTGCGTCAATGTTATCTAGGCCAGAAATGGCCTTTTGAGTTTCGTAAGCGCCAGGGTATCCACCTGAGGCGAGCACCACACCCACTGCGGCTCTCGGATCAAAGGTAATCTCACACTCATCGAGCTTGCCTTCACAAGCTTTGACGCAAAGTTCGGCTAAGTCTGATTGCATACGCATCATGATGGGTTGTGTTTCTGGGTCACCACAGCGGCAATTGTACTCTATGACCTTGGGGTTTCCGTCGCTATCTATCATCAAACCTGCATACAAGAAACCTTTGTAAGGATTGCCTTCTTTTGCCATGCCTTCCATTGTTGGTAAGATAACTTGCTGCATGATTTTGTCATGGACTTCAGGCGTGACAACAGGTGCCGGAGAATATGCACCCATCCCCCCAGTGTTGGGGCCTTCGTCATTATCAAAGGCGCGTTTGTGATCTTGGCTGGTTGCCAATGGCAGCACGTTTTTGCCGTCACATAAGACGATAAAGCTAGCTTCTTCGCCGTCTAAAAACTCTTCGATAACGACTCGACTACCTGCGTCACCAAATTTATTGTCGGATAACATATCGGTCACAGCATCGATCGCGGTTTGCTCGTCCATTGCAACAATGACACCTTTACCTGCGGCTAAGCCATCGGCTTTTACTACAATAGGCGCGCCTTGCTCTTTGATATAAGCTATGGCTTCATCAATCACTTCAAAGGTTTTGTAGTAGCCGGTAGGAATGTCATAGCGAGCTAAAAAGTCTTTAGTGTATGACTTTGAGGTTTCTAATTGCGCTGCTGCTTGTGTTGGACCAAAAATCAGTTTTCCGTTGGCTTCAAAAAAATCTACCACACCTTTCGATAAGGGGGCTTCGGGTCCAACAATGGTGAGATCGATGGACAAACGATTGACTTCATTTAGCAAGGCTTCTTTGTCATCTTCTTTGATAGCTAAACGTGTAATTTTTGCTTCTAGATCCATTCCAGCATTGCCGTCTGCTACATAGACGGCTTCTACGTTCTCAGATTTTGCCACTTGGTATGCCAAAGCGTGTTCACGGCCACCACGTCCAAGTACTAGTACTTTCATAAGCGTATTCCCATTCTTTATTCGTGCAAATTAGTGTTTAAAGTGGCGCATGCCAGTAAATACCATTGCGATACCATGCTCGTTAGCTGCGGCAATGACTTCATCGTCTCGCATAGAACCACCTGGTTGAATAATGGCTTTAATGCCCGCTTCCGCCGCCGCGTCTATACCGTCTCTGAATGGGAAGAAAGCATCAGATGCCATCACACATCCCTCGACAACCAAGTTTTCGTCTTTGGCTTTGATGCCGGCAATTTTAGCGGAATACACTCGACTCATTTGTCCGGCGCCTACGCCAACTGTCTTACCGTCTTTAGCATAAACAATTGCATTTGATTTTACGTACTTGGCGACTTTCCAAGTGAACAATAAGTCTTTTAGTTGCGCGTCCGTTGGAGCAAGCTCTGAAACAACGCTTAGGTCTTCCATTTCAACCATGCCAAAATCTCGGTCTTGCACTAACATACCGCCGTTCACACGTTTAAAATCAAAACCCTCTGTCAGTTGACCTTGCCAGTCACCACAGCTAAGTACACGTACGTTTTGTTTAGCACTGAGCACTTGTGCTGCTTCTGCATCGACAGTAGGGGCAATAATGACTTCTACAAACTGACGAGCAATGATTTCACTTGCAGTTTTTGCATCAAGTGCTTGGTTGAACGCAATAATGCCGCCAAACGCCGATGTTGGATCTGTTTTAAACGCGTGATCGTAGGCGTCTAAAATATTGTCAGCGACGGCAACACCACAAGGGTTAGCGTGTTTGACAATGACACAAGCGGGTTGTGTGAATTCTTTTACGCACTCAAGCGCGGCATCAGTATCGGCTATGTTGTTAAAAGATAGCGCTTTACCTTGCAACTGAACCGCGGTTGAAACAGAAGCTTCTTGAATGTCGTTTTCAACATAAAACGCAGCGCTTTGATGACTGTTCTCACCATAACGAAGGTCTTGTTTTTTCTGCATTTGAACGTTGATTGTACGTGGAAATTGCGATGTTTCACTTTGTTCATCGTCAGACGCTTGGTTTACCATAGTACCGAAGTGGTTTGCGATCATGCCATCGTATTGTGCGGTGTGTTCAAAGGCCTTAATCGCCAGATCAAAACGCGATGCATGGGATACTTGGCCTTGGTTTGCTTGCATCTCAGCGATGACTTTGCTGTAGTCGTCTGGGTTAACAATAATGGTGACGTCTTTGTGGTTTTTAGCTGCAGCTCGCACCATAGTGGGACCGCCGATATCGATGTTTTCAATGGCATCTTCAAGGCTACAGTCTTCTTTTGCAACAGTCAGTGCAAAGGGATATAAATTAACCACGACCATATCAATAGCCAGTATTTCATGTCTTTCCATCACATTTGCGTCGATATCCCTGCGACCCAAAATGCCCCCATGCACTTTAGGGTGAAGTGTTTTTACGCGTCCGTCCATGATTTCGGGATGTCCGGTATATTCACTTACGTCTTTTACTTGGATCCCTTCCTTTCTCAGAAGACTGGCAGTGCCGCCAGTAGATAGTAGTTCGACACCCATGCTGTCTAAGAACTTCGCTAGGTCTGTGATGTTTGTTTTATCAGAAACGCTGAGTAGCGCGCGCTTGATAGATGTGTTTTGTTGCATAGCTAATATGGCCTATTAGTTTGATACTGTTTGTTTGCAATCTTACCCTGAAGTTCTGTCGTATACTTTTTAGTTATGCTCAGAATGTTGTAACAAAATTGACTAGTTGAATCTGTATAATTTTTGCATTTGGTACGATAAATAGTACATATAAAAAGAGCGCAAAAAGCGCTCTCATTATTGTGTTGTCAATTAACCTAAACCGTACATTTTAAGTTTTTTGCGTAAAGTACCACGGTTGATTCCCATCAGGTTAGCAGCACGGGTCTGATTGCCACGTGTATAAGTCATCACTTCCTCTAACAAAGGCGCTTCTATTTCAGCCAGTACAAGCTCATATAAGTTGTCAATATCTTGGTTGTTTAGCTCTTTAAGATATTTGTTTACGGCTTGCTTTACTGAAGAACGCAAGGGCTTTTGTGCTTGTGCTTGCGTCGGTGTCGTTACCGTTGTAGTGAAAGGTGATGTTAAATTCTGATCGAACATAAATGCTGCTCTCTGTAATGTACAATAATAAAGCTATGCTACAGACGACAGGTTTTGCCTGTCCTGTAACGATGAAAAAAACTCGTTCAACGAACTGAGTTGGCTACTTGCATCTTCGAGGCCGTTGAACGTGCGTCTAAATGACTTGCCTTGATCCAATTGACTGAGGTACCAGCCAACGTGTTTGCGTGCTATTCGAACACCGGAGTATTCACCGTATAAGTTGTGAACACCCTTAACATGCTCGATTAACACATTGGCTTGTTCTTGTGCACTGGGCTTATCAAGAATAGAGCCTTTTGTCAGGTAGTGATGGATCTGTTTAAAAATCCAAGGATTACCTTGTGCCGCTCGGCCTATCATGAGTGCGTCTGCACCCGTATAGTCAAGGACATGCTTGGCCTGTATTTCGTCACCTATATCACCATTGGCAATAACTGGAATTGAAATCGCTTGCTTGATTTGACGTATTGTGTCGTATTCAGCCTGGCCATTAAACATACAGGTGCGGGTTCTGCCGTGAATCGCCAAGGCCTGTATGCCTGCTGCTTCAGCTATTTGAGCTATTTCAATACCGTTTCGATGTGCTTCATCCCAACCCGTGCGGATTTTTAGGGTGACAGGCACGTCTACGGCACTAACGACCTCGGATAGTATCTCTTTTACTAACTTTGGCTCTTTCAATAGCGCTGAACCAGCTAATTTTTTGTTTACCTTTTTTGCAGGGCAACCCATATTTATGTCGATGATTTGTGCACCGTGTTCGACATTAAATTGTGCCGCTTGAGCCATCAATTCAGGTTCACTGCCTGCAATTTGTACGCTACGTACACCCGATTCGCCATCATGGTTCATCCTTGCCATGGATTTTGCGGTTTTCCATACGCGCGGATTGCTTGAGAGCATTTCAGATACGACAAGTCCCGCACCCATACGGCGACACAACTCCCGAAAAGGGCGGTCGGTTATACCTGCCATGGGGGCGAGTATCAAATTGTTCGCTAATTTGTAAGGACCAATTTGCACAATATCGCCTACTCCAATACATAACGCTTCTGACTAAATCGGCGGCGTAATATACGTGTTTTTTTGCACTTTGAAAAGTATAATTTTTAAACAATTTAAAGAAAAAATACTTGACTTAAGTAGGCTTTGTGAGTGTCGTCACACTTTCTTAGCAGAAATACAAGCCCACTCGCCTTCTTGTTGCATGGGTTCGAAGATAAACTCATCAGAATATGCGTCAATGACTGTTTGCGCTTGTTCGACTAATATACCCGACATGACTAATTTACCGCCGGATTTACAGTGTGCGGAAATGTTAGGCTTGAGTGCTTTTAAGGGACCTGAGAGGATATTCGCGACAACAATATCAACCTGTACAGCAGGTTGCTGGTCGGCAATGTACAAATCTAACCTGTCGAGGACACTATTTTTTTCTGCATTGCTGGTACTTGCTATTAGAGCTTGAGGATCGATATCAATGCCTATAGCACTTGCGGCGCCAAGTTTTAAAGCCGCGATTGCGAGGATACCGCTCCCGCACCCAAAATCAAATACGCTTTTGTCTTGTATATCTTGGCTGTCTAGCCAACGCAGGCACATGGATGTCGTTGGATGGGTACCGGTGCCAAAAGCAAGGCCTGGGTCTAACAGCACGTTCACTGCTTGTGGGTTGGGAATGTCTCTCCAGCTTGGGCATATCCAGAGGCGTTGACCAAATTGCATCGGATGGAAATTTTCCATCCATTCTCTTTCCCAGTCTTTGTCTTCTAATTGATCAATACTGTACAAAAATTCTTGCCTAAACACAGCAGCATGACTCAGACGCTCGACAACGGGTACAAGATTGATACTGGCATCGTACAGACCAATCACCTGAGTATCAGGCCAGAGTAAGACTTCGCCTGGTTTGGGCTCATACATTGGCGTATCTTTAGCATCGACAAAAGTTACCGCTTGTGCTTGATTGGCACTTAGCATATCGCCTACCGCTTCAGCATGCTCGGCCTTAACGCTAATTTTTAGTTGTTGCCACGCCATTCAGACTTTCCTCTATGTTTTATGGCGGTGAATATACAGGAAGTTCTAATTTTGGGTAAGAGGGCAATCGCTGTTGCAGCACAATTTTATGCTGGAGTAAGATAACGATGCTTTAATCTACGATGAGTTTTCTTCTAACGTTTCGATCTCTTTCCATATCTGTTCAGCCTCAGCGGTAAGCATAGAGTATGATTTGATATCACCTTTTCGTTGTGCAAGCATGGCTTGTTCGAGCTTTATATCGTATTGTTTGCGCAGTTTTTTACTTGGGTTGGACTTTAAAAAGTTGAACATTATTTTACACAGAAAGTAATTTATTAACGATTGATTACGCGCTTTTTGAAATTTGGGTTTAATTTTCCTTGACTCCGTACACAAGTACGGGGTGTAAACTACTAGTGTCATATGAAAGATCACAAGCAAAAAACGATTGGTGTTGTAGCAAAGTCCGCGAATGTTGGTATCGAAACTATTCGATTCTACGAGCGAAAAGGCATTCTTCAACAGCCACCTAAAATTGGCGGATTTCGTTATTATTCTGACGAGGATGTGAGGATTGTTTGTTTAGTTAAACAATTGCAAGGTGTGGGTTTTTCATTAGATGAAGTCAAAGATTTTCTTCAATTTGATAGTTGCTGTATTGAGTCTGCGGACATTATAAAGCAAAAGTCTTTAAACAAAATTGAGGAGATCCGGCGAAAAATTTTTGAGTTGCAGGCAACGGTAAATGCACTCGAAAAATTTTCAAATAGTTGCGGTTCAAATAAAAACGCCTTGAGCAAGTGTGATCTTTTAGATTGTTTTGAAAATGAGTGGGAATGCTGTGGTGGTTCCAAATAAGTAACATTAGGTAAAATATCCTTTGGAGTGTTGAAATGAACGAAAAATGCGTATGTTGTGAAGAGAATGCAGTAGAACAATGCTGTTGCAATACTGAAAATTGTGTATGTAATGAGCAATGCAACTGCGGTGATTGTTGCGCCAATTCAGATTGTTGTTAGTCACAAAAGCTGAACGCGCGATAAGCAATATTTTGCCTTGGGATACAATGTATCCCAAGGATGAAACGCTTTTTCACTTCTCTATCGGCAATCGTATACAAACGCTCAGGCCAGAGGGTAGGTTTTTCTTCACCATAAACTGGTAATTGTTGGGATAGAGTACTGCCAAGCGCTCTTTGATATTTCGGAGCCCCACTCCCTTATCTGTCTGATGGTTAAGGCAATCAATTTTACTGACAGAGGCATGCCCGTCTGGGCCGTTGTCTGAAATTTCGAGCTGTAAATAGCCATCCTCTTCTTTTGCGCTTATTGATATTTCGCCGCCTGAAGGCATTTTAGCAATTGAATACTTAATACTGTTTTCGACAAGTGGCTGCAATAGCAAGCTTGGCACTAAATAGTTTTCAGTCGTTTCGCTAAGCTCAAAGTGAATGTTCAAGCGCTCATCGAAGCGCGTTTTTTCGATATCTAGATACAGCATTAGGGCTTTAAGTTCTTCGTAAAGCACGACTTTTTTTTCTGGATCATTGTCTAAACTGAAACGCAAAAATGTAGACAGTTTTACCAACATATCGTTGGCTTTTTCTTTGTTGCCCATTATCACCAAAGTAGAAATCGCATTGAGTGTGTTGAACAAAAAATGCGGATTTATTTGATAGCGCAGCATTTTAATCTGTGCGCTATGTGACAGGCGTGCGGCAGCAAGGTGCATTTCTTTTTCAGCTACGAGCCTGAAATAAAAGTTGACGCTAAAATACAGAGTACTCCATGCCAATATCATCGCGAGACTATAGGTTAAGCCAGAAAAATAATTGAATATATCCATCATTTCTGCTTTTTTACTGTGATCAATTTCGGGATTTATAAGCGGGTGAATGGTCCACATCGCAATGTTTTTGGCTGGCGTCCAAAGTAATGCCACTACAATGCAAGACAGTATTACGAGCAGCAGAATATTTTGCGGAGAAAAGCGCCAAAAACGCCGATATATGTATCGTAAAGGCAGGGTGAGCAAAGCTGCCAGTGAGGCACTCACAAACAAAGGTACGCCAATCAAATAGTTAGAACTACCAAAAGATAAGACGGTGTTTTCTATTAAGAAGAGAAACCAGTATATAAGCCAACCTGCACAGTGCAATAACCAAAACGAGGGTTTTTGTCGAGTAGGGGGGATATACAGTTCTTCCGACGCTTCAATGGCAGATTTGTTCATGTATAGGGCTAAAGATGCTATTTTGTGACTTACCAACACTTAATAAAAACACAGCCATTGCAATTTGTACATAAAATTGCGACGAATTGCGAATTATTGCGACAAAGTGTTAGTTGTTCTTGATTGTGTTGAGTCGCACTCTGGCGACCTGATAAAAAATAACCCCAGAAATGGGGTTATTTTTATGACTAATTGCAATTAGTGGCGTTTAGTCTTCAGCGTCGAGTTTTTTCTCCAAATAATGGATATTGGTGCCGCCGTTAAAGAAGTTTTCGTCAGCCATAATTTTCTGTTGTAGTGGCACGTTAGTTTTTATGCCGTCTATGACCAACTCATTCAAGGCATGGCGCATACGAGCAATAGCCTCGTCTCTACTTTCGCCATAGGTGATAAGTTTGCCAATCATCGAATCATAATAAGGCGGTACTTTATAACCAGAATAAATGTGCGACTCCCACCTTACGCCCAAGCCACCCGGAGAATGGAACATCTTTATTTGTCCTGGGCTGGGGATAAAAGTCTTGGGATCTTCAGCATTGATACGGCATTCAATAGCATGACCATGGACATTCACTTGCGATTGCTCAATTGACAATGGTTGACCTGCGGCAATACGGAGCTGTTCTTTAATTAAATCAACGCCAGTAATCATCTCTGTAACGGGGTGTTCTACTTGAATACGCGTATTCATTTCTATGAAGTAAAACTCACCGTTTTCATATAAAAACTCAAAGGTGCCAGCGCCGCGATAACCAATTTCAATACAGGCTCGTCGGCAACGCTCCCCAATTTTTTCCCGCATACTTTGGGTAATACCAGGGGCAGGTGCTTCTTCCACTACTTTTTGGTGGCGACGTTGCATTGAGCAGTCACGTTCACCCAAATGCACAGCGTTGCCTTGTCCATCAGCTAAGACTTGAATTTCCACGTGGCGCGGGTTTTCCAAAAATTTTTCCATGTAGACGATGTCGTTGTTAAACGCAGCACCTGCTTCTGTTTTGGTGGTTCGAATCGACGACTCTAGTTCTTCTTCGCTGCGCACAACACGCATGCCACGACCACCACCACCGCCTGCGGCCTTAATAATGATTGGGTAGCCGATACGCTTGGCAATGGCTTTGTTTTTTTCCATATCTTCGCCAAGCGGACCATCTGAGCCTGGCACACAAGGCACACCTGCTTTGCGCATGGATGCGATTGCAGATACTTTGTCTCCCATTAAATTGATGGTTTCTGCTTTTGGGCCAATAAACACAAACCCGCTTTTTTCGACGGCTTCGGCAAAATCTGCATTTTCAGATAAAAAGCCATAGCCTGGATGAATAGCGATAGAATTGGTCACTTCTGCGGCAGCGATAATGCGCGGAATATTGAGGTAGCTCTCAGTAGCGGCCGCATTGCCGATACAGATTGTTTCGTCAGCTAACAGCACGTGTTTTAAATCGCGATCGGCGGATGAATGGGCTGCAACCGTTTTTATTCCTAACTCTTTGCACGCCCTTAAAATGCGCAGCGCTATTTCGCCGCGATTGGCAATAAGTACTTTATCAAGCATGATGCCCGCCCTTATTCGATAATGAATAATGGTTGATCAAATTCTACTGGTTCTTGATTGTCTACCAGTATCTCTTTGACCACGCCGTCGGCATCTGATTCTATTTGGTTCATCATTTTCATTGCTTCGATAATGCAAAGGGTGTCGCCCTTCTTGACTGTGTGTCCTACTTCTACAAAAGCAGCAGCTTCGGGTGAAGATGCACGATAAAACGTACCTACCATAGGCGATTTCACAACATGGCCTGAGCTAACACTGGGAGCCGGTGCTGCGGCTTCTGCACTTGCCGCAGGGGCTGGTGCGGCAGCGGGCGCTACGGGTGCCGCTACTTGAGGCACATATTGTACTTGTTGTGCACCGGTATTGCCGCGATTGATACGCACAGACTCTTCACCTTCGGTGATTTCAAGTTCTGCAATGCCTGATTCTTCAACCAGTTCAATTAGTTTTTTTACTTTGCGTATGTCCATGTGATAACCCTTATAAATCTTTGTTGTATGTATTAAGCAAGGCTCGCTGTAAATAACAACAGCCTGTATTTGTTAGTGTTTGAGTTTTTGAATTAATGCGTCTAATGCGAGTTTATAGCCGAGGGTGCCACACCCCACGATGATGCCTTCGGCGACATCAGACAAAAACGACTTATGTCGAAATGACTCGCGCGCGTGCACATTAGACAAATGCACTTCGATGAATGGAAGTTTTGTGCCTAAGAAAGCGTCTCGTAACGCAACACTGGTGTGAGTCAATGCACCGGGGTTGATGATAACACCATCGATACTGCCCATCGCTTGATGAATAGCGTCGAGTAGCACGTGCTCGGCGTTCGATTGCAAACAAGAGAGTTCACAATCGCACTGGCTTGCATATTCCCTTAAATACTTTTCTACATCGGCTAAGGTTTCGCTGCCATAAATATCAGGTTCACGCTTTCCAAGTAAATTTAAATTAGGACCGTTTAACAAGAGTATTTTCATCAATTTAGCGCTTATATTTTCTTATCTTGCAGATATCATGCGTTTATCGTGCATTTTTTGTTCATTTTCTGCAAGTTAGAGAGTCAAACATCAATTAACTATTCAATATAGCAAATTTTACGTAGATGTCTGCATTTTTTATGTCTTTACTGGTCTAATCAGCGAAGTTAGCTGTCGAGAGTGGCCTTAAAACTTAAAGGCACCTACCGCGTATTCATATGCGCTATCTTTGGTATTGGGTGTATATCCAGGAAATAGTCGAAATTTTGCTTTTTTTTGTTCGCCGCTTGCCAGTGTAATGGTATCTTCGAAGGCATACACTTTATTGGTTTGATGGCGTTTAATATTGGATACAGGGAGGGATTGGGTAAGCCTATCCTGTTTTTCCTTGAGGCTCAGATCATTGGGCACGCCCAGGCTTGCGGAGGCAGCAGCCGTTACTTCGAGATGCAGGGAATCGAGTTTTAAAATAAACATCAATTCTGCAGACAATAAAAAGGACATGGCAATCGTGTCTAAGGTAAGTTGTTTTTCGTACTTACGCGTAATGTCTTTTAAAATCCCAGTAAAGTGGGTGCCAACACCACAATTATCGCGCGTCACAAATTGCCCGCATACTCTTGCCCAACGCAGGCTATCATTGTCTTCGTTGTAGTATTGAACATGCATGTCGATTTTGCTGATTTCACCGGCTTTATGCGCTTCCCAGTTTTGCACAAACTTACGTCGGCTGCGTGCTTCTAGCAAGTCAAGGCCGGTAGAAAAACTGCCTAAGGTTTTTACCACTACTTCGGACTTGTCTATCGACAGATAAACGCGAACGATATCTTCTTTTGCTTGCCATTCCCATACCGACTCGCCACTGGCATACAGCGCTTGATTTAAGCGTTGGGTGTTGCGGGCTAAGCGTTTTTCTGATTCGTGCAGCTCTAGCGATTTTTGACGAAGTACCTCTTCGGCTTGTTTGCGGCCATTGCGTTCACGCAGCAGTTGGCGCTCTAACATGTCTATTTTGTTTTGTAGCTTAGTGTCTTCGCTCATTATTGGGTCTAAACAAAGTGAGGGTTTACCGAACTTCTGATAGTTAGTGAAATCATGGTAAACAGTGGTTGCGAATACTACTTGTTATAGACAAATAATCGGAAAATTAATCTAGAACTTTAGTTTATTTTTGAACCGCCGATATCAAATAAGCACGTATTATGCGCTGTTAATATTCGATTGTGTAAACACGCAGTTGGGCATATATTGGTAGCGTAGGCTAGATCTAGGAGAGTTGTCATTTCTGTTTCACCCGCACACGCTAAGCGAGATTACGACTTGCTTAAAGTCGTAATCTCGCTGTGGGGTAACGCCCGCAAAAGCCGTCAAAAAATGCCGTTTATTGAATTCGACAAATCTATTACCGAAATAGCAAACCTCATGACGCCCTATGCAGTTTTTGTGCTGCATCATCAACTTAACGATATCAAGCGTTTACTGAAAGGCGCATTGGATGAAAATATATCCCTAAAAGATGCGGTGAAAAACATCGATATTGCGCTAAATGTATTGATCCAAGGGAGCAAGACCACCCCCGATCCCGTACTCAGTGAAATTGACAAAGGCGAGCATACCGCGATTATCGAAACCTTGTGCAAGCAAGCGATTACGTCAAAAAAAGTCATCTCGGGGGGAGCAAGGATGGCGGTTATTGATGCAGACCCAAGTGCCGCTTGTGCCACCTTACAAATACTTCAACAGTTTAATTATACGGCTGATAGTTTTGAAAGTATCGAGGCTTTCAAACAGCAATTTTCTGACGACAAATACTCGTTGGTAATCCTCGATATTGTTAATTGTGGATACTCGGTCGAAGAAATAACTGTTTTTGTAGAGGCCTTAAATAAATATGGTGTCGAAGTGATCGCATGTTCAACTGTGTTTAATTTAGAGACAAGGTTGTCTGCAGTGCGAGCAGGTGTCTCCGATTTTATAGTGAAACCCCTACATTCGTACTCGCTATTTGAAAAAATCAGCCGAGTGTTACAATTGCAGCGCGAATACAGTTACACCATTGTCTTGGTCGATGATCAAGAGTCAATGGGCGTTTTTTATAAGTCAGTATTTGAACAAGCCAATTGTCGCGTGGAATACATTCAAAGTGCCCAAGCTTTGTTTGAGTCATTGGAACGCTTAAAACCAGATTTATTTTTACTGGATATGTTTATGCCAGACGTGAATGGTTTAGAAATAGCCTCCATGCTACGCCAATCTGAAAAGTTTGATTTTGCCCCCATCGTATTTTTAACAGCTGATGACACGCTTGAGACTAAGCTAAAAGTATTAGATTCCGGCGCGGATGATGTTATTACCAAGTCAACCCCAACTCCTCTGGTGGTCAAACAGGTATTGGCGAGATTAAATCGCTCTTCAGTCATACGGTCATTTGTGTCAAAAGATGCTTTAACTGGTGTGTACAATCATGGCCAAATCGTCGAATCTGCCAACGATGCACTGCGACTGAGTAAGTTGAACAAGACAAAAACAGCTATCGCATTGATTGATGTGGATCATTTTAAGGTGGTAAACGACAGCTATGGGCATTCGAATGGCGATCAAGTGCTGAGAACACTTGGGCAACAAATGCGTCGAGCATTTCGGGAATCTGACTATATTGGCCGCTATGGTGGTGAAGAGTTCTTGCTGGTTTTACAAGATTGCGACTTATCGAATGGCGTGAAAAAACTAGATGAATTACGGCAAGCTTTCTCAAAAATTCAATTTAAGCATGATCAAGGATATTTTAATGTCACCTTTAGTGCTGGGCTTGTTTGTTTGGGGGAATACGAGCAGCTAAGGGATGCTATCAATGATGCGGATGTACTACTGTACGCGGCAAAAAACCAAGGAAGAAATCAAATAAAGTACGACCGTGATACGGCGATGTGCTAACAAGAGTCACATTTGGCTGTTCTTGATTTGTTAAAAGCGTATAGCTAATTTATGATATGTAAATTAAGGTCAGCGACGTGTCAGACACTACAGGCGTGAACCTGCGCCGACACTTTCAATTGCCTTTGTTAGAGCTGCGCTCATTTTCTCTAAGGGTATAATATTGGCGGTTGCGCCAAGTTCAATAGCGACTTTGGGCATCCCAAATACTACAGAGCTTGCCTCATCTTGTGCCATGGTTGTGGCACCAGCTTGTTTGAGCGCGAGTAAGCCTTGGGCACCATCTCTTCCCATACCCGTTAAGATCGTCGCTACCGTATTTTTACCTACTGTTTTTGCAAGTGAGGCAAACATGACATCGACAGCAGGTTTGTGGCCGCTCACAAGTGGTCCATCATTGAGTTTAGTCCGGTAATCTGCACCGTGACGCATTACTTCGAGGTGTTTGTCACCTGGGGCAATGTAGACATTTCCTGGCAGTAAGCGCTCATTATCTTCAGCCTCTTTCACCTTCACTTTGCACATACCATCCAAACGCTTGGCAAATGATTTAGTGAAATTGGGCGGCATATGTTGGGTAATAACCGTGGCAGGAAAGGCGGGAGACAAACCCATAAGCACTTCTTTTATGGCTTCAGTACCGCCGGTAGATGCACCAATCCCAACGATAATTTCTGTGCCTTTGTACTGAATAGGGGTAACTTTGCTACTGCATTTTTCCGGATTAAAGCGTCTTGGTTTAGACCGAGCAGCAAGTTTGATTTTACTGACGATTTCTGCCTGATATTCTCCCATGCCCTTAGCGACATCAATTTTGGGTTTGGGTATAAAGTCTATCGCCCCTAATTCTAAAGAACGGATCGTCGCCTCTGCGCCTTTTTCGGTAAGGGTAGAAATCATCAGTACAGGCGTGGGTTTTGCCTTCATCAAGCGATCTAAAAAAGTGAGACCGTCAACCTTAGGCATTTCAATGTCAAGGGTAATAACATCAGGTTTGAGTTGCACGACCATGTCTTTTGCTACGTATGCGTCGGGGGCAGCACCGACTAGCTCAAGCTCAGGATCGTGACTAATAATTTCACTTAACAGGCTTCGGATTAATGCTGAATCGTCAATAACAAGTACTCTAATTGGCATCGTTTATTTTCTCCTTAAAATAGATCAACATCGCCAAAGGTGAGGCGCTTATCAAGTTTAGAACGGTAGGCAGATTCTCTATCAAGAATGGTCGTGTTATGCATGGATTTCAACTTACGCACTTTTACTTCGCCTGACTCGGGGAAAAAATACACTTTTCGTGGAAACTCTCCCAGCACATCAGTAGCAGTGACTTTAATGTTCTCCGTTTGCATATATTCCTGAATAAAGGCCGTGTTCTTTTCTCCCACGCTGTGGGCTCGAAATTGCTGCATCACATTGCCGCCGCCAAATATCTTAGCTTCGAGACGACGTTTTGGCGCGCCGAGCTTAAGCATATGGTTAATGAGTACTTCCATTGCATATACGCCGTATCGCGCAGAATCACCCTCTAGATCATTTTCATCATGGCTTTCGGGAAGTAAGAAGTGGTTCATACCGGCTACCCGTAAGACAGGATCGCGTAAACAAACCGAAATGCACGAACCCAATACGGTCACTATTAAAGTGTTTTCTTGCGTGGCAAAGTATTCACCAGGCAGTATTTTGACCGCATTCATTTTAAAGTTGGGGTCAAAATAACGATTGGGTGCGAGGTGTTCGGTCAGCAATTCGCTCATTGTTTAGGCCTTAGGCTGGTAAATAGTTTTGCCAAGTGGCGTAAGTAAAGTACTCACATGAGAGAAGTTCTCTGAATGCCCGGCGAAATAAATACCATTAGGCTTCATATGCCCCACAATCTTTTTTAAAATTTGCAGCTGTGTGGGTTTATCGAAGTAAATCATTACGTTCCGACAGAAAACAATGTCAAAATCCTTGTGCAGATCCCAAGTGTTGTTTATAAGATTGATTTTTCTGAAATTTATCAACTGACGGAGTTCTGGTACCACCCTCGCCAAGTTGGTGTTCTTGCCTTTACCTCGATGAAAATAGCGCTTTTTGATGTCCTTAGCTAAGCTTTCGACCAGTTTGATATCGTAAATACCGGCTCTGGCTTTAGCGAGTACTTTGCTATCAATATCTGAGGCGGTAATTTCTACCGGAATATCAAATTTTCCAAAGGCTTCCACTACCGTCATGGCAATGGAATACGGCTCTTCACCCGTTGAGGCTGCGGCACACCAAATTTTTAATGGGCGCCTGTGTGAGCGAAGGTAGTCTTTTAAATAGTCAAAGTGATGATTTTCACGAAAAAACGAAGTTAAGTTAGTCGTTAGCGCATTGACAAACTCTTCGTGTTCTTCGCTGTGAGTATCTACATAACGCAAGTATTCTGAAAACGACTGAAGTTTTAAGTGTCTGATTCGCCGAGACAATCGGCTGTACACCATAGAGTCTTTGCTTTCAGAAAGGTTGATACCCGCGATAGTCTTGAGTCGCGTTCTGACTGCATGAAAATCAGCAGAACGAAACTCAAATTCCTGACTTTGTTCAGCATTTAGCATCATGCGCTAAAAGCTTTCCCACTCGTCTTCTTGAGACACCGCAGGCACTGCCTTAGGACTCGTTTTGGCATGACCGACAGAGGGTAGCTCATCAAACTGCTGAGTCAGTAGGTCTGGTGCACTTTGGCTAAGTGTTGTGGTCACGTCACTGCTACTGAGTTTAAATGCCCCCACGCGGTTGTTAAGCTCTCCTGCTTGGCCTCGCATGCTTTCTGCGGCGGCAGCTGCTTCTTCAACTAAGGCGGCATTTTGTTGTGTCATTTCATCCATTTGCGATACGGCTTTACTGACTTCGTCGATACCGCTTGCTTGCTCTGCAGAGGCCGCGGCAATTTCGCTCATGATGTCGTTAACGCGCTGAATGGCGACAACAATTTCTTGCATAGTATCACCAGATTGATTGACCAATTCGTTGCCGCTTTCTACTTTGGCAACTGAGTCAGAAATCAAATCTTTGATGTCTTTTGCTGCATTTGCCGAGCGTTGCGCAAGGGTGCGTACTTCCGATGCAACAACTGCAAAACCTCGTCCTTGCTCACCTGCTCTTGCGGCTTCAACCGCTGCGTTGAGCGCAAGGATATTGGTTTGGAAGGCAATGCCATCAATCACACCGATAATGTCAGAAATTTTCTGCGCACTTTCGTTGATAGATGCCATGGTTGTCACAACTTGTTTGATCAAATCGCCGCCATTGCCTGCTACCTCCGCGGCTTGCGAAGCAAGGCCGTTGGCCTGATTGGCGTTTTCTGCGTTTAAGCGGACAGTACTGGTGAGCTCTTCCATGCTTGAGGCTGTTTCTTCAAGACTGGATGCTTGTTGCTCTGTTCTCGCTGACAAATCAGCGTTGCCTTGGGCGATTTCAGATGAGGCATTGTTGATCGTGTCACTCGCTTCGCGAATTTTGCTGATAACAGACACCAAGTTTTCATTGGTGGTGTTACAGTAATTTTTAAGGTCGTTAAATGTGCCTTGGAATTCGGTGTCGACACGTTTAGTCAAGTCACCTTCAGAAATCGCCAGCAGCACATTACTGACTTCGTTCAAGCCGGTTTCTGTGGTTTTCATCAATTGGTTGAGACCTTGCGCCATGGTAAGCATAAAGCCTTCTTTGTCGCTTTCATCCACACGCTTTTCAAAGTTACCTTCAAGGCTGGCTTGTACAATCTCTGCGATTTCTTGTTCAGCATTGACCTCTTTAGTGCGCTCAAGCCATTCAACTACAGAGCCAATGCGCTCACCGCTGGAGTTAAATATTGGGTTCGCTATTAGTCTAAAGTGTCTTGGCCCAACTTTAATTTGGCTGGTGTATGCTTCTTTTAGCCTGTCGAGCAGGCCTTTTTGATGACTAGGGTCTTTGTGGAATGTATCCATATTTACGCCGATCAGGTTGTCCGCATCAAAGTGAGGCAAGACCTTTTTCAAATCAGACTCGGCTTGCTTCATCAGCGTTTTAACCGCGCGGTTCATATAAATGATGTTACGGTCTGCATCAGCTAACATGACATTGGTACTGGTGCAATCCAAGGCTTCGAGTATGCGGGTTACGCGACGCTCTTCTTTGTAAATTTCTGTCATGTCATGCCATTCCACGCTGTTACCAAGATCGTTGCCGTTTTCATCGCGGATTGGATTGATCATAAGACGGAAAGAGTAGCCACCCAAGTTTAAGCGTGCTTCATGTACACCGGTTAGGGCGTCGAGTACAGCATGTTGATGAGTGGGATTGTGGTGAAAGCTGTCGATGCGGGTACCAATCAAAGATTCGACATTAAATTGTGGCAAATCTTTGCGAATAGAGCTTTCTGCTTTTTTCAGCAGTTTGTACACTGAGTCATTCATATACACGATTTTTCTGTCAGCATCAGACATCATAAAACAGGTTGAGCTATTGTCCAGTGCCTGTTTAACTTTTGCGGCTTCGAGTGCTGTGGCTGAGGCTTCTTGTAATTGTACATTTAATTGCGCCAAGGCTTTCTCTAAAATTCCCATCTCGTCCTTGCGTGAAGTATCAAAAGCAATGTCGTATTGGCCTTTGGATATATTGGCAAAGTGCCCGATTAAGTTGTTTGTTGAATTTTTGATTGAACGAATAATAATAAAGCCAATCACGCTACTGACTAAGAGCAAAACAAAAATAGTAGACAAAGTCGTGGTACGCGCTGACGCGATGGCATCCGAACGTTCCGAAATTACCTTAGTTAAATCAACAATGTTTTTGTCGTGTTGCTCGTATAAGGTTCCCAACACGCGGGTGTATTCTTCAAAAAACTGTGTCGGACTATATTCTGGAATGTCTTTATTTAAGATTTCGGTCTCAGCTTTGTTCAAGGCAGCATCCACGATATTTTTAAAATCACTAGCAGCATTAAAGCTATCATTAAATCGCGAGTCAGCTTGGGCCGCAGCTGACATATTCATTTTAAAGTCTTGTAGGGGGGCGGCAATATTTGTCAAGTTTGCTCTTACTGCGCTTTTGGTTGCGCCCGAAATGGTAGAGGCAGAGAGTGCGCCCGCGCCTGCACCACGTATTTTACCCAAGGCATCAGCTAGGCGAGGCATGTTTTGCAAGTTTGCAATGATCAAATGGTAGCTTGAAGCAGCTGGGTCATAACTGAGTAAAAAATGGTTCATGATCTCGCCAACAAACAAGTCGGCTGCAATAATTAGATTGGAGTGTTCGCTAAACGAGGCAACAGGCGTATAACTGCGGCTATTGACGTTTGACTTGATCGTGTTCCAATGATTTTTGAGTTCACCCAAGTTAGACAAGAGATCTCTGGCATTCTCTCTGTCTGCTTCTGTTATTAGCTCTCTTACTTTGGCAAACTGACTATCCACTTCACTGCTTTTTGCCGTTAAAGCCGGTGCGACGGCAGCGTTGCCATTGAATAGCTGGGCAGACATACCTCTGTGTTCAGCCATCACCTTTTTTAGCTTGACGACTGCAGAGGCAGGTTGAATCCCAAGTAGCTCCTGTTGAGCCGAGGCTTGGTTTTCGAACGACAATTCCGTGTAGTAATAAGTGGGTAGTCCCAAACCCAACAAGGCGAGCATCGCAATGATACCCATTTTTACGGGTAACTTAATGTTGTCGAACCACTTGAGGAATTTCATATTAGTCTTGCTCCACAGTTGCCACTGGGTCGTAAAGCCCCAGTTCATCGCTTGATATTAATTTTTGAATATTTACTAGGATAATCATTTGTTCGTTAATGCTTGTGAGTCCGTGCAGATACGCGCTGTCAAACGCTACCCCAAACTCGGGTGGCGGTTTGACTTGCGAGGAGCCAACTTTTATGACATCACTCACTTCGTCCACCACAATGCCGACAATGCGCTCGTCAATCATGAGCATGATGACGATCGTAAATTCGTTGTACGTTGCTTCACCTACGCCAAACTTAATACGCAAATCGATAATTGGCACGATATCGCCTCGCAGGTTTAACACGCCCTTTATATAGTCAGGGGCATTCGCGATTTTGGTGACCTGTTCATAACCGCGAATTTCTTTTACCGTCATGATGTCTAGCGCGTAATTTTCTTCACCGAGTACAAATGTCAAAAATTCATTCTTTTGTTCGGTCTCGGTTTCTTGCTCAGGCATTGTCGTATTAGTTGCCACCTGATACCTCCTGAATAGTAGGGGTTTTTATTTCACTTGATAGGGATTCAACATCCAAAATCATGGCTACACAGCCATCACCCATAATCGTCGCGCCGGCCACACCAGCTACGCGTTTGTAATGTTGCTCTAAGCTTTTTATGACGACTTGTTGTTGCCCTTCTAAATCATCCACCAATATGCCAAAACGCTTTCTGCTGGTTTCTACCAGCACGATAATTGCGTTTGTCGGATCGGCTTTGGCATTGTCGATATTCATGTTTTTATGCAAGGCTATTAAGGGCCAATACTCACCTCTGACCCACAACAAGTGGTCATTGCCAATGGTTTTTAGTTGTTCGGCTTGTGGTTGCATGGATTCCACAATGTTTGTTAATGGAATAACAAACGTTTGTCCGCCTACCGATACGCACATGCCATCAACGATGGCGAGGGTGAGCGGCAAGCGGATGCTAAAGACAGAGCCTTCACCGGCATGGCTTTCTATTTCTACCGCGCCACCAATTGATTCGATATTTCGGCGTACGACATCCATACCCACCCCACGTCCTGACACATCAGTGACGGCTTCGGCGGTAGAAAAGCCGGGTTCAAATATGAGTGGCCAAACTTCGCTATCGGGAATGTCGTCTGATTGCACTAGGCCGTTGCTCATGGCTTTGTTGAGTATTTTTTCTCGATTTAAGCCCGCACCGTCATCTGTGATGGTGATGATGATACTGCCACCGCGTTGCTCGGCGTTGAGGATCACGGTGCCTTGCGGGGATTTACCCATCGCACTGCGTGCGTCCGGCATTTCGATACCGTGATCGATACTATTTCTGATAAGATGTGTGAGCGGATCGACTAGCTTTTCTATTAAGCCCTTGTCAATTTCGGTTTCGCCACCTTCGATAATAAGGTTGATGTCTTTGCCAAGCTTATCCGCTAAATCTCTGACCACGCGCGGAAAACGGTTAAAAGCGAAGGAGATCGGAAGCATACGCATGGACATAACGGCTTCCTGAATTTCTCTTATATTTCTGGACAGCTCACCGATTGCTCCGTCTAATTTTTCTTCTGTTTCGCCGTGCACTTCTTTACCCAGAATTTGTATCATCGATTGTGTGATCACTAGCTCGCCGACAAGGTTGACAATCGAGTCGATTTTGCCTGTATCTACGCGAATGGAAGATGATTCTTTGCTTTCAGTTCGGGCTTTCTTCGCTGGTTTGGCGCGTGAAGCTGTGCTTGGTTTTTTCTCAATAGGTACGACTTTTTTGTCTGCTGCGGGGGGCGTTGTTTTTTCAGGAGCAGCTTGAGTTTTTGTCTCTTCAGGCGTGCTCGCTTTATCTTCTGATGCTTCAAAGAAGCCAAAGCCTTGTCCAGCCTCTTCGTCTTTTTTTACTTGATCATCACTTGTGTTTTCATCAAAGAAACCAAATCCTTCAAGCTGATCATCATCAGTGCTTGCTGCGGTAGGTGTTTGATCTTTTTCATCTGTTTGTGCATCTTTTGCTTGGTTTTCGTCCTCGAAGAAGCCATAAGCCGTCTCCTCTTCTTCAATTTCTTGGGAATCAAAAAAGCCAAACGCTTCGTCTTCATCATCCGCGAGCACAGGATTTTCAAATAGCCCGAATCCTTGCTCCTCATCTGAAGATACTTGCGGTGCTTCATCAGTGTCGTTCTTCAAAAGCGCTTCAAGTGCTGCTGTGCCTTTTTCGATGGCGGACCAATCAATTTCCTCTTCGTTTTGATAGCAAGCCAAAATGACTTTCAGGGTATCGACAGTAATGAGTAATTGATCGACGATTTCTTTGGTAATGGTTATTTTATCATTGCGCGCGAGATCAAGAATGTTTTCCATCACATGGGTTAAGCCTGTTAATGCATCAAACCCGAATACGCCACTACCGCCTTTGATAGAATGCGCTGCCCTGAATATACTATTGAGATCTTCTTTGTCAGGTGCCTCTAGAGATAATTCCATCAGAAGATGTTCCATATCGTCCAGGTGCTCGTGACTTTCTTCAAAGAAAACTTCGAAGAATTGGCTCATGTCTACGGACATAAGATTCGCCTCTACTAGTTAAGTACTTTTGATGCGACTGCGAGTAATTTTTGAGGGTCAAATGGTTTTACCATCCAGCCCGTTGCGCCTGCCGCTCGGCCTTGTGCTTTCATGCCGTCACTTGCCTCGGTAGTCAGTACTACGATAGGCGTTGAACGGTAAGCGCCAATACTTCTAAGGGACTTAATTAGCGTTAAGCCGTCCATTCGTGGCATGTTTTGGTCGGTGAGTACGAAGTCAAACTGCATCCGCTTACACATGTCTAATGCAGCTTGACCATCTTCAGCGGTGGTCACATCATAGCTAGCGGATTTAAGTGTTACTTGAACCATCTGACGAATCGAGGGCGAATCGTCAACGACTAAAATGTGCTTGCTCATCAATTAAAACTCTCTTTTGATTTGTACTGTTGTTTGGTTACCCGGTGGTATTATTTCAACAGAGGTACAAAGTTTCTGAATTAATGAAAGACCGCGACCGGATAGGGAGCCGTCTTCCACTTCCAACGTGGCTTCCGTGTCGTAACCAGTTCCAGAATCCTTGATTGAGAACGAAATTTCATTCTTACTGGGGTCGAATGTATAGCTGATATCGAGTACATCAGTATCGCCGAGTGTTGTCAGGCGCTCTTCTTTTAACTCGATGTACTCTGCAAAGCCTGAATAGTCATCTTTCAGCTTTGAATCTAAACCTAATATGCCATGATCAAGAGCGTTGCTGATGAGTTCAGCAAACACTGTAAACGCTCGCTGACGTAAGTCACCGATTGTGTCAGTGCATCGCATCAAATTGTCGAAGCAACCCACAAGGTCTGTTGTGCCAATTAATCCACCGTTAATCGTAAGGGATGCACGAATCTTGCCAGACTTGCTGAGCTCATCTCTTTTTTTACTATATTGGTAGTTGTCGAGCAGCGTATCGATGGCGACATCGCATACGGAAACGTCGTCCTCTAGCTCGCGCATTTCGTTAAATACTGTGAAGTAATTAATGACGCGGCTATACAGTGGCTCTTTCTCATCGTAGCCGTTCACGGTTTCGATCAGTCTAGCCATACCATATTCTTCGCCATCCGCATTGCGCTGTTCGATGATACCGTCGCTAAAGAAGAGGAGGTTTTTGTACGGGTGCAATTCACAACACGCGAGCGCGGGATCAAATTCATCTGCCGCTAAGATACCGAGTGCCATACTTTTGGCACTGAAGTGATCAATGGTTTTGTCATGCCGTATCGCCAGTAAATCTGGCATACCGCCGTTGAAAATAGAGAGCGTTTTTAGATTGAAATTAATTTCAATCCCAATGAGTGCGACAAACTTATCATCAGGTAAGTCATTACATAGCTTGGCGTTTGCTTCGTGGAGTATATGCGCCAGTGCGAGACCTTTTCGGATCATTGCTTTAATGGTGGTGACTAAGGGCAATATGCTGATTGCAGCGGCAAGGCCATGCCCAGTCGCGTCAGCCAAAAAAACCAAATGGTTGCCGTTGGGGGCAACTTCAGAGATAAAAATATCGCCATTGAATGAGCTAGAAGATTGCAAGTAGGGATTTATGCCATTGGTGTCTTTAATCAGTGTAGAGGCAATATGTTCATACACGTAGCGGGCTAACTGCTCCTCTTGTTCATTTTTATCCAGCAGTGTTTTTAGGCGATTTGTTTGCTCGGCAATTTTTTGATCTTTTTTATACAACGAGCTGACACGTTGAATTTTTTGCCAGAGCAAGTCGAGTGACACGGGCTTCATTAAAAAATCGTCTGCACCACGTTCAAATGCATCGGACATCGTGATTTGATTGTCTTCAGCGGTAACCATTACAATGGGCACACCGACGGCAAGCGTCTGTTTGAATTCTTGGATCGCGTTAATGCCATCGCCATCGGGTAAATGGTTATCAAGCAAAATAAACTGAAAACGAGACGCGTTTAGGTGCTGTTTTGCAGAAGCAATAGAATCACACACAATCGCATTGCACTGCTTGTCTTCGAGGAAGCGTTGCAGTATTTCGGCAAACAGTGCATCGTCTTCAATAATCAGTATTCGCATCGACTCACTCATTGTTCAGATATGTACGGAAAGAAACAAGATTCACAGCTATCGCTACGAGATATCGAATAGGCGGTCGAAGTTTGCTATCAATAGTATTTCTTTGGCACTCTCTTTTGCGCCTCTGATACATACTGAAATGTTTTGATTTTTTGCTTTCTTCTGAAATAACACCATCATGCCAAGCGCCGAGCTATCCAAGTAACTGACTTTGGAAAAGTCCAAGGCAATTTTGCTCGTGCCGCCTTCTGCTAATACACGTTGATATTGTTCAGTAAAATCTTTGTGATAGCTAAAATCGAATCGCTCAGGAATACTTATGGATCGATCACTCATATCTTGTTCCTCATTTAAAACAAATCGACATCACCTGCGTCCATGCTGCTGGCAGACACCGGGTTATGTTGATTGGTTTTACGTTGATTAATTTCGTCTAAGTGCGTATGTACTTGTTGTTTTATTTCTTCAATGTTGGTCATGGTTGTATTCGCCATACTCTGACCAATAAACGTAAGGGAGTCTTTGGTGTAACTTAGATTTTGTCCGTTTATATCACCAAACTGCAAACCACGAATGGCTTTGGATAACGAGGCCTCTAAGTCCATAGAGACTTGTTTCAGTCCTTTGGTCACGTCAGAATCAGATTCAGCCTTCTCGATAATGCTGTTCAACGCCGCGTTAATGTCTTTTTTGGCGTCAATCACATAACTCACATCATAGCTGGCAAGCTCACCGACCTCGCCGGTTAAACCTTCAATTTGCTCCGACATAGTCGTGAGCTTTGCTTGTATTTGGTCGCTAAATTCAGACGAACGGTTGGACAAAGAGCGCACTTCGTCGGCGACTACGGCAAATCCTCGACCGTGCTCTCCTGCGCGCGCGGCTTCAATGGCAGCGTTGAGTGCTAAGAGGTTGGTTTGATCAGCAATACTGTCGATGTCTTTCACGGCTTTTAACACTTCTGGAACGGAATCGTAAATAGCCGTCACTTGGTCTAACAAGGCCATTGAGGACGCTGACATATCGACAGTAGATTGAATAAATTTATCTAAGGTAATGGCAGTACTATCAGCAAATTTACGCATTTGTTCGCTGTAAAGCATGTCTTCATCGCCGTCATTACTACCAATTTTAATGAGTTTTTGAATTGTTTCGGATTGAACATGGACAAGCTCTTGCAGTTCGGAAAAGCTCTCGCTTAATGTTTTAACAGCGTCGTCTTGTGTGCTTTTGATGTCTGCGATGTTCCTCTCACATTCGCCAAGTGTTGGCACAAACTCATCAAACAGCGTTTGCATTTCTGAGAACGCATGAGTTGATTGCGGGCTTTGCGCATCAACTTCTGATTGCTCAGGTGCTTGTGGAGCTTTTTTTGCGACTTGTCCTTGTACCAACAAGCACACCAATAGACCTATCGACAACCAGACTATGGCGATATTGGCGTGACCGATATACAAAATGACTGCTGATACAACTATAAAAAAGCAGGCAAGCAACAGCAATTTTGGAGACATTGAAAGCATAAATGATTAACTCAATGAAATAGCAAAATATACCTTTACACTTTGCATTTCAACGACAAAGAATTGACAAGCAGCGCCTTATTATTGACGATGTTATGAGCAATCTGTGTTAAATGTTCAGTGATTCAATTTTGCAAGCTAAGGTATAAAAAGTTATCGTGAGTATCAGTCAAAAGTTTAATTTTTCTTTTACTGAGAGCTTTGGGATAAAAACTTGTGCTTCGCTATTTTTATTACGGCATGCTGAGTTTTGTGATGTGAATGTTGCTCAGCCAGTCTTAGCCTGCATCGATACAGGCTAAGTGGGAGGGTGAGTTGTGGTAGTTGTGGTAAAAGTTGTGTACTATTTTTTTAGTGCAGCCTTTACATGTTGAGCAAAAGGTTCGGCTTTCATAAACCCAGTTACGCGTGCTTCACTGAGCTCCGATCCAGTGTTATCAAAGAACAAAATGGTGGGTAAACCAAGAATCCGAAAATGCGTCTGAAAGGCGATATTGGCCTCGGTGTTGTCCGTTAAATCTATTTGCATCCATACCGTATCTTGCAAGGCATCGACAACTTTAGGTGAAGGAAACGTATATTTTTCGAATTCCTTACAGGCAACGCACCAATCCGCGTATAAGTCGAGCATGACTGATTTACCCTCTGCATTTGCCGCTGCTAACTTTTCTTCAAAATCACTGAGGTTTTTAACAATTATGAATTCTGGGTGCGCGGCTGAGTCGATAGTGTGTGTATTTAGGCCGACTTGAATACCTATTGTTTTTTCTATGCTTTGAAGTGAGTAAATGCTTGCATACACTAATCCAAATATGACGATTGTGCTCCTCACCCCTTTAGCAAAAGAGCTGGTAGTATTTTGATTGACCGTATACAAATAGCCGAATAAACCCAAACCAAGCGCTGACCAAAGCAAGGTAGTAAGATCGCTAACAAAAATACGTTCCACAAATAGAATGGCAACCGTTAACATCATAAAGCCAAACACGACTTTAACGACATTCATCCATTGACCGGCTTTGGGTAGGAGCTTACCGCCAGTCATCGCAAACAGGATCAATGGAATACCCATTCCCAATGACAAGGCATAGAGCGCAGTAAAACCAAAAATCAAAGATTCAGATTGGGCAACCACGAGCAATATTGCAGTGAGGGGAGCAGTCGTACAGGGGGAGGCGACTAAGCCAGATATCACCCCCATGACAAACACGCCAATGAGGTTGCCACGTTTTTGATTGTTGCTGAGGTTGTTGAGCTTCTCTTGCCACTTAGCCGGTAATTGAATTTCATACAAGCCAAACATCGCTAAGGAGAGCAAGATAAAAAGTAAAATAAAGATGCTGAGCAATACAGGATGTTGAAGCATGGCCTGAAACTGCACGCCAGCCGACGCTACCACAAGCCCAATAATGCTATAAGTAATTGCCATACCTTGCACATATACAAAGGCCAAAATAAAGGCATTGGACAACGATATTTGCTCTCGACCTTTACCAATGACGATGCTAGAAATGATGGGGTACATTGGATAGACACAGGGTGTAAATGCCAAGCCAATGCCGAGCAAGAGCAACACGCCCAAGCTAATAAATAGGCTTTGATCGGAGAGTAATTGTTCGGCTAGTGTAAATTGAGTGGATTTTACTGCTTCATTGCTATCATTAGTTGCTGATTGCACGGGCTTATTAGCATCAGTCACACTATCATTCGCGGTATTGACTGAGTTTAAATATATCACTTGTGTCGTGGGCGGATAGCACAAACCAGCCTCTGCACACCCCTGAAAGCGCAACTTAACTACACTGTCAGCCTCGGCATATTTGATGGGGTATACGATTTCGGTTGCATGGTAAAACACCTCGGAAATACCAAAAAATTCGTCTTCAATTTCGATGCCTTCCTGAAATATTGGTTCACCAAGCTCTGCACTTTCTACTTTTGTTTTAAACTGCTTTTTATATAAATAATAACCATCGGCAATCTGCCATTTAATGACTAGTTCATCGTCGCGTTGCTCAAAATCGAATACAAACGCTTCTTCTACTTTTAAAAACGTTGGTGCATCAGAAAATAAGGATTCGGGGGCTATTTGCGCTTGCGTCTTTGCAGCATTCATGAGCCCGAAAAACAATATAAAGACAAATAACAGTTTACTGAAAGATAGTGGCTCTAGTTGCTTGACGACTTGTTGTTGACGCATTGCTTACCTTTGTTTTCCAATAGTGATTGGGTGCAGATTTTACTCATTTACACACCAAAATTTAGATATACACCTGACCACCTAAAAGCCATAAAAATTTCATAACTTAAATATCAAGACTAGGATACATATACTTAGGCGAAGGAGAGGGACTCCCAATAACAATAAAGTCGCGATAAACCCATCCATGGGCGCTCCGCAAAGGCATCCTTGCCTTTGAGGCTTTATTGTTATTGGGAGTCCCTCTCCTTCGCCTAAGTATCTTACCTACTCATTAAGTACATAGCACTGCCATAGGTAGCACCTCGAATTAAGCTTGTGCATTCCCCCTCTGTTGTCGCAAAATTTATTTTTCATGGACGAAAAATTAAAGCGTATATGGATATACTCGCAGCGGTTTTGCGACAACAGAGGGGGAATACCCAAGCTTAATCTAACCGTGTCACAGATAGTAACTTTTTATTGCTAAATATTGAAAGTGTCTTTTCAATCCCAATATCTATTTTGAGATAACTTACCATTTCCATCAATTATTTTGGGCCGCTGAGTGTGCTGATTCTATTTTTGTTATTTGCAGTATTACCTATATCAGAAATCATGCTATTGATTTCGGTATCAGATGGGATTGGTGGATGGAATACGTTTTTTCTCGTATTACTCACCGCTTTTTTTGGGGCTTATTTTGTTAAGCGAGAAGGCTTGGCAACCTTGCAAACTGTTCAGCAAAAGTCTGCGGCGGGTGAGCTACCGGGAAAAGCATTGAGCGAGGGGGTGTTGTTACTCATTGCTGGTGTGTTACTGGTAACGCCTGGCTTTATCACTGATGGTATTGGCTTACTATTTACCTTACCGTTTTCCCGCGCTTATATTGCCTCGTCACTTGTTAAGCATTTACTGAAGCAACAGCAAAGCGGGAAGAATCATTTTTACTTTAATATGCATCGTGGGTCTCAGTTTCATCAAGGGAGTGAGACAAACGATTACCAACACAAGTCGCACCGTGGTTATGCATCAAGCGATGAAAATGGCGACATTATAGATGGCGAATACACGGATAAAACTCGGTCTCAAGATCGCAATCGGATACAATAGCGCTAGTTTTTGCTTCATTCTTTGCATGCTTGGGCAAAGAATGCAGCACGACCTAAAGTTTTTGAAAAAAATTTCAAAAAAACCTTGAGTTTATTTCGACCAACCCCACTTAGCTTGCAACTCATTAAATTCGTGCTTGTTTTTGATGTTCAAGAAGGACATTTAAAAACAAGTGACTACTAAAACCAAAATGTAAATTGGAATTTTCAGGAGATTTGAAAATGGCAATTCGTCCTTTACACGATCGCGTTATCATTAAGCGCGAAGAAGTTGAAAGCAAGTCTGCAGGTGGCATCGTGCTTACTGGATCTGCAGCAGAAAAATCTACACGCGGTAGCGTTATCGCAGTAGGGAATGGCCGTGTACTAGAAAATGGTACTGTTCAAGCACTTGATGTAAAAGTGGGTGACACGGTAATTTTCAACGACGGTTACGGCGTGAAAACTGAGAAGTTAGATGGCGAAGAAGTGCTTATCCTTAGCGAAAGCGACATTCTGGCAATCGTAGAGTAATAAACAAAAAATTAACTCATCAAGTTTGAGAAATTTATCAAATTAGAGGAAAGAACACATGGCAGCTAAAGAAGTACGTTTTGGCGACGACGCTCGCACAAAAATGCTAAAAGGCGTTAACGTATTAGCTAACGCAGTAAAAGTTACCCTTGGTCCTAAAGGCCGTAACGTTGTATTGGACAAATCATTTGGCGCACCTACCATCACTAAAGATGGTGTATCGGTAGCAAAAGAAATCGAACTAGAAGACAAGTTCGAGAATATGGGCGCGCAAATGGTAAAAGAAGTTGCATCTAAAGCAAACGACGAAGCGGGTGACGGAACGACTACAGCGACGGTATTGGCACAAGCTATTGTAACTGAAGGTCTTAAGTCAGTTGCAGCCGGTATGAATCCAATGGATCTTAAGCGCGGTATCGACAAAGCGGTTGTTGCGGCAGTTGAAGAGCTTAAGAGCCTTTCTACTGAATGTTCTGACAGCAAGGCAATTGCACAAGTTGGTACTATTTCAGCAAACTCTGACGCTGAAGTCGGTCAAATCATTGCTGACGCAATGGACAAAGTAGGTAAAGAAGGTGTTATCACTGTCGAAGAAGGTCAAGCACTTCAAAACGAACTAGAAGTGGTTGAAGGTATGCAGTTTGACCGCGGTTACTTGTCGCCTTACTTCATGACTAACCAAGAAAATGGTTCAGTAGAGCTAGACAGCCCATTCATTTTGTTAGTAGACAAAAAAGTATCTAACATCCGTGAATTGCTGCCTACGCTTGAAGCAGTAGCCAAAGCATCTAAGCCACTACTTATCATCGCTGAAGATGTTGAAGGTGAAGCTCTTGCTACCCTAGTAGTGAACAACATGCGCGGTATCGTGAAAGTTGCAGCAGTTAAAGCTCCTGGCTTTGGTGATCGTCGTAAAGCTATGCTACAAGACATCGCTATTCTTACTGGCGGTACTGTTATTTCTGAAGAAATCGGCCTGGAGCTTGAAAAAGTACAACTAGAAGATCTAGGTACTGCTAAGCGCGTTGTTATCAACAAAGACAACACCACGGTTGTAGATGGTGCGGGTGATCAAGACGCGATTGAAGGTCGTTGTTCACAGATCCGCGGTCAAATCGAAGAGTCTAGCTCTGATTATGACAAAGAAAAACTTCAAGAACGCCTAGCTAAATTAGCTGGCGGTGTAGCGGTTATCAAAGTAGGTGCTGCAACTGAAGTTGAAATGAAAGAGAAAAAAGCACGTGTTGAAGATGCGCTTCACGCTACACGCGCTGCGGTAGAAGAAGGTGTTGTACCTGGTGGTGGTGTAGCACTTGTTCGCACTGCTGCAAAAATCGCAGGCCTAGCGGGTGACAACGAAGACCAAACTCACGGTGTAAACTTATTACTTCGTGCAATGGAAGCACCATTGCGTCAAATTTCTACCAATGCCGGTGCGGAAGCCTCTGTTGTCACTAACGCTGTTAAAAACGGCGAAGGTAACTATGGCTTCAATGCAGGTAACGATACCTACGGTGATATGTTGGAAATGGGTATACTTGACCCAACTAAAGTCACGCGTTCAGCGCTACAGTTTGCGGCGTCTATTGCCAGCTTAATGATCACGACTGAAGCAATGGTAGCTGATTTACCTCAAGATGAAGCAGCAGCCCCTGCAATGCCTGATATGGGCGGCATGGGTGGTATGGGCGGCATGATGTAATCTGCCCAAGCTTATTGCTGTAAATTGCAAACCCCGTCAAGACCATGTCTGACGGGGTTTTTCTTTATCAGAGGTGTTTGATTGTATTGCATCGAGTTGCATCAAATTGCTGGTTGGTAAGGGTATAAATAAGGGGGTTATGATTTCAATTTTATTATTTTAGGTGGTATATATTATAAATATACCCCACATCTAAAGGGATGATATGTCACTAGTTGATAAAACTATAAAAGCGGCCAAGTGTCCCGACGATAAGAAAAGCAAAAAGCTTTTTGACGGCAATGGCCTCTATTTACTGGTAAATAGAACTGGGTCGAAGCTGTGGCGGATGCGCTATAAGTTTTCCAATAAACATCAAGAGCTAGCGCTTGGTAAATACCCTCAAACAACTCTTACTGAAGCTAGAGACCTAGCTAAAAATGCTCGCAAATTGTTGGATCAGGGTATTAACCCCATGGCCGAACGCAAAGCAAATAAACAAGCTAATCATATAGCTAAGAACAAACTATTTGAGGTCGTCGCGATTGAATGGTGGGGCATTCAAAAAAGTGAATGGAGCGAGGACTATGCTAAAAAGGTAAAGAAGTGGCTTCTTGAAGATTGTTCATCAATAAGAGACCGTTCCATTGACAGTATTAAGGTAGTGGATATAGCTCAAATTATGCTTGCGCAAAAAGAAATGGGCACCCCTAAAAAGGCACCACCAATCCTATCAACACTAAATAGAGTATTTGGTTTTGCCTTAGGCAAGGAACTAACCGAAACTAACCCAGCCCAAAATTTCCCGTTAAAAGACGTCATCGGCAAGCTGCCTGCTGTTAAGCACATGGCAGCCATCACTGAGCCTAAAGCATTAGGGAAACTAATGTCAGATATCGACAACAATAATTCCGGTGATTTTTGTACAATTGAAGCCCTTAAACTGTTACCTCGAGTTTTCTTACGACCTGTTGAAGTAAGATCATTAAAATGGGCGTACATTTCTTTTGAAGAAGAATTGATCATACTGCCTGCAGAAGATATGAAGCGAAGTAGAGATCATTTAGTTCCAATGTCTCGCCAGGTGCAAGAACAATTGTTGCAGCTCAGAGAATATACCGGTTACTCAACTCACCTATTTCCTAACCAAAGGGACGCTTCCAAACCGTTAAGCAAGAACGTTTTAACGAACAGATTACGAGAGCTAGGGTATTCAGCGGATATTGTATCTGCTCACGGTTTCAGAAGCACTGCATCAACGATACTCAATGAGAATGAGTGGGATGATAAGTATATTGAAATTCAACTTTCCCATCTTATTGGAACAAGCTCCTCTCGTCCATATAACCGCGCCAAGTATCTAAAACAGAGAAAGAAGATGATGCAGTGGTGGTCTGATTATTTAGACTCTATTAAAGTTTCCTAGGTAATAGTGATTATTCTGTATTTAAAATATTCAGGCTTTTATTTAACCTCTTTCTTGTAAGTAAATTGCATAACTAGCGGAGGTTTAAATGAAAAGCTTACATGAATTTTTATCAACTTTGTTACGTCGAAAAGTATCGGTACCAGCTTGTTTGGTCGAAGATGTTGGGCGTATCTATTTCTACTACAAATCCCTGCCGTGGAAATCACCAGCAGATACCGAAGTGGTTTGTAGAGCGCATAGGCTATTCAGCGAGATCATTGAGCACACAGGTCCGTTGCGGGACGAGTATGAATTTCGACGTCGTCTTGTTTCTGGAAATACAGACCTGAATGCCAAAGAGTCTTTGAAGCAGAAAGCTGTTGCAACAACTGGGTGGCTTGATTCACAAGATACGCTCGTGGCGAGCCAAGCAGAAGATATACTGCATAACCTTTACTATGCTCTTCAAATGCACTCATTTGATAAAGCTGTATTATCTACTTTCGATGAAGTGAGAGATTACAGTATCTGGGCATTGGCTCAAATTAATAATGAGCCAAAACTATAGTGTTTTTGGTGGAGAAATGTACTCACAATGCATTTCTCCGCCCTAGTTACAAATTTCTAATTAACTATATGACCTAATCTGCTTTATGATATTTCGAAACTCCTCATCGTCTGAATCGCCTTTCCAGCGGTTTGCGAATCGGCATACCACTTGTAAATTCCCTGCTTCATAATGGCCGTCGCTATCAATACGGTCTAGTGAGCAAAAAAACTCACTGTCACCATTAATCTCATCCATTTCCAAGGGCATACCGGTTAGCGCGCAAATTCCTTCCTGCATTTCAATCAAACCAACAATATGCTTTTCAAGTTCAATCTCATTTCGAAATCGAAACTCTTTGTTTTTAACTTTCCTTTCTTCCAATTGCCCATTTGACTGTTTAGTTGTTTTTAATGCAGTTTTGGTCATTCGTTGTTCAACAGTAACTCGACACGCTATTTTTTGAATATTCGAGGCGTTAGTAACCGGGCTATACTCTATAGCAGCTTTTTTGTTTTTCTTTTGCCATATCTCTCTATCGTGCCATGGCGATAAGTCATCCCCATTGATCAGAGCAATGGCATAAGCTGAATTGTCCTCAGTCAGTTTTTGTAATGTAGCTTCAGTTGATAGAAAGTCCTTTGCCTTAGGATGAAGGCTGCGCCACAGAAGCTGATTCCCTTTTTTATCTCTATCTGACCAAGTTTCACAGGGTTTATGGCAAACGATAACCTCTTTTTCTTCACCAATGGGCTCTTTTTTCTTCTCGAAGAATGGAGGGGCAATCTTCGACATTGTCCAGAAAACTTTTTCTCCATCTCTGTGAATCCATATATCGCTGCAAGTCTCAGACACAATTGTCATAAGGTTGTACCATCTTGCAGCAACAGCTTTAGTTGGTGTTAACCCGGCAGCGGTTTTGTCGTAATTCATTGCTGAAGCAATATATTCTTCGCGCTTACCTTGTTCCCAAAGTCGTTGCCCTTCAATGTCATTCATTGTTGCTACAGTGGCCTTTTCTTTACATGCTGGCCATTCGTAATTCTGCTCACCAAAGTTCGCTATATATACATTCATATTGCCTAGAACTTCCTATACTTCATCCTGTAAATCTTGCACTGGCACAATGACATTGGTGAGAGAGCTTAAGATATCCCCTTCACGTTGAATACCCACTAATTCTCCAGTATCAGGATCCACCCACATATGATTGATTGTGTTAAAACAGTCAAGATCGACGGGGATCAATGCATTTGGGTTGTGGTACATGATGATACTTTCAGACCAGTCTTCTTCATAATCGGGGTCGTCTACATCGGCAGCGAATCTTAAAGGCTCTAGTGAATTAGGATCAGGGTGAAGCCTTACTCCCATTCTAATCATCTTTATATTTTCACCACCAAGACCTGCCAATTTTCCCATTCGATTAAATTTCGTAATAGTGGCTGTATTCGTAAACAAAATGGCACTTATATTTTCAGCGTTCTCTGTATTGAAGAAATTTGAAGGTATAGTTTTGCCTTGCCATGTGTGCTCTGAAATTACCTCTTCATAGGTAGTTTTCTGTCCATCCACTTCTCTAACTCTTGCCCTAGTACCATATAGGTATTCAACAAGTGCATTTCGTGACCAGCTCATTGAGCCAGGCATATGATAATCATGAATTGCAATGATAAGAGGCTTGCCCTGTACGTGGGGCTTCTCCCAGTACCTTTTCTGAAGCTTAGAAAAAAGGCTACTCCCAAACTTTATTGGCATATAATCATCACAAAGTCTTTGCATTTCTTCATCAGACTGAGGAGGTTCAGGATCAGGTCTGTCAGGGTTTTGGCTAGGGTTAACAGTTACTGCTTCAATACAAAACGGATTGCCGTAGTAAGAAACCATATAATCCGGCGCATGATAGTCTTGATTAAATTCGAAGCCTGCGTCATAAAGAAAAATATATAAAAAAAGTTCCCATAATCGAGCATCAAAGCCGTGGGTTTGGAATTCCTTAATATAATTCCCATCTACATCAATATAACTATAAACAGCCTCTACAATTAAGTTTCTTGCAGCTTCCATCCGCTTTTCATTTGCCAATACTCTAAAATATTCATGCTGGTTAGCTTCATCTACAACAGGTGACAATATGTCATGTGGAGGCTTAACTTCATCACCCTGAACATAAACATCTTGGCCATCATTGACCAATACGTCTATTTTCTCAGCAAGCTCTTTTTCTGCATCTTCTATAGTTGGGTGACTGCATGACACATTCCAAGCACGAAATAAACGCCTAGCGTCACGAACCAAGATTACAAAGTTATAATCTTGGTCAGCTTTATCTAAAATTAAAGTGGCTAAAACTTTTCTATTGCCAGCTTCATACCACTTTATCTCATTGCTCATTACCCTAAGTAGTGGCTGTCTTGCATAGCAGTATGCATTAAATTGTTTTTGGGATATTTCTCTCATAACTTCCCTGTTTCTTAGTAAATATTCTATGACAGTTCAGGCACGATCTCTTGTGACCAACTATCTTCCATCAGCATTCTGAACGACATACCGCTCGATGCAGCGTCTAACGATAGCTCTCCCGCATCAACTGCCGTTTGGACGTGCTCAGTTAATAGCTCAAACAAACGTCGTTTATACTCCGTATCGTCGTTCCCTTTTAAATATTCGCCCTTTGTTTCCAATACAGAGAAGCGATAGCTATCTGTGCTAGGCTGTTCGACGCACACCAACAAGTCAGGGTAAACCTTTTGCTTTTGCCAGCCTTGCAGGCTGTACTCGCGTTGATTCACTGCAATACGATGCCACCAATACACAGACTCTTGTTTATCTAAATACCAGGCTGTCTCTCGCTCCAGATTGTTCAGGCCATTTTGATATACTTTTTCGAATAAGCTTCTTTCAAGCTCAGAACCATCTTTTCGGCGAAGTACTTGCTCATGCTCACTGACGTTTATCTCTAAGGTTTGCGCCAGTTCCCAATTTAGCTTTTCGTTATCTGAGGCGAGTAGGCGCAGGGAAATATCCCCCTTGTCCAACTTAGACCTGAAAATTTGCTCCGACAATTGAGCAACCTGTTGTTTAATATCGCGCTTCATCTCTTTAAGTAGCTCAAGGCGGTTCGTAAACAAAGCCTCCTCAGAAACGCCATTACCACGCAATATATCTAACGTCTGAGTTAACACCCGCATGGCTTGCCATGGGTTTGGAATGACATCGGTCAGCTGCCTTACCATAAACGAGATATCTAGGCCTACACTGGGATCAAATTCGATGTTTTCGTGAACCGGATCGGTCAAGTCCAATTCACCTTGGTTATCCTTTGACATTTTGTAGTCGATACGGGCAATTGTGCGCTGTAACTTATCATCCACTAGCTTGAAATTTTCCGCATTCAAATAAGACAACGATTCCCAATCTAGGTCACCCAGCACATCCCGTTCATAGTCAAACAAGCGGAAGCCGTCTTTGTACCCAGCATCACGATGTAAAACCCTGGGCAAGAATATTTTCGGTAAGCTACGAAAACGCTCTCTTCTCAATAACGTTTCTTTGCTTATCACATTGGCAGGTTTATTAGCTTCAGAGGCTTTAACCTGACTCGCCACGTCACCCATCCCTTCTTCTTCTAGACCTTGTTTAACACCGGCGACGGCTTCCATCACATCCTGATCAAAGGTATAGACATAACACTCATCTAAGCTTGGTTTTTGCGTTAATCGCGCATGTGGTTGACGTAATACCCGGCCAATCATTTGGGTGATCGCCGTTTTTGCGGTCATTTTAGATAATACTGTTAACACATAAGCGAAAGGACAATCCCAACCTTCACGAAGTGCATCTTTTGTGATGATGTATTTAACGGAGCACGTTTCGCTGAGCAAGTCATCATCACCCAACTCGTCTTTATCGGACGTTTTCAGGCGAATTTCATTTTCATTCACGCCCAGTTTTTCCATCAAATACTCACGGGCGTCTTCCGCATGCACAAAGGCCGAATCACGCTGGTCTTTGCCTGTACGCTCAACACGAATAAGCATGATGGGGCGAATGTAGCGACCGGTTTCGTTTTGTAGCTGTCCAGCCTCCTGTTCAAGCTCAGTCAGTTTAGCGTGTGCTAACGACAAGGTATGCTTCCACTCACTTTTGTCTTCGTTGATTAAGTTGATGGGTAACTTAATCATCTGCTCATCTTTCAGTGCTTGCCCAGACACATTCACCAATACATTTGAGTGGTGCTTACCGTTCGCATTAGGCGTGGCAGAGAGCTCAAGAATAAACCTAGGGTTAAAGCCACACAGGGTTTCTCTAGCAGTTTCGCTATAGGCTTTATGCCCCTCATCCACAATGATCACTGGGCGAACCATGCGTAACACATTACCTAAGCTTTGCTTGACTGACACTGAGCCTGGAGCTATGCCTTCTTGCCAACCGTAATCTGAAAGATCGTTGCAATCTAAATTGCGAATACTGCTCAAAAGCGCTTCATTGGCTGTGGTGTCATCTTCAATTGGGAAGAAGGTGGTAAATCGCCCGCTATCACGGAACATGCGAAGAGTTTCTTTAGATTGACGCGCACTGGATTGCAGCATCAACAGCATAACGCACAAGTTCTCGTCGGTATCTCGCTTGGTAAATGCATCGTTCTTTTCGAGCATTTTTACGCGCCCACCCGAAGCACGCTCTAGCATTTGTCGATACGGATGCTCACGATTGGCTAACTGTTTCCAGGTTTGTTTGTAAATGGCATCCGACGGCACCACCCAGAGCACCATACCAGTTTGTTGCGTAAACAAATCAGTTTGCAGGCGCTCAACCGCAGCAACACCAAGTAAGGTCTTACCACCACCTGTCGGCACTTTCAGGCACACGTTAGGAATTGGCCGCTCTAAGCCATCAAATCTTGTTACATAAGGCGCAGGCACCAAGTGGCCGCTTTTGTCTTTCAGTAAGTCAATACGGCGCTCCTGTACCAGAGCTTCCCACGTGTCTTTGGCGTAATCGGTTAAGCGAGCTTCTTTACCTTTCATTTTCTGAAAAGTAACAAAGTCTTCCGCTTCTTCCTTACTGTCTGCCAGCTTTTTTAAGTAATAATCAAGCTTATCCAGAACACCAATCTGGTAGTCTTTTAACTCCATGTTACGCCCCCATAATACGATGGATAGCGTAAGGCAACTGGCAAAACTCAATGCGCTTTTCAGTTAAGTCCTTCTGGCTCATAAACTTCGCGACAGCAAAGACAATGGTGCGCTTTTTCGTAGCATTATTTTTAGAAATCACCGCTACTTTATCTGCGTTTAATGCAGCTTCATTCGAGCGCAGCCATTCACTATCAGGACGGTAGAACAGATGAATACGGAATAAGTCTGTTTCACCGATAAAACCATCGGCAGAGGCTCTAGCAACAGTTTCTAACGACTGTCCCGTAGCGGTATAAAACACATAACGTGCCAGTGCATCGAACGATGGCATCGCTTCGCCGGTAAGTAAGCTTTCAATTTGAATAGGCTCACCTAAGGTACAATAGGTGAAACTGCCTCCAATCCCTGGGGCTAAATCATCTATTTTGCGCTCACCAGTTACAGTGAGCACACCGTCTTTCAGCTCTTTTTTGATTTTGTCGAACTCGCCGTCATGTTTTACTTCTATTTCAGCAATTTTTTCTAATAGCTTGGCCTGTTTCTTCTCAAAAACCGACCAAGTAATTTTCTCTGAAAGAAGCTCCTGTTTTTGTTTGCCTTTGAATCGATAACCTTTTATTACTCCTCGAACCCGACTAGCCGTAGTGCGATCACAATAATCTTCACACTCAATTAAAATAAATTTCCTATTTCCTAAGTCATTTTTATTGGCTTCAAGCACAGCATGCGCTGTAGTTCCTGAACCAGCAAATGAATCTAAAATTATAGAATCCTTATCTGTCGCGATATCTAATACTCGTTGGATTAGTTGATATGGTTTAGGGGTAAGAAAATCGGTCTCAACATCACCAAAAATATCAAGTAATGTTTTTTTTGCGTCTTGGTTACCTTTAACATCCTTATAAGTCCACCAACTGCGTGCTATAACTCCCTTATCTTCATCCGGGTTGTAATATGCCTTTTTGGTTGGCATTGCATCCCCTTTTTTACCAAAGTAAATTTCGCCAGCTTCTCTTTGCTTTATAAACTCAGCTTCAGGTAATGCCCAGTGCCTTCCTTTAGCCGGCTTTACAACTCTTCCTGATGGGAGAACAACTTCATAGCGATACTTTTCCCGACGTTCGCTATCCTCAGTTCGAACATCTAATGGGTATGTTCTCCAAGCGCCATTGGGATCATTATCAGGATTTTTGTAGCGCCCAACCTGCTCTTCATTTTTGGCAAGGTAATTCCAACCGTGCTCGGTAAAAGATGAAGTCTTTGAATAGATCAGGACATAATCATGATCGGTACTTATGACTCTCCCATTACTTTTAGGTGTATAGGTTTTTTCCCAAGCACAACACGCGACAAAGTTTTCTTCGCCAAATATTTCGTCAAAAAGCATTCTTGCTCGATGTATCTCGTTATCATCAAGAGTCATCCAAATACTTCCTTCATCTGCCAATAACTCCCTCAAAAGAGTTAATCTAGGCCACATCATGCAAAGCCACTTGTCATGGCGTTCCAAATCTTCTTTATCGACTGGATTAGCTGATTTTTTCAACCACTCTTGCATCAATGGTGAGCGAACATTGTCGTTATAGCACCAGCCTTCATTACCTGTGTTGTAAGGCGGGTCGATAAAAATACAATCTACTTTACCGGCATGAGTAGGCAGTAATGCTTTTAAGGCTTCGAGGTTATCGCCATGAATAATTAGGTTGTCATCAAGTGACGGCGATTCCCCATCCAAAGGTAATGATTTTTCAGTTTCAACTTTTAGCTCGCGAAATGGGACACTCAGATGATGAGAGTAGACAAACTGCTTCCCTTTAAAGTCCAACGTTGGCATGCTATTTCCTCGTTCTTATATTCATTATTAGCGCAATTCGAATGCTCTAAATATTGTTCTTTTTTGATTCAATCCAGTCTTCAAGGTCTGTACGTTTAAACCGCCATGAACCACCGACTTTGAACCCTGGTAACTTACCCTCTGCGGCAAGCCTATATGCTGTTTTTTCCGTCAATTTGAGGTAATCCGCCACTTCCCGCAGCGTAAGAATTTCATCACTCATGATCGATGCTCTCTTTAAGACTAAAGAGAGCATATGGGAAAATTAGGGAACAAACAAGAATTGTGAGGATTGAGCTTGCTACATGGTTAGTTGGTGTTCAGAAATTTTCATCTCTTGATCAAGAACAGCGTCTAACTCTTCGTTTGATAAATACTCAATGGCAAGTTTCGGGCGATTGTTACGCGACATATTTTTAGCCAATGCTTCTCTTAAACCACGCTCACGGGGTGCATGCTGAAAATTTTCAGGAATTTCATCTTCCAACTCTTGGGAGTTTATAAAGATGTGAGCCTTATCTTTATGTCGAGAACAAGCAACATAGCTGTGTGCTCTATCCATATTGGTGGAGTAATAGACAAAAACATCTCCGTCAATTGTTAAACCTTGTGAACTATATACGGTCTGAGCATAAGCTTGGGTGATGTATGTGCGACCATCTTCATTAGCATATGACGATGCCATGAATTGCGTCTCACGGCCTGTATCGAGCTTTACGCGAATCCAGATGTCTCCATCATCCATCACTTGAACTTTGGTCACTGTTCCTAGATCGCCATTAGTGTAATTTTTTTCGTAGCAATTTTTTGTGAACCTAACCCGTTCACCTAAAGAAATTTGTACATCGATATTCCGCTCGCTCACAACTCCCTTTACAAGAACGTTTTCAGTTCCCACAACGCCCTCTGACTGAAGCCGTGTTCTCATTTCATTGTTTAGCTCAACAACATCTGCCCAGCTTTGTGCGATAACCATTGAACGCTTTGATGGTTGCTTGTGACGGAATGAAGTCCACTCACTGATGATCTTTTCTTTTGCTTCTTCATCGCTTGTTTCAAAGTAAAGCTGCCCGCGCTTATGGTATTGGGCTAATGCTTGATTAGCATAGCCATCACGGAAATCAGCAACAGCTTGTCTGTCCCAGCTGTTATTCTGTCGACGAATAGTTTCAACTCTTGTGGTTCCTATCACATCAGGGCTCGATAGATAGCGCAAGACGCCGCCATGTTCGACCGCATCTAATTGCTTATCTTCACCAACAAGAATGATCTTAAAATTCAACTCTTTCGCAAACTTCATTAATTGCTCAAGCTGGAAGGTGCCAACTTGTCCTGCTTCATCGATGATCAGAACACCACCTTCTGAAATAGGTGGCTTATCTGTATCTAACCATGCTAGAAGTCGTGCAATAGTGAATGACTTAATGTGTGCTTCATTCTCAAGGTTATTAGCGGCTGCTCTGGCCACAGATGCGCCTACAACCTGTTTGCCCATCGATTCGTAGATGTCTCTTACACATCTCATTGAAGCTGACTTTCCCGAGCCTGCCGAACCTTGCAGTATCGCAAGTTGTGATTCTGTACAAACATTATGGACTGCAAATTTTTGCTCATCACTCAATTGAATTGATTGGTTGGCAATATAATATTCTATTGTATTTAATGGGATTTCAGCCCATTCAGTGTTTCCCAGCTGCTTGGCATTTTTTATCAAGGACCGTTCGATATTCAAAACACTTTGAGTTGTGAAGAGTTCGTTGTGTTTCCAGTCTTTGCCAAGCTCAACTGTTGCATCACATTCTGTTAGCTCTTTGACCATAGCACGAAGTGACTGTACTGATTGACCATGCTCTAAGGCTTCTAAGCCTCCAGTGAAAAAAGCTTGTTGCTTAGTGTAAGACGAGGACTTCTCAGTAAGAGTGCCTGCTAATGTTTTATGATCAACAGTACCACCAGGTAGTAAGTCAGTATTACACCGTGCTTTTCCTTGCAATTTCTCAACATTTTGCTGCGTTAACTCTAGAGATGATAGCTCTGTTCGCCATTTCTCAAACAGCTCAGCTCGGTTAATCTCACCTTTGGCGTCTCGGGTACTCAATGAGGCTAAATCTCCCGATGCTGAGGCCCGGCTTTTTACACCCCGTTCTTTAAGTGCGCTTAGAATCTGTGAAGAGCGTTTTGAAAAGTGCTCGCATACTGATTTTGATATACCAATGACACTAAATGCATCACCATCTAACTCTGTTTCAAATCCTAAGCTTCGAATTGAATCAGCAAGGCTTACCTTGTAAACCATGCCAGCTGCTTTTTGCCATAGCATAATCGTACGCGAGTCTAGTGTTCCCCAACTGCCATCTAGCCTTGGAGCTATGTTGGCGACTATAGCGTGCGAGTGCAGGTGAGGGTCTAATGAACGGCTTGTTGAGTGTTCGAACACCGCTGTTATCAATCCCGCTACTTTCTCTCTTTCTCCACCGGCTTCTCCACGTCGAGTAACAGCAGCATACTCCTCTATAAGAGCTATAGCGTCTTTTACTGCTTTTAATTGCGCTAACTGAATTTTCTGACGCAATTCAGGTCTAGCAGCAGCCCATAAAACCGAGACTGATTTTGGGGCGTTGAAAGTTAGATCCCAACCAGGCGTATGACGTAACCCGGCATTTTGACACAATGCTGCTTTTCCACAAGGAGAGCAGCCTTTCAACAAGTTGCTTAAAGCATCTGCCGCAACAGAGCCTTTCAGCTTTAGCAATGATGCTCCCGCTCCACACCATACTCCGTCAGGTTCACCGCCTTGCAGATAGTAATCTTCCGCGGCCAAATCTAAGTAATATTTACCGTCGCGGATTTTTGCGAATGACATCATAACGAGGCCCTCCGATTCAGCCGGTTTTTACTTTTTTTAGGGTGAGTGGGCTCACGAGTTGTTTTTTTGATGACAGCTTCAGCCACTTTCTCGTATTTACCGATTGGCCAGGTAAGTTCATATACGGCATTGGAACCACCGATCAATAGGTACCCAGAGATACCTCGTTTTAGTGTTGGTTGAGGCAAATGAACAAGGTCTTCAGGCGTCACAAGAGCTATCGACTCTTGGTGATAAGAATGTGACTTTTCACCTTTCTCATTTGTCGAAACAACAGGGTATTCAACGCGCCTTTCTCCGAACGAAGAAGAGGCTTTCGATGCCGACTCTCCATTGGGGCCTAGTTTGAATGCGACTACATTACTGAAAAGGCCCAGAATGGTATTTGCATCGTCCTGACCATAAATAGAGTGCAACTGCGATAATAGCTGTGTGCCTGCGATTGTTCTGCACCCCTTACTTCGACCAAGCGCAAGCCACTGCTCAATGCTTTTGGATTTATTAAGCGTTGCTAGCTCATCTAAAACCAACCAAGTTTTTTGCTCTTCACTATCTTCAGAAGACAATACGTAACTACTTAATACACTCATCAAAGCAGTGATTAGTGCAGAGCTCATCATAGGAGACGCGAGATCGCCTTGAACTATAAGCGTTGTTTTGTCGCTTCGTGACAACCAGTCAGAAACCGAAAAGTTGGGGGGCGTATTCGAAACGTAGTTGGTCATGTTTTTCAACCAACCTAACTTCGTCGCCAACATTGAACGTATTGATGCAGTCGTTTTATTTTCTGGCTCAATAAGTTTTGCGGCTTGCTTGTGATGTAAATTCAACCAGTTTGATAACTCTTCATCACCACAAAATAGGCGTTGTTCAAGAGCACACCAAGACCAAGGTTTATCTTCATTGCTTAACCCTACAATGACACCAACTAGAACCGTTCTCGCAGAGTCGACCCAGAAAGATTCTGAGGTAGAGCCTGTCGGAATAAGGGCTTCTGCAAAAGCCTCTGCAAGTCCATCAGTCGATAAGTCTTTACCTATGTCCCAATTTACGCTGCGAGAATCTTGGGGACTCAATAACACGCAATCTTCATTCAAGAATGCTTGCGTATACTCGCCTTTAATATCGTACAAGAGTACTCGCTCTCTCTTGGTCAATAGCTGCTTTACTAACCTTTTAATAAAGTTAGACTTACCAGCCCCTTGCATACCCCAAACTAGAATATTCCCGGCTTCGCGAATGATTGGTAATAGTATATTGGGATGGAGTGAAAGACCTTGTAGGCCTTCTCTACGAGCTCTTTTACGAAAGTGTTTGGTGGCAGCACTTCCTTTTAACAGGCGGGGGCCTTCTAGATGCTTGTAGTGAGACCAATCAAAGTCTCTTATGCGAAAGTACCAGACAATCAATATGCTTAACGCGATTGACGTTAGCGATATGGCAGTAGAACCGTACATAAACGTATCTGAAACTTCAGGTACATTTATGTATTGGTTGTTTGCGAAGCCTACTACAGTAAGCAGGATCTCAATGAACCATTCTTTGATAGATGCTAATTCCTCCCATTGATTGAAGTAGCTAAGAAAGGCTACTTCCATCAATACGAATAACACCACTGAAAGTGTTGCGATTACCATTGTATGTTCGGCAATGCGTTTACCCTTGGTTTTGAAATGGCTCATTTGATCCTCCTTCTAATTTGCTTCTCAATTGAAAGGCGGGCAGCTTCAGCTTCATCGGGATCCAGACCTGCAACGGTGGACGTGATAACAAACGAATGCTTGGTTAGGTGATTAAGTAGGCTCGCTAGCATATCTCTTAGCTCGATCTGCTTTTCCGCAAGTTGGATGCGTTGCCGAGCAACTTCTGCAACAGTGCTACCTTTTCGTTCGGCTTCTAGAACCAAGCGTTCATGGTCAAGTGCAGCTAAACGAACGCTGATTTGTTGAGTTGGGGTACGTTTTTTCATTGTGAGACCTCCTTGATACCAATGAAACCATCGCCGCAACAAGGCGGGGAAGGTTGACGCGATGTCGAATTGGTGTCATCGCGCAATTCGTTCTCAGGGCTTGAAAATTCGGGACCGAACTCGAATTCAAGTTGTTCAGCAAACGCACCGCAGGTGCATGGGGTGTAAGTAGTTTTATTATTCATGAGTTAGCATCCTTGCTTCTTGAGTTAATCCATTTTTCAATAGATGTTTTCGACCAAACTACAGTGTTTGGGCCTAGGCTTAACGGGGTTGGAAAATCCTTTTGTTTTCTCCATCGCCAAATTGTGGATTGATTAACGCCCAACCACTTGGCGAGTTCTTTCGCTCTTACATACTTCATATTTGCGTAACCTCACTAACAAATTAAACGCTTGTATTAAGGATGTAATAACTCTAATATTTTTTATATTGACGATAGTCACTATTACTTAGGTAACATTATGATGTGCAGTGGAAATACTTATAGAGAAGGAGCGCTGGTTGCTGAGGTCACGAAAATTTTAGAAGGCTTAAACAGTAAAATCCGAACTGAGGGTGTTCGAATTAGCGCGAGAAAAAGGAAAGGGTTTGTTTATATCGTCGAAGAGTTTTCCGAGTTAAAGATACCCAGCCAGGTTATCGAATGGTTGAATTACTTTTGTGTTAATAGTGAGGAGCTTCCATCACTAGACGAAATCAAACAATTGACAACCGCTCTAGCTTTGCGCTCGATTAATAGTCCGCAGAAACTCGTTGATTATTGGTTAAAGGGTCAGACTTTAAGCACAAAAAGTAAACGGAAATGTCTTAAAGTTGGGTTAGGAGAATTAGTCAAAAATGAAGAGACGTTACCATTACATCTGAAGTACTGGATAAATGGGCTTATGGAAAACTTGGGGAGTGCAGGAAAAAGTGAATACGAAGAATCAATCAAGAGGTTTAAGCCTTTGTCTAACGGAGCCGGCGTAAACAGCTTCATTGAAAGAAGTGGTGGATTAAGTAGATCTCTAGAACGAACACTACATTTTAAGCGTTATCAAGGAAGTATTCCTGTAGAGGAACAAGATATTCTTTTTGTTCAGGATTTAGATGTTTGTTTGAATATCATCAATTCATTCATAAAACAGAAGCACTCAGAAAGAAAAACTAAAACCCCTTTGGACTTTTGTGTGCTTTGCTGGCGCAGAGTTAGACATAAACAGGAACGAGTTAACTCCTTGACTAAAGAGCGCCGAGATTCCAATTTTTACTGCTGGCTACATCACCCAAATAGGGAGAAGAACTTCTCAAAACAAACTCTTGATGCATTAATTGCTGCTGTAAAAGCTGAAAAGCATGAATATGCCGATGAGCTGGTACGTTTTGAAGCTGGTGAAATGAGCGATAGTTCCAGACACAATCATTTAACCAAGTGGCTCAAGTCTTTTTCGCCCAAATCCCAACTATTAACTTTACACTCAATACCCAAAGAGAATTGGTTAGAGTTATCTGAACGAATATATGTCGAGTGTTCTGATTTGTACCCAACTGTATATGAGAAGATCAAAGATATTCCTCCACTTAACTCATCTAATTTCCCCGAATGGTTTTTCAAAGTACTCGATAGACTAGATGAATCTAAAGATAAGAAAGAAAGAATTTACTGGCAAACTTATGGGGTGAAAGAGTGGACGACGTTCGATGGGCCATCAGTTGAAGGTTGGAAGGTGCTTTTGCAAATATTTCGTCGATATGAGGCCAACCATTATATTATGAATCGAGCGCGTCCCAGGGGACCCCAAAAAAGCGGTCCTCGGCCTACACCCCTTAAAAAACAAATTGAAAAAGAAATCAAATTACACCTGAACAAATATGGGAAGGTGAAAACAGGGGTGATAGTTTCTAAACTTGAAACAAGTCGTAAATCTGTAGCTGCTGTGAAGAAGGAGCTAGGTTTGAATGTAAAAAGAGCAGATCCTAGTTAAAGATAACCCCAGAAGGGTACAATAAGGAGTATAATTTAATTATAAAAAATTAAAATGCTGTTTTATATGGTTATTTAGTAGTTTGGGCGGCATGATGTAAGGGTTTTTCCCCTGCGTTTTAGCCCAGTTAGCTAAAAGCCAAAACACTGGAAAGCCCAAGCATTTGCTTGGGCTCTCTTTTATTTATACCCAAGCAATATTGATAAACTGGGATGGTTTGCGTTTTTTCTAACGTTTTCAGTATAAAAGCGGAATAGTCTCTAAACGTCTCTTTTGTGCGTATGGCCGACCGCCTCACTAATTTTACTAAACAAAAAATTACACGAAAACGGAAGATAATACGTATTTGGTAGCCCTTTTCTGCCGATGTCATAATTTGACGTGTTTTTGGCGGGGTTATTTTCTTTCTATTTTCGACAAACTGTTGATTGTCAGTACCTTGTCTTCAGGAGTCGATTAAAGATTAATTGCGCTTAGAAACTCAACACCAAATATGATACATTAAATCATCATTAATGATGATTTAAGAAGGTTTTATATGAGAACGACTATCAGTATAGAAGATGAGCTTTTTGAACAGGCTGCACAGTTTTGCCCGCCAAACAGTGATAAGGCAAGTGTGATTCGAGAAGCCATGCAAACTTTTGTGAGATTACAGGCTGCAAAACGCCTTGCGACATTGGGTGGAGAAAATCCAGAAATGGAAGATATACCGAGACGCTTAGGTTAAATCGTGGTTTTGGTAGATACTTCAGTTTGGGTAGCTCATTTCAAATATGCCAATGATGCTTTGATAGATTTATTAAAATCAGATGATGTTTGCTGTCACCCATTGATAATTGCAGAGCTGGCCTGCGGAACTCCCCCACAACCACGAGATAAGACATTGAGAGACTTATCTCTGTTAAGGACTGCAACTATTGCAACCATGCAAGAAATTTTGACCTTCATAGAACAGCGAACACTCTACGGTAAGGGATGCGGGTACGTCGATATTGCTATACTTGCATCAGCATTGTTGTCAAAGGAAACAAAACTGTGGACCCTAGATAAACGCCTTTCAAAACTTGCTGAAGAGTGCAATATCAACTATTGATAGCACCTACCTTGAATAATTGCTCTTTATCTGAACCAAGCTAACCAAACACTCCCTAGTATTCTCTCTCGGTATCCGATAATATAAGTAGATAAATGTTATGTTATAACAACAAGAGTAAGCGTGAGTAATAACGATAGTAAACAAGCTTTAATTGAAGCAAAATCTCTCAGTGTCCAGATAAAAAATACCACCATTTTAAAACAGCTTAACTTCAGTGTTGCCGCTGGTGAAATCTATGCCTTGTTGGGCGGTAATGGAGCGGGTAAATCGACGACCCTAAAAACCTTTTTGGGTTTTAACAAGCCAAGCAGCGGTAATGCAATTATCGACGGTCGGGAAGTGAGCACTGCACTTGATTATGTGCGCGGTAAAACAGCTTATTTACCTGAGTCGGCAACGCTTTATCCACACTTATCGGCGCGAGAAAACGTTGCGTATTTTTTGTCTTTAGCTGATATTAAGTTTACTCACGACGATATCGACCAGGCGTTTAACAAGGTGGCGTTGCAGAATGATGCTTGGGAGCGCCCCTTGCAAACTTATTCAAAGGGCATGCGTCAAAAAACAGCTATTGCTTTGGCCCTGTTACGTGAAGCGCCTATTTTCTTTTTGGATGAGCCGACTTCAGGCCTTGATCCCGTTGCGATTGATGAATTTAATCAATTAGTCAGTGAGCTAGCCTCAAACGGCGCAACCATACTTATGGTTACCCACGATGTCTATGGTGCTTGTCAGGTAGCGAATCGAATTGGTCTGTTGCGTAGCGGTGAACTTGTTGGGGAATACGAAGCGCCTGCTGGCGGACGCATTGATACTGAGCAAGTTCATACGGCGTTTGCTGCAAGAGAAATGGGGTAGGCATGGTGAGTCTTTCTGCGATTTCAGCGGTAGCAAAGGATGAATGGCGATATTGGCAACGTTCAAAATTGGCTGTTTCTGTACTCATCATTGGATTATTACTCACCGTCTCGTCAGTCATTGTGACGCTAGTGAATATGCATGCGCTCAGCCATGAACGGTCGTCTTTACAAAACACAGCAGAAGAGACCTTTGTTGATCAGCCGGATAGACACCCTCACCGCATGGTGCACTATGGTCACTACGCATTTAGAGTGCCTGCGCCACTGAGTATTTTAGATCCGGGGGTTGATGCATATACTGGCAACTCGGTCTTTCTTGAAGGGCATCGCCAGAACAGCGCGATGTTTGCAGAGCAAAAACAAGGCACGGGGCTAACAAGTTTAGGTAGTTTATCTCCTGCTTTTGTTGTGCAAGTTTTAGCGCCATTGTTGCTGATACTGATAGCGTACAGCTCGATGAGTAGAGAAAAAGAGTCACAAACATTGTCGTTTATTCTCTCGCAGGGTACGTCGATATACACCCTCTTATTGGGGAAAAGACTGGCTCTCCTTTCAGTTGTCGCGTTAATTCTACTACCGCTCGCACTAGCTGGCATTTTTGCCATGGTGCAGGGAGAAAGCGCGATCATTGTTGCTAGTTTTTTACTGGCGTATTTTATGTATTTGTCAGTTTGGGCCTTGATTGTGTTGTTTGTGTCAGCTGTGTTTTCTAAGAACAGCGAAAGCTTTACAGCCTTGGCGTTTATCTGGATTTTGTTATGCATTGCAATGCCTAGGATAGCCAGTAGCACGGCATCGACAGTATCACCCTCGCAAGGCAAGCTTGAAACTGATTTTGCTGTATTGGCAGAGCTGCGCAAATTGGGTGATGGACACAATGCAAACGATCCTGCTTTTGCTAAGTTAAAAGCCTCTTTGCTTGAAAAATACGAGGTAGATAGTGTAGAGGAACTTCCCGTTAACTTTAGAGGTATTGTTGCCAGCACCTCTGAAGCTGAATTAACAGAGGTGCTCAATCGATTTGCAGAGCAAAGCATGCAAGAAGAATTGTCACAAACCCATATCGCACGCAATTTTGGTTGGTTATCACCAATGGTGGCGATTCGCGCACTCTCGATGATAAATGCAGGCACCAGTATTGAAACGCATCACCGATTTATGAGAGAAGCAGAAACCCTACGGTTTAATTTTGTGCAATCGTTGAATCAAGTGCATGTCGAACAACTAAGCTACAAGGACGACATTAACCGTAACAAGGGCGAAGATGCGTGGGAAAAAGCCAAGGTCAGTGCAGAAAACTGGCAAGTCATTCGTGATTTTACTTTCGAAACAGATACGGCCTCTACGCGCTTGGAAAGAAGCACATCAGGCTTTTTGCAATTATTACTTTGGGCGGGGGTTTTAGTAGTAAGTATTCGCGTACTCGGGGAGCGTACATCATGACTTATGTGGCTGAACAACTTGCACGCGAATGGCGTTTTATGCTCTCTCAGCGTTATGTAATTGTGCTATTAGGATGCGCCCTACTTGTTTCGTCTTTTTCTGTGATTACCGGCATAACCGAAGTGAATCAACAACGTCAGACGATAGAGCGGTTAAAACAAGCGGATGCCATCGATCGCAAAGAAGCGCAAGATAAGCATGATGATGCTGGCTCACTGGCCTATTACACCTTTCATTTAACCTATTCTACCCCTTCCAATTTGGCTTTTGCTGCATTGGGTGAACGAGATGTTTACCCTTGGAAGCACCGTATCAGGATGTTGGCGCTTGAAGGGCAAATTTATGAAAGTGATGCACAAAATCCAGAGTTAGCACAAATTGGCAAAATAGATTTTGTCTTTGTTATTAGTGCGCTGTCTCCCTTAATCATTATCTTATTGTTTCACGATTTACTTGCCAGTGAGCGCAGCAGTGGACGCTATGACTTTGTCTTGAGTACGGCAAAATCACCGATGGCACTATGGGGTGCTCGTTCTGTCGTGCGATTTGTTTCTGTCTTTGTGAGTTTACTCTTGCCCTTTTTGCTAGGCGCAATTTACAGTGGCACTGCAATAGCTGACATAGTCATGGTAAGTCTTATGTGCCTGTTGTATTTACTATTTTGGCTGGCACTAAGTGTTTTCTTGGGTAGGCATTCCAGTAGTGCACCGAGGATCGCTTCTCGATTGATTGGCATTTGGGTGTTGTTGGCTTTTGTCTTACCTGTGTTGGGTGATTTAGTCATCAACAAAGGCGTGAAGTCACCAGAAGGCGGAGACATTTTGCTTGTGCAACGCGAAGCGGTGAATGATGCCTGGGATCTTCCTGTCGATACCACCATGCAAGCCTTTTTGGAAAAGCACCCTGAATATGCAGATTACAAAAACATTCAAACTAAGGGCTTTAAATGGTGGTGGTATTACGCCTTTCAACAAGTAGGCGATCAAACAGCCACCCCACTTTCTAAAGAGTACCGAGAAGCCGCGATGAAAAAACAAAGCTTTGCGACCTATGCGGCATTCGTTTCACCCCCCATGCTCTTGCAACGCGGTATGACTCGTTTGGCAAATACCGACGCTGCTGCAGCTTTCGCTTACGAAGCGCAAATACGTGAGTTTCATCAAGCGCTTAGACTATTTTATTACCCTAATCTGTTTTCTTCCAAGGATTTTGACAAGTCAAAGCTTGAGTCATTACCGCAATTTGAGTCAGTGATAAAGTGACATAAATATCGTACATCGTTCCGGTAAGTGGGTGAATGTTGTTTTACCAATAAAAGCGGTAATACTTGGACATCCCCCCTTTTGTCGCAAAACCGCTGCGATAAAAGAAGGGTATGTCCAAGTATAGTCTCCGTATTTTATATGTGAAATTAACATTCGCTTTACTTTAAGTTTTCAATTAATCTCGGTATTATCTTCGTTCAGATTTTCAGTAATGTTGGAGCGAAGTATTGCCCGAACTTATCTACAGTCCAAAGCGTAAACTGTTTGTCTTAGGAGGCCTCTCTCTTTGTGGTATCGCTTTGGTCTTGATATGGGCGATGTTGTTTCCCGTTGATGGGATGTCAAGTGGCGGCCTGCCACGGTTTTTGGGTCGTTTTCATCCTTTAGCTTTACATTTTCCTGTAGTTTGTTTGTTACTGGCAGCGATTAGTGAAATAGCTGGTTTGCATATAAAAACACGCTTTTTTGCAAAAGTACGCTTTCCCATGTTGCTTGTCGGTGCGTTCAGTGCGGTGATTACTGTTATGCTCGGGCTAATGTTAGCCAGTACGGAAGGTCATCAGGGCGAGTTGATTAGCCGCCATCGCGCAGGGGGCATAGTAGTCGCGGTATTGTCTTGCCTCACACTTCTGCTTTATTGCAGCGCTAAACACATGACTAAGTTTCGTTACTATAAACACGCATACCGTTTCACATTGACTTGCTCTGTAGTTGCGATGATGTTGACTGCGCATGATGGAGGCAGTCTAGTGCATGGAGAAGGGTATTTAGCTGAACACGCCCCCGAGTTTTTGAAAAAAGTTTTACAGTCGAATAAGGCCGACAAATACGAGACAGAATCACACCAAAATCCGCAAAATTCCGACAAAGTGAGCGCCATCTCTTCGGCTGTATTGGATCGCTACGAACAAGAGCTTAGTCCTTTTATAAAAGCATACTGTGCGCGATGTCACGGTGCCGGAAAACAAGAAGCCAATGTTCGCTTGGATACACTTGACCCTGCATTTATGCAGTTTTCTAGTCAGTATGAATGGCAAAAAGTACTGGATGTGCTCGGTGCCCACAGAATGCCACCAGACGACGCAAAACAACCTAGCGATGCTAAACGTGCGCAAGCTATCACATGGATCAGGGATGCGCTGCACGAGCATGCTTACGCTAAACGCGCCGAGCGAAAAGCATCTTCAATACGGCGATTAAGCCGTCGAGAACTAAACTACACCTATCAAGATTTGTTTGGCGTCGATGCTGACTTTGCGACGCATTTGCCTAGTGACGCTAAGTCTTTGCACGGATATGACACCGACGCAAATACCTTGCTTGTATCGATGTCTGATTTGAAGGCTTACCAGGAAATGGCGCGCCAGGCAGTTTCTCGATATGTCGAATTTGCCTCAAATGACAAACGCGATACAAAGCAGACTGATTACTATTTGGTGGAGATGGAAGACATATACCACTATTGCCGCTTAGAAGGAGACAAATTATCTTACGAGCGCGCACCAGCGCCCATGCCTTTTTATGCATTTGAGCAAGCTAAAATGGCAAGACAAAACAAGGTAGCGGAGTATCGATACCGTGACTATGGACCCTTACCATTTGGTCAAATACCTGTTGGTGATGTCAGAGGATTGGGTGAAGGGAGAGGGTTTGCACGAGCACATGAACAGTTTATGTTAATCAAAACTCGCCATCGTGTGGGAGAAGTTGTAGTCAATGTTCACTCTGCGACAACAGGTGACAGCAGTGGTAAGGGCAGCCGACCAAAATTACGCGTTGAAGCCGGTTGGCGTAAGGAGCAAAGTTTACGGGTCAAAGTCGTCGGGGAAGACGATATCACGGCGCCATTGTCTTCACCGCAACAAAGTGAGTTCAGATTTAGGCTGGAAGATGTTGTTGCACCCGCCAGCGCTACATTCTATGACGAAAACAGTGAGTACAATTGGTTGTTATTGGTGTTTTCCAACTATGCTAGGCATGAAAAAGGCGCGTTAGGCGGCTCCATTTACGGGCAGATTGATATGAATTTGGCGTCGGCACAACACGTTGTGCCAACATTTATCACCCAAGCTGCGAACGCAAAAGCGTCACAAGCCCAAGCTGAAAAAGCGTGGCGCGAGGCGCAACTGCCCGTTCTTAAATTGGATGCTGTCGAAATCAGTATTACACCTGTGCAAGAAGACCAGAGTTCTCCTTTTGTTATTCCCGCAATTGCGGGCATGAGTGAACAAGAAGAGCGTAAATTAGTTGAACAATCCTTGAAAAAGTTTTTAGAACGCGCATTCAGAAGATTGGTCAGCACTACAGAGTTGGCGGATTATTTTGGCTTGTACAAAGACCTGCGTCGACAAGGCGATAGTTTTAAAACGGCCTTAAGGGAAACACTTGCTGCCTCACTTATCTCACCCGAATTTTTGTACATCGGTTTTCCAACAAGCATACAAGGCAACGAGCAACCTGCTATGCAGAACGTCAGCTATCCCCTTGATCATGAAAATCATGCGAATAGCGCTTCAAGTGAAGAAAAGAACAATTACAGTCACCAAGTGCTTGCCTCAAAGCTTTCTTACTTTTTATGGTCCTCGATGCCTGATAAACGATTGCGACAGTTGGCGCACGAGGGCAGATTAAATGATCCCTATGTGCTGTCAACAGAAGTAGACAGAATGTTAGATGATCCGAAATCTCGACGCATGAGTGCTGATTTTGTCAAACAATGGTTACAGCTGGATAAGTTCGATAATATCACCGTTGCGGGAGACAAATTTCCAGAATACGGTGACGAATTGGGACAATCCATGATTCAGCAATCGATATTGCGATTTCAGGACAATTTTCATCAAAACCAAGATGCTCGAAAATTGTATTTTTCAGACCATATGATCCTCAATAAAGTGCTCGCCCGACACTATGGTATTGAAAATTTTGAAAGTGGTGAATTTGATAGAGTAACACTGCCAAACACAGATGATAGTGATTGGATACCACCTAATCTTGGCTTGATGACCCATGCCAGTGTGTTGACCATTAATTCTGATGGTGAAGATTCTCATCCCATTAAGCGAGGCGTTTGGCTATTGGAGCGTGTTTTTAATGAGCCACCCCCTCCACCACCACCCTCTGTACCGGATTTAGACCCGAATAACCCCTTGTTGGCGGGTTTGAGTTTAAAACAAAAAATTGAGCAACATCGAGCGCTTAGTGCTTGTTCTGGCTGTCATGAAAAAATCGATCCTTGGGGCGTCTTGCTAGAAAACTATGACGCACTGGGGCGTTGGCGTGACACCACTGAAACCGAACAAGCGCAATCCGTGCCTGTAGATGCAAGTTCAATATTACCAGACGGTACTGAAGTCAATAGCTTACTTGAATTTCGTGTGTACTTGCGTGACGAGCGAGAGGAAAAACTAATGAAAGCCATTGTTCATCATATGATGCTTTATGCCTTGGGGAGAGAGCTAGACATACTCGATGAAAAAGAAGCAGAAGCCATCTACTCGAGCTTTCGTGCATCGGGGTATCGTTTAAGCGCACTGACCAAAGCCATTGTACAAAGCGATGCTTTTACTAATCGAGAGCAAGGGTAAGTCACTAATGAATAGTACCTTAGCGGAGAGAGTGAGATGAAAAATATAGTTAATATCAATAGACGTACATTTTTAAAAGCCGCTGGCTCGTCTCTACTGTTACCTGCCTTGCCCTCTTTTTTTCCACGAACCGCCAGCGCAAATGTTGCAACGCAAAAAACAGCACCTAGACGCATGTGCACGGTGTTTTTTGGAATGGGGGTATCCTTGCCACCCGATGATCATATTGCCTATCGCGATTGGCACTGGTTTCCCCATGAGACGGGTGCCAATTATACCTTAACAAAATCCACACTTGCGCTCGAACCTCACCGTAAACGCTTAACAATCATGTCAGGCTTATCTCACCCGCGCACGCGGACGATGTACTCGCATTCTACTGGCGCATATTTTTTGAGTGGTGCCGACCCTAAAACACCTGCTGGCAATGCCATTACCGCCGATCAAGTCTATGCTGAACATGTCGGTCAACACACTCGTTATCCTTTTATTACGATGGATTCTGAGGGAGGGATAGGTGACTTTAGAGAACCGACCACGTTATCGTATAATCGCTCAGGCCAACCTATCCCCTCAATAGGTAAGCCTAGGGGCGTGTTTAACGAGTTATTTGGTGTCGGTAAAGGAGATAAAAACACACAGCTTAGGGATTTTGGTCGCAATAAATCAATATTAGATAAAATGACGCAAGACCTAAAAGTATTGGAAAATAAACTAGCAGGTGATGATAAAAACCGCCTGGAGCAATACTTGAGCTCAGTACGAGAATTGGAGCATCGCATTGAGCGAGCAGAAGCTTGGTTAGATGTAGAAAAGCCTCGAATCGACGAGAGTGCATTTAATCTCGATACTGATCCCATCAAAGATGGTCCGACAGAATTTATCGATGCTATGTACCAGCTTATGTATACAGCGTTTTTAACGGACAGTACACGGGTCATCTCCTATCAAAAAGTAAGGGAAAGCCCAGGTGGATATTCAGTAAAATTCTCAAAAGCAATAGGCTTACCGGGTCATCATGCTTTGTCTCATGGGTTTAATGAAGAAGGAGGATATGAGCGATGGGGACAATATGATGCCTATTTAAGTGAGCGTTTTGCTAAGTTTTTAAACATGATGAAAAGCACCGATGATCCCTTTGCCGAAGGTTCATTGTTGGATAATACCCTTGTCCTCTATGGCTCTGGCACCAGTACCGTGCACAATACACGTAATTTCCCTCTGGTACTCGCGGGGGGAGAAAATTTCGGATTTAAACACGGAGAGCACCGAAAGTATGATGAGTCTATTCCGATGTCTAACTTACTGAATACCATGCTTCAACAGCTTGGTGCGCCTATCTCAAATTTTGCGGATAGTACAGGCACGATAAAAAATATTTTAGTGTAAGTTATTGAACAAAGACAAGGTTAGCTAAGAGTATTAACCACAATGTAACAACGTGAGAATCATAGCCTACATCACAGACACGATTTTGATTCAAAAAATACAGGCGCACTTGGACAAAACCAATCCTGTATCAGAGTAAATCAGCGCATTTCTCCAAGGTGGGGCTTAAGTTCGGACAGTGGCTCGATGTGGGCTATTGGCAACTGTGTTTAAACGATGAATAACGTCAGGTGAAAGGACGCATTAGTATGGATAAAAGCGACTCAAGGAATACACCACTGATAATTGGTGGTTGGCTAAGTAGTGTGGCAGCGCTACTGCATATCGCCTGTATTTTTGGTGGCCCAGAATGGTATTTGTTTTTCGGTGCCGGTGAAAAAATGGCGCAAATGGCTGCTGCAGGTGACCCTTATCCGACGATTGCAACACTTATTATTGCGTCGATTCTGTTCGGTTGGGCCCTGTACGCGTGGTCGGGTGCAGGCGTTATTATCAAGCTACCGCTGTTGCGCACGTGCCTAATACTAATCACCGCGGTCTATTTAATCCGAGGAATAGCAGGTTTGACAGTTCCTTTCTTTACCGATCATCCCGCTATTCATCACAATTCCATGACTTTTTGGATAGTGAGTTCTGCCATTTGTTGTGTTTATGGATATTTCTATTTACAAGGCATATTACAGCATTGGCATCATGGTCGTTAAGTTACCTGTTTCCGTCAAAGTCGGTATCGCAGCCACACTGGTAGGTCTGTACGTTTTCACCCTGAGTTGGCAACTGTACGACTATTGGCAAGGCCCATTGCCCGGTTATCAGTTTTTTTTGGCGCCGGGGAATCTGTCGTTGGCTGTATTTTGGCACCCGATATTTACAGAAGAAGTCAATTTGTATCCTAAATTAGGCATGATTTTAATTGGCCAATTTGTGATTGTAACCGCGTTCGTTGAGTTGTTTATGCGACTAAAACGACGCGTTCTTAATCTTCCCCGCTAGAAACTCAAACCTATCCCCGAAGGCCGATGTACGCATGGGTAGTGTATAGTGTTAACTTGTCTTATATTCCAAAAGGTTCTGTTTTCTCTGAGGTTTAAACATCAGTTAGGTCAATAATGATAACGGCATTGGGCAATGACGATGGCAGTATCAGTGACTTTATAAACGATTCTATGTTCTCTATCGATTCGACGAGACCAATATCCCGACCAGTGATGCTTCAACGGTTCCGGATCACCAATACCTTCAAAGGGTAATCGAGATATTTCTTTAATTAGCATGTTGATTCGTTTTAGCTGCCTTCTGTCCACTTTTTGCCAATATAGATAGTCTTCCCAAGCCGTTTCTGCCCATGAAATGATCATTCTTCAATTAGGCTCTTCTCAATGACTTGCCCTGCCTCTAACTCTTTGATTGCTTGATTTAACCTCTCAGCATTTTTAGGGCTGGCCATCAAGTAAGCAGTTTCCTCATACGCATGAAAATCTTCTAAGCTCATTACCACAGCGGGGCGGCCATTTTGACGAGTGATGATAGTCGGCTTATGATCATCGTTCACTTTATCTAACGTAGCCGCCAAGTTTGTTCTAAACGCAGAATAACTCATGGTTTCCATAACATCCTCCTATTTAAGTACTCACTATAATACTTGTACAAATATACGTACGCAACTTGAATTTTATACGGCAGATACCGTAAGCTTAAGTATCTAGGACATAATAAATAAACGACAGGATCAAGAAATGAAGAACTATTTAAAGCATCAGCAAAGCTGGCAAAGGCCTTTAAAAGGCAAGGCTAGTTTGGTAAACAAGCTAGTCAGTGTGTTACTGATAGCGACTTCCACTGCGTCGGTTTTACAGGCGCGAGAACCAGACTCACAAGCTCACTCAGCACTTGAGTATCGAGACTTGTTTAATATTGAATATGCGGCTAACCCCACGATGATGCCCGATGGAAAACACGTTCTCTATGAGCGCCGCTCGATGGACATCATGACAGATTCGCAGCGGATCAATTTGTGGAAAGTAGACTTGGAGGGTAAAAACCACCTTCCCGTTCTTTCGGACACAAAAAACCATTACAGCCCCGTCTTTTCCGACGATGGAAGAAAGCTTGCTTACTTGTCGAGTAAAGAAGGAAAAGTGCAAATATACGTGAGAGATATGGCAACGGGCAATACTGCGCGTGTCACGGATGTCAGTATGAGTCCATCTGGTTTGCGCTTTTCGCCAGATGGACAACATTTAGCCTTTGTGATGTTTACGCCTGACAAAGTTAAGCCTTTATTCAGTCTAGACTTTAAACCAAAAGAAGCAAAATGGGCTGAAGAAGCACACTACATAGATCAAACTCTATTTCAGCGTGACGGCAGTGGTATGAAACGCCCTGGCAACATGCATGTATATATTGTGCCTGCAATTGGTGGCACACCACGTCAGCTTACGTTTGGAAAATACGACTTTGCCAGTGCCGTGACTTGGAGTAAAGACGGTTCTCAACTGCTCGTCTCTGCTAACTTACGTAAGGACAGCGATTTTGATGTGTTCAACACAGATTTACACCTCGTTGATGTAAACAGCACTGAAATTACGCCCCTGACGCAATTTAGTGGCCCAGAAAATTCACCTATTTTTAGTCCTGATGGCAGCAAAATCGCGTTTACAGGCTTTGACGATAATGGTAAGTCAAATCAGATCACGCAACTTTATGTTATGAATAAGGATGGCAGTGATCTTGTGTCTCTTACTTCGGATTTGGATCGCTCGGTTGCAAACATCAATTGGTCAGAAAATGGTAAGGGACTCTATTTTAGTTACGACAACAAGGGAAAGAAGCACGTTGCTTACGTCACGCTTGGCGGCAAATTATCAATACTCAGTGATGCACTAGGTGGACAAAGTATCGGTCGCCCGTATACCTCTGGTGACTATACCTTTACGAAAAAAGGCGAAGTGGTGATTACCCGGTCAACGGGCGACCGTCCTGCTGATTTGGCACGGGTAACTAAACGCGGAAAAACCATTCCCTTAACCGATTTAAATAGTGACGTCTTTGACCATAAAACCCTCTATAAACCCGAGCTAATGACGCTGAAAAGTAGTGTTGATGAGCGTGAGCTGATGGCTTGGATTGTGAAACCACCTCAGTTCGATCCTGCTAAAAAGTACCCCATGATTTTGGAAATTCATGGTGGGCCGCATACCGCATACGGACCCGAGTTCTCAGCAGAAGTACAAATGTTTGCCGCAGCAGGGTATGTTGTTTTGTATGGCAATCCGCGTGGCTCCACTTCGCAGGGAGAAGAGTTTGCCAACCTCATTGACAAAAACTACCCCTCACAAGACTACAACGATTTAATGGATATGGTAGACGGTGCAATTGCTAAGGGGTATGTCGATGAAAATCAGTTGTTTGTTACGGGTGGCTCTGGCGGTGGCGTATTGACAGCATGGATCATCGCAAAAACCGATCGTTTTAAAGCGGCGGTTGTCGCCAAACCCGTGATTAATTGGATTAGCATGATAGGTACATCGGATATCTACACATTTATGACGCGGTATTGGTTTACCGACTTACCTTGGAATGATATCGATCAGTACTGGCGTCGTTCACCATTGAGTTTGGTTGGTCAGGTAAAGACGCCAACCATGGTATTAACCGGCGAGCTTGATGTTAGAACACCTATGTCAGAAAGTGAACAATACTACGGTGCCTTGCGGTTAGAAGGCGTTGATAGTGCATTGGTAAGAATTCAAGGTGCTTATCATGGTATTGCCGCAAAACCATCTAATTTGGCACGAAAAATTGGGAATATTCTTGCTTGGTTTGACAAGTACAAAGAGACTAAAGAGCAAGAGGGCGAATAGTCTCGTCCTTTATGTTTTTTTGATGATTAAGCTAAATTGATAAGCTTGCCGTAACAATAGGCGTAATTAAAATAGAACTGGGTTTGACAGTGAATGCATAAATTTATGGGTTTTTATCGTGCCTATCTCTTCGTGGCGGCATTGTGGTGTAGCTTAGGATACAGTGTTGTTGGTAAAGTTGCGGCAAGCCAAGACGCTAAAGAACCGGGGACTCGCGCCACACCTGAACGCTCCATCACCGGGTTTGAAGGCATAGACCAAGCACAGCCTTTATGGGAATTAGGCTTGGGTGGTGGTGTGGGGGAAGTGCCAAACTATCCGGCGTCATCTGAGCGAAATTTTATCGCCCTTGCTGCTCCCTATTTTGTCTATCGCGGAGAAATATTCAGAGTCGGAGATGGCAATGGCGTAAGAGCTGTCGTCGCTGAAGATGACAAATGGGAGCTGGATTTTTCCTTCGGTGGCGCTTTTTCTGCGGATAGTGAAGACAACACGGCAAGGGAAGGCATGCCAGAACTTGATTTCTTATTTGAGGTGGGACCGCAACTTGTTTATCAGGTTAACAAGTACAGATTTGAAGGTGGAGGACAAGGGCGTTTAAATCTTAGGTTGCAGGCACGCTCTGTATTTAGTACCGATTTGTCGTCGATACAGCATCAAGGCTACGTATTTGAACCCGAGTTACAGTGGCAGCAAAGAGGCTATTGGCGCGAACATACTGCGTTGAGTGTGCGCTTATCGAGCACTTTTGCGACAGAAAAGCTGCATGACTATTTTTACCAAGTCGATCAAGCCTTTGCTACGGACATGCGTCCCGAATTTAATGCCACGGCTGGCTACCTAGGTACAGAGCTGGGTGTATCACTTTCCTTTGCGATAAGTAAAAACGCGCGCGGTTTTATTGGTGGCTCTCTGCGCTTGCACCATGGTGCCGCCAACGAAGATAGTCCATTGTTCGAAGAGACGAACACCCTACAACTTGCCGCTGGCTTCGTTTGGCGTCTATATACGAGTAAAACGAAAGCGAGTTATTAGCAATATTTGGGCTAGATGCATGTAAAGGGAATAAAGCTAAGATTTTTACGCTGAAGGTATTGCGAGAAGTATCAACAAACCGCAGTTGTTGCCGTTACAAATAAACAAAGAGCAAACTCGGTCGATCATATGCAAAACTTAACTCAGCTACACATTGATATGGCGAGAAATGCCACTGACGATTTTAATCTATTTCACGACCGGCATCGTTGGAATTGGGTAAAAAACAATCCTTTTCATGGCCCAATAGCACTTGGCTTTCAGCTTGGTATGTACATCGAAAGCGAGCTTAAGCGATCAAATGAAAAGCCAGCGCAGAGTTTTCGTTTTAGCACTTATGAGTTCAACTTTGCCAATCCTGCAAGAGTTGATGATAAACTTAGTCTAGATATCAAACCGCCACGTATTTCAGAGAAGCCAGAGGGGGAGTTAGTTTCGCAGCGGATCTGTTTAAAAGTAAATGGCAAGCCGGGCTTGATTGGTTTTTATCGACTGAGTAACTTTGCCACTATTGTTCCTGAGATAAGTGAACAAACTCCCAGTCAATTAATGCAATATACTGACAAAAGCTTTATTGAAGGCGATTTGTTTTTAAAGCGTAAATGGATGATTGTAGGCAACGCCAAGAATTTTTTGTTGAGTGCCTTTGCCGATCAAACATTGTTTATTGACGAATTTGCTGACAAAGTCAGTTTTCCGAACATGTATCCGATGTCTTTGATCTCCTCGGCTCTGCTCGAACGCGCTCAAGCAAAACACTACGACTTAATTGGTAACCCTTTGATTTATGTTTCTCAACATTTGTGCATTGACAATCAACAAGTACAAAATTTAAGAAGCAATGATTGTTTGCAAATGTTGGTAAAGGAAATAAGCGATGAGGGGAGTAACATTGTGCACTTGCACTGTTGTGCTTGGGTAAAGCAAGCAAGCCCGCTATTTTTTGCGTCGCTTAAACTCAGTCCACTACAGTCAATATTGGCAAAATCTGCTTAAACAAAGTGGCTATGGTAGATATAAGTAGAGATTGGGAGAGCAAGAACGCTGCAAGTATATCCATATACGCTTTGGTTTTTCATCCATGAAAAACAAATTTTGCTCCCCCAATCTTTACTTATATCTACCATAGCCACTTTGTTCGACACTCAAAAAAGCGTTATATCCGACCCAAATTCATTTGTTTGATGCAGTAATCAACGGCTCTGACGGTGAGCGCCATAAAGGTCAAAGACGGGTTTTGTGTGCCTGTAGAGCAATAGCTCGCACCATCAGTCACAAACAAGTTCGATACATCGTGACATTGATTGTAGCGATTAAGTACGGATTCTTTGGGATCGTCACCCATCCGTGCTGTGCCGACTTCATGTATTGCGAGCCCCGGTGGTTTTTCATCGTAATTGACGTATTTGGTAATATCTTTAATACCCGCGGTTTCCATCATTTCTACAATCGTTTCGACTGCATCATGCATCATGTCAGTTTCGTTTTTCGACCATTTACAATCAATATGTAGTGTGGGCATACCCCATTTGTCTGCCTTGTTTTCATTTAGTCGAACATGGTTTTCAAAGCGCGGAAGCATTTCTCCTTGAGCGTACATACCAAAAAACCATTTACCGGGTTTGGTTAGTTTTTCTTTAAAGTCTGCACCGATACCTGCTTCAAAGCGCATATTCTGCCAGTTTTCTCTACCCACATATGTGCCCAGCGCATAACCTCTCAAGTAGTGTTTTTTGTACAACGAGGGTTTGTACTGAAAGTTTGGCATATACATACCGGTGGGTCGCCTACCCGAGTAATACTCATCGTCAAAGCCTTCAATATAACCTCTTGCTCCCGCTCCATAGTTGTGATCCATGAGATAGTGCCCTAGCACACCAGAGCTATTGGCTATGCCATTGGGAAAGTGTGACGATGTTGAATTTAACATGATTTGTGTCGTGCCGAGCGTAGAGGCACACATAAACACTACTTTGCCAAAATATTCCCTTGTTTCCAGTGTATTGTTGTCTATTACCCTGACGCCCCTCGCTTTTTTGGAAGTGGGATCATAGATGATGCTATGCACAACACTATTTGGCGCAATTGACAGACGTCCGGTTTTTGCCGCTGCCGGCAGTGTTGAGCTTAAGGTCGAAAAGTAGGCACCAAAAGAGCAGCCTTTTTGACATTCGTTTCGAGCTTGACAAGTTACTCGACCTTGTTGCAAGTGCAACTCCGTTGGCTTGGTTAAATGTGCGGTTCTTCCCATCACCAAAAATCTATCGTTGTAAGCGCTTTCAATTTTGCGTTTAATCAATTCCTCTGGTGAGGTCATCTCAAATGGAGGTAGGTACTCACTATCTGGAAGCTGCTCGATATTATCTTTGTTTCCGCTAATACCAACATACTTTTCTACATAGCTATACCACTGTTCGAGATCTTTGTAGCGAATTGGCCAGTCGATACCTATGCCGTCGTTTTTATTGGCTTCAAAATCGAAATCACTGAGCCTGTATGATTGTCTGTGCCACAAAATTGACTTGCCGCCCAATTGATTGCCTCGTATCCACAAAAAGGGGGATGATTCTGGTGTGGAGTAAGGCAAATCACGGTCATTGCCAAAAAAGTGCTTGGTCGCATCGTTAAAAGCGTAGCATTTTTCCTGTACTTGGTATTGTTGTTCGACCAGAAAGTTATTTACTTTGGTTCTGTGTTCAAATTGCCAAGGGCCTTTGTACTCACCTATATAGTCTTTGCGGTGTGTAACCACTGGGCCTCGTTCGATAATAAGGGTGCGTAAACCGCGTTCAGTGAACTCCTTGGCAGCCCAACCACCGGTTATGCCAGAGCCAACGACTATAGCATCAAAATTTGTACTGCTTTTATCAATATAAATATCTTTATTCATCGCTGTATTCACTGCTAGTAGAAGTCTAAAGAGCCCCAAGATTTCGTATCTTGAGTGTTGGCAATGGAACCTTTGAATCCGCCGGGCACACCTTGGTAGTTTAGTGCTTTTGTGGCACCGACTTGAGACGTAAAATAAGCAAATACAATCAAGGCTTTTAAAAAGCTAAATTGCTTGTGATCACTTGCTACAAAATCATGCTCTGCTTCAATTTTTAAGAGCGTATCTTCTTTTTCTTGAGGCTTGAGTTCGGAAAAGGTTTGTTCGTACATGTGTTGACTGTACCAGTCAATCTTATTGATGATTTCCATGCAGTCAGTTTGTTGCTTGTTGGTGTGACAGTGGGTTAATTGATGCTCAATAAAACCATGACAATTTAACTCAGACGCACTCGGTGTGTCTGTTTTTGGTAAGACGGTATCGCAGATGTCTTTTAGTATCGTGACTTCGTAATCGGATAGCAAGGAGCCGTCTGTTGGCGGTGTCGGCCGCTGATGAACATATTTCAGACCCGTTGATATAGCACAGCCAGAGAGCACGGCAGTAGCTGCTGAAGTGCCTGCAATTTGGGTGAGTAATTTTAGAAAGTCGCGCCGTTCGATATGGCCGATATATGAGTCATCGTCAGAATATTTGTCTTGCATGCTTGTTTGCTCGTTTTACTGATAATCATGATCTAATGTCGAACTAGAGTATCTCACAAAGGTATTAATACTAAAACATTATTGCAACATTATGTTTACATTGAACATGTCGGCACTACACTACAAACCATTCTTAGAATGGAATAATAATCAAAGATAAATAGCCTCTAATACAAATCGATTAAATCAATCGAACTATTCACCGCGGACGGTGCCGTGTAAGTGATGCAATAGAGTGGTCGAGGGGTAATACAATCGCTCGGGCCAATTGTAAGGTAGGTCTGAGATGTCAGTGATGGGTTACCGATGGTACCGGGAAACATGCCACTGGCATCAGAAAAGAAAGCACAAGAATTTAACAGCCCACCAAAAAAACTCGAACCAGTAAATACTTCTGTAACAGTAGTATCAACAGGCGCTAAGAGGGGAGTAGTATCTGTGTTTAGCAACGCGGCAAAATTAGCTGCAATCAGCGTTATTCCATCGGCGCTTCTTATGACTTCGTTTTGTGGGATCGAGTATAATGTAGGCATATCCAATACACGATCGCTCAAATTAATAGAAATAAATGCTCGAGTTGTCGAGCTTGCAACGCTTGGTCTGTTTATGTCGCTTTGGCAAAATGCATCTGCCCCCGCTCGTGCGCCTATTGCTCCATTAGTCGTCGCGTCACTCACCCAAAGGCGGACATCAGCAATTGACTCGAAACTCAGTACTGCGAATATGCACGCAAAGAACTTCACTGTATTGACGTAGACTTCCGAACGAATCATTATGTGTCGTCTAAAATATTGATTTACCTTGTATTCATTGATTAAGTGTAGCGATTTGACGGGATCTTCGCAAGATTGAGAGGCGCGAGTTTTGTTCAATAGTTCGACAAAATTGTTAGTCAATCAACAATTCAATATGACTGCGGTAGGTAGTTTTGTTCCAGCATGCAGATACATGCGATCTTTACTTGTTATAGCCTTACTATTACATACATTTAAGCAAGCGTTCATGGCGGACTTCATTGCAAGCTTTTGTCGATTTGTCGCTTGGTTGTTGTGGAAAAATGCTCAGCTTGTAACAAAAGACCTAAGCTTACATCAAACTACTGTTTACCAGTATTCGGTAGAGTACGGTTTAAACATCGTGCCGAGCTGTTTAGCGCTCAGTTTTATTGCTGTGTATATTGGTTTGGTCGTATTGACGCCCTTTAGCATTAAACGCTGGTTTATCGCAATACTAGCAGGGGTACTAGCAATTTTTATTTTTAACCAATGCAGATTGTTTGTATTGTTGATGATAAGGATTCATGCGCTACCGACTACATTCAATGACTTTCATGTCTATGCTTTTCCCGTCATCATGTCATTATTTTTAGTATGTATAGCGATTGGACTACTAATTTTTTACAAAGAAACTACGAAGCGCAGTGATGGACGTTTTGTGCTACATCAACTCGTAAAATTTGTGTTGGTGTGTTCGTTGGTGATGTTTTTGTGGCATGTTTACTTGATTGACTGGGTAGTAAAAATCGTACCCTCGTTAGCCCAACTCGGCATTTCTTTGTTGGATGAGAATTGGCAAACGAGCATAAAAGAAGAAGTCAGTCAATATATGCTTTTTTTGCGCTCTGGGCTTTACGCTGCCAGTAGTGAAGTGAGTACCGAACTTTATCGGCGTGTGGTATTAAAAAATGAGACGGTTCATGCGGTCTATTTGTATAACGTACTCATGTCGATGCCAATGTTGCTCGCTGTAGTAATTAGCGCCCGAGTAAGGTTAATGAAAGCCTTATTAATACTGAGCTTACCATTGCTTGTTACCACGCTTGTTGTGATTTTGAGCTATATAAACATTGTTATGGTATTTGATCAAAGTGTTCAATATCCAGCGGTACAGCTATCGGCAACGCATGTTGCTCCAATGAGTAAAAACAGTTTTCATTCACCCGAATTAAATCAAATGCTGATTAGTTTGTTGATACTGGGTTCTACTTTGTATCTACCTGCTATATTAGCGGCAAAACAGATTGCGGTTGGTGCACCAAGCCGCAAGCCTATGACATATTGTATCTAATTATTTTTGTTTATCGCATCGACCACTTTTTGTGTGCGACGATCGGCGTAATAGCCATGCACAACGATTAAGGCATGAATCACACCGGGAATGTAAAACAACAAGGTAAGAATAAGGTTTAGTAGTGCTTGGATTGGTTTACCACAAAACAACACAGCAATAGGTGGAATAATTGCTAACAAATAACGCATGTTAATGTTCCTTTTTAGTTATGCGCTCATACTCACGAAAATTAACTATTAAGTCAACATTTAGCTAAGCAGTTTGTTCAATACAATCTGGGAAAGCGTTTCAAGCTTAAGTGTGCCATCGAGCTTATGCACGTTTTCGTCTGGCGTAATGGCTTCAAAGCTATCAAATTGACTTTGCAGCAAATCTGGGTTGAAAAAATGCCCCTCAAATTGCGTTCTTGAAGCGAGTCTTTGCTCAAGTATTGCATAGGGCACATCTAACAAAAAACACTGCGTGTTTTTACTGCAATCGATAATGCGTTTACGTTGACGCGTCTTTAAACCCGAGTAGGCGAGCACACATGACTGGTGATTGCCCAGAGTAGCTAGAATATGTCTTTTTAAGCGCGTGATCCAAGCATCGCGAATACCGTCATTCAAGGGGATGCCGGCAGACATCATTTCTTTGGCTTCATCAGAGTGATGATCGTCCGCATCCACGTACTCTGCCTCTAAATCAGTCGCGATTTGCTGCGCTAAAGACGACTTACCGGTGCCACTGACGCCCATAATGACGATCAATGAGTCTTTAACTGTGGTCAATGTAGTCACAATATGGTTCTCATAAGGTATATAAGCTAATCATGAGGCACGACTAAGGTGATAAGGTAGGTTTGATTTTCAACAAACCCCGATACCTCATTTCCTTTGACATTTAAGTTATTCGCATCAGTGGACAGCGTAAATTGTTTCCCCCGCTTAATATTAATACGTACATTTGCATTGTAGATTTTTTTGCTTATTGAGGCTGATTCCCAAGTGCTAGGTAAGTTTGGTTGTAGCGTCAGCTTACCTGAATGCTGTTGCAAACCAAATAAGCCCTCAATGATACTTCGATAAAACCATGCACAGGTACCAGTGTTGAACAAGTGACTTGAACGTCCAGCCGCTTCGGGTAGTTGATGATAAGCGCCGCGAAAATAATTTGGAATGAAGTTGGGTAACTGACCGCGTTTTAAGCAATCGTGTGCGCTGACCAACATGCTGGCAAGTACTTCATAGGCGATGTCCTTACTTTTTGTTAATGTCCTAGCGGGTTCTTGTGTATACAGCGCATAGGCATAAAAGCTTGCAGCATGGTTGTATATTGAGCCGTTTTCAGCAGTACCGGGAAATTTTTGAGTGACACGTCCAATGCGCTCGTCCATTTGCGTATAGGCAGGGGCTAGCATACAGTAGCCATAGGGTGTTTTTAGTTTTGCCTCGACTGCAGTCAATATTTTTTCGGTTTTGTCTTGTGAAGCAGCACCACTGAGTATGGCCCAAGACTGTGGATTTAAGAATATTTGCCCTTCTTTATCTTTTGCAATGCCAAATTTTTCGTCGCCGTCTGTGATGCCTCGGGCATACCAATTTCCATCCCAGCCTAAGTCATTGCATGCGTCGTTCAATGTTTGTTGAGCATCTTGCCATTTTTGCGCTTTTTCGTGCTGTTGGATTGTGCCTAATATCTTTGCCCAAATACCCATCGCATAAGCACTGGCAAGGCTTAACCAAAAACTGACGCCTTTTCCACGGATACCCACCATGTTCATAGGATCACACCAATCCCCTTGCTTGATAAGGCTTAAGTTTCGATGATCTCTTTGTGACCATAAGTACTCGCAGGCACGCTCCAAATGTTCCTCAACACTATATGGTTTTTTATCATCCGAGAAAGCCAGTGTTTCAGCCAAAATCGAGTAGTCATTGGTTTCATTTAAGTAGAGCTCGACAAAAGGAAACAACCATACGTTATGATCACTGTGGGGCACTTGGTTGATGTATTTTAGTTCGGCATCTTTGTGCAACAAGATACCATCAGGCATTGCGCCATTTTTATTCTGTTGGCTTAAGGCAAGTAGTAGATTTTTCTTTGCTAACTTGGGGTGAAGCCAAATACTCGACAAGTGATCTTGTAAAAAGTTACGTGTTTGCGGGTCTGTTGTCAGGCGATCACTTTCTATATGGTATGAAAGTTGTCGCGGCAACCATGTGTTGACCATTTGGTTGAGCGTGTTGTCGGGCGTTTCGATACTGATGCCACTGTTGATATGAGCGGGTCGAGCCGTGTTGTGTTTGCTTAGCCGGTTTTTAAGTTGCATTGCATGAGCCTCATTTTTACAAGGGCCAAACAACCAAGATAACTTTACTTTTTGTGAAGCTGGTACACTGATTTTGTGTTGCAAAACCGCTATCGGCGTTTCATAAAGAGCGCTGGAGTTAAACAGCGTACTTTGCATGATGGCATCCGGACAATGCATGTGCCCTTCACCCAAAAATTGCGGCGTCGAAGTATCGTAACTTTCAATAGGTGCATCAGCAATAAGCACCGTTTTGTCCATCGAGGCTTTTATTTTTGGGTAGTCTTCTGCCTTTTGATAGGGCGTGATGTATTCGGCCATTACGCCGTTTAGTTGAGGTATGAAGCGAGCCGACTGATTCATCCAAGAGGCGTAGCCTATGCTAAAGCAGGGGTAGATATCGATGTATGTGTCTTGGTCACCGAGGTTAATAAGCTCCAGACGCCAATCCTCTAGCGCGATATCTTCAGCGAGTTTTACCTCAAGAAGAAATCGTAAGTTGTCTTTTTCTACCTCCCATCGCAAGGCATCTTGTTTTTGTATAAACGTGAATTTATCGAGTTTCTGCCTTGTGGGTTCGTACGGCAATGAAAACAAACTACCGTTGTTTAGTTTAATATAAAAAAAACGTCCAGGGTGACCAGCGTAATAGTGGTGCTCAGGTTGCAAAAATGTCTTTGCTTCAAAACTCTGCCCGTAGGCGTATTTCGCGGGTTCTGGTTGCATATGCAAAGCATTGGCGAAGCCGCGACAAGTCATTTGGAACATCATTTTTTTGTTCCACAAGTAACCCGTGGCATTGGGCATCGACAAGGGGCTGTGTAAATGTATTTCGTCTTGGCTGCGATTTACCCCGTCACTTGAAATATAGGAAAACACGGCTTTATTGATATTCTGGGTCACGTCTACGCTCATCAAGTTCTTGTTGATACTTTGCTAGGGCTGCGTCGTCTAAGTTGTAAAAATACAAAAACGCTATAGAAAGAAAGGCAAAGAAGCCAGGAATTAACGTCATCAACAATACAATACCGTGGATTGAGCCTGCGTTTTGTTCAGCATTGGCGGTGTAGCCAAGATAGCCCAACACATAGCCAATCGTGGCGCCCGCTATTGCGCCCCCAAGTTTTTGTGAAAAAGCGGCCGCTGCAAACACCATTGCCGTAGAGCGTCTCCCGTTTTTCCATTCGCTATAATCAGCCGTATCAGCGTACATGGAAAAAACTAATGGTGACTTAGGTCCTAAGCAAAGTCCGATGCCTATTTGGATGGCGAACGCCAAGATGACACTGTCGCTTGGAATAAAGTAGAACAGTACTGAAAGCAAGGTAACACCTAACATCAGCGTAATCAGTAGGCGACGTTTATCTATGAATGACGTGAGCAAGGGCGTGGCGGCGGCACCGATGCCGAGAGATATCAAATAAGCACCGCTGAACATACCGATAAGATCTTCTCTTTCCAGCACATATTTAAAGTAAAAAGTGCCGACACTCCCGCGAATCGAAATAGTCAACATGATGATAAGTGCTATACAAAACAAGATTAACCAAGGCTTGTTTGAAAACAGGTCAAGGATGTCCTGTTGCGGTTTGGCCTGTTTTTTTGGCGCTTGCACGCGTTCTTTGCACGTTAAGAAAGTGACAAAAAATAAGCCACCGGCGATGAGGCCATAAAGCCCCATGGTTAATTGCCAGCCCAAGACTTCATTGTCGCCGCCGAAAGACTCTACCCAAAATGGCGTCATAAAAGCGACAATCGTCCCACCTGAGAATGCACCGACAAATCGGAAACTACTCAAGGTTGTTCGTTGCTGTGTATCTTGCGTAATAACACCAAGTAAAGCGCCGTATGGCACATTAATAAAGGTGTAGGCCAGCATCATGAATATGTAAGTACAGTATGCCCATATCAGTTTGCCCCCATCATTCAAGTCGGGAACGGTAAAAGTGAGCACCCCCGCTGCTGCAATGGGGATAATTCCCCAAATTAGGTATGGCCGGTATTTCCCCCACTTAGTGTTTGTTCTATCTGATAGTGCACCCATCATCGGATCGGTAAATGCATCGATGATGCGGGTAACAAGCATCATCGTGCCGACTGCCGCTGCTGGAATACCAAAAACGTCTGTGTAAAAAATAAAAAGGAAAACGTCAAAAACGCGCCAATAAAAATTTGAGGCAATATCGCCACAGGCATAACCTGCTTTTTCTTTGAGGGATAACTTCATTGTATTTCCATAGCCAACTCGCCACGTAAGAGGCAGTAAGTTGTGGTCAATAATTTACTAAATGCAAAATTGTAAGCGCTTTCATTTTTGAATAATTCTTAGTGTTCGCATAGCATACGTTTGATCGCTAACTACGCGTCATTTTGTCTCAAAACAAAGTGAAAGCGCTTCCAAACTATCTAAACTCTAGATAATATGCAACATAAATATAAATTTAATTTAAATACAAATTAACAAATGCCAACAATATACGAAGTATCGAAACTTGCCGGAGTGTCACTTGCCACTGTATCTCGCGTTATGAATGGCTCTGCAAAAGTCAGTGATAAGAACAAAAAAAAGGTGCGCGACGCAATGGATGCCTTGGGGTATCGGCCTAATTCGGTGGCTATTTCGTTGGCGTCAAAACGGTCAAATTGTATTGGCATACTGGTAGCTGAACTTGATGGTGTTTTCTTTGGCAGTATGATGACGGGTATTGAGAAAACCCTAAGAAATCACCACAAGCACGTCGTAATTACTGCGGGACACAGCAATGATTTTGATGAACGTGAAGGTATCGAGTTCCTTAAATCTAGGAATTGCGATGCCTTGATAATTCACGCGGAGCAGTTGAGTGATGACTATTTGATTGAATTGAGTAAAGGGAAAACGCCGATTGTCGTGGTGAATCGATTTATCGCGGCCATTAAAGATAAATGCATATCTTTAGACAACCTTAAGGGGGGGTATTTAGCCACTCAATTTATCTTAAACAAAGGGCATACTAAACTCGTCAACATCTCTGGGCCAAAATCTAAGAATGACGCAAATGATCGCTTATTAGGGTTTAAACAAGCCCTAAGAGAACAAGGCTTGGTATGCGAAGAGCACCAAATATACGAAGGTAATTATTTACAAGAAAGCGGTGCGGCAGCCATTGATCATTTTATTTCAGCTGGCATTGCGTTTACGGCAGTGGTGTGCGGAAATGATCAAATGGCAATCGGTGCCATGGCTAGGCTTCGTGTGTATCAAAAAAATCCCTCGGAAGACGTCGCTGTAATTGGTTTTGATGACGTGTCTTTTGCGGCGTGCACTTTCCCAACACTTACCACGATTAAGTACCCTATAAAAGAAATGGGGAATCAAGCGGCAAAACTGATCTTAAAAGAGGTGTATAACATTGTCGTGGATGATATTCGTCAACGATATGAACCGTCTCTGGTTGAGCGTGACTCTGTTTAACTGTCGTTGGCGTCGTCGACACCCATGATATAACCCAGCTGAACAATACCACTACGGCGCTCTTTTCTTGCTTTAAATAGAACGTTATCCGCAGCTTGATAAAGTTGCGCCGACACGCCACCACCGGCTGGTGCAGCAACCGCGACGGCAATAGTACATTCAATTTTGTGGTCGCCAAATTCTTGGTTTACCACAAAGTTTGGCTGACTAAAGGTATCGATAATTTGCTGCGCTTTGATTTGCGCCCCACTGGTTGAGCAGTCTGATAAGAGCAGGCCAAAGCAGTCATCGTCTAACGAGGCAAATAGATCTCCCGGTCTGGCACCAATGCCGGAAAGCGCATCAGCGATACTCGCTGTCATGGCGTAATATTCGTCTTTACCGTATTCTTTTTTTAGCCATTGCATGTCTTCCAAATGAATTAGCAATAGAGATAGGTGATGCCAATAGCGAGCGCATCTCGACCATTCTTGCTTTAGTACTTCTTCAAACTTAGCGGCATTGGGCAAATGCGTAAGCGGGTCGATAAAAATCAAGGCCTCAAGGCGTTTAGTCTTTCGATATTGCGCTGCATGGCGGTTAATCCTCGCGACGAGTTCATCAATAACAGGTGGTTTGACGACAAAGTCGGCGCCACCCAACTCAAAAGCTTGTGCTTTAATATTTGCACCACTTAAACTCGACATAAAAATAATGGGGATATTGTTTGTATATGGGTTTTCGCGAAGTCGCTCACAAAATTGCAAGCCATCTTCGTCAGGCATTAGTATATCCAAAATAATAGCATCGGGGATGGGCGCGCGATTGAGCAGTTCCCATGCTTTTTCGGTTGTGCGAGCGAAGGACATAGTAAAGTGTCTTGCTAGGCCATTGGCATAGAGTTTTAACTCCATTTCATTATCGTCTATGACGAGCACTCGGTACTTCTCAGCATCGTCATGCTTGCTGGCAAATATATCCATGTCCATTAATTTGCTGGGGTGCTGTTTAGCATCTAGCGAGTACTTATCCATTCGACCTACTTTACATAAACATCATTTGTTAACATTAACGTTACACTACGTTAATAAAACGCGCAAACTTAATTATGTGCAATTTGTTTCAAATTACCACACTACTATAAAGAGAATGTTTCATTGCTGATTGTTCGCAATGCGCAAGCATCGTTTCCATTGTATTTTTTGCGCTGGTAACTACGTTAGCACGGGCTATAATACGCGGCAATTAATATGCGGTAGTAGCGTCAGAGAATAGTTATGGGGCAAAACAAAAATCAACAAGGACAAACATGGTCAATCAGCGAAGCTGAGCGGGTATATGGCGTCTCGAGTTGGGGGGGCGGGTATTTTAAAATAGGTGATAACGGCCATATACATGTTATTCCTGAGCCATCCACACCAGATGTGAAAATTGATTTTAAAGCTGTAATTGACGAAATTCGCCAAGAAGGGATCGAATTCCCAGTTGTCATTCGTTTCCATGACGTCTTACGGGCGCAGGTGGTTAATATTAACGAAACATTCCGAAAGGTAATTGATTCAGCCAATTACCAAGGTGTGTACCGAGGCGTTTACCCCATAAAAGTCAATCAAATGCGAGAAGTGGTTGAAGAAATCGTGGATGCAGGTGCGCCCTATGATTTTGGTCTTGAAGCGGGGTCAAAGCCCGAATTACTTGCAGTGCTTGCTTACAATACCAATCCCGAAGCTTTGACTATTTTAAATGGCTACAAAGACGAAGAATTTATGCGCTTGGCGCTGTTAGGTCGTCGTTTAGGTCGTAAAGTTGTGGTGGTCATAGAAAAATTCAGTGAGTTGGTCTCCCTAGTAGATTTGAGTAAGCGCTTAGGGATTGAGCCTATCGTTGGTTTACGCGCAAAAATGCAAGTCAAGAGTATGGGGCGCTGGCAAGGTTCGAGCGGTTCTCGAGCAAAGTTTGGATTAACCATCGCAGAAATAATCAAAGCCGCACGCTATCTTGAAAGCCACGATATGCATGACGCACTCAAATTACTGCATTTTCATATCGGCTCACAACTTCCTGATATTCGGGCAATAAAAGATGCGGTCAACGAAAGTGCCATGATTTATGCCGAACTGATTCATATGGGGTTTGCACTGGAATATGTTGATGTTGGGGGCGGGCTAGGCATTGATTACGATGGTAGTAAATCTACTAATGATTCTTCAAGAAATTACACACTAGATGAATACGTTGCCGATGTCGTTTACGGCCTGCGTGAAGTGTGTGATTTAGAAAACGTGCCTCACCCCAATATTGTTACCGAGAGTGGTCGCGCGATCACAGCGCACCACAGTTGTGTTATTACAGAGGTAGTAGGCGAGATTGCGCCCGATGGTGCAGAAATAGACACCACACCTAAAGACGACGATCACACTTTACTAAAAAATTTGTATGAGTTACATCAGTGTATTGAACAACAACAAAATTACCAAGAAGTATACAATGATGCGACGCAATGGAAAGAACAGGCGTCTGAAGCCTTCAAGTTGCGAGTGATCAGTTTAGAAGAATTAGGCAAAATCGAAACCTTGTACTGGCAAATCATGCGTAAAGTGCAAGCTTATTATCGATTGGTTGACTTTGTGCCAGCAGAATTACAGTCATTGGACTTTTCACTGAGTTCACAATATCTGTGTAATTTTTCGATTTTTCAATCGGCTGTCGATAGTTGGGCAATCGATCAAATCTTACCCGTTGTTCCTTTGACAGGCATGGATAAGCCCCCCACAAAAGACTGTTCACTGGTTGATATTACCTGTGACAGCGACGGTAAAATAGATAAGTTCATCGTTGATCATGAGATGAGTGATGTATTACCAATGTACGATATCCCCAAAGATGAGCCACTATATTTAGGCATGTTTTTGACCGGCGCTTATCAGGACGTGATGGGGGACATGCACAACCTATTTGGTCGTTTAAACGAAGTGCATATATTCAGTTATGATGATGATCCTGAAGACTTTTATATTGAAGAAGTGGTAAAAGGCTCTAACGTAGATAAAGTGCTATCTGTGATGCAATATCACCCAGATGCCATGGCAAGAGATGTGAAAAAGCTCATTGATAGACAAGTTGCGGAAGGCAATATCAAACCTAGAGAAGGTGTAAAATGGACAGATTTTTACGAGCAGTGCTTGTCTGGTTATACCTATCTGAGTACGAATAAATGAAGATTGTAGGCGCGCCTTTTGGGTCTAAGCGCGCAGAACTCAGGCAGTATCTTGGTCGAAGTTAAGGGATTCGTAATATTTCACGCGATTTCTGCCTTGGCGCTTGGCTTCATACAAAGCTTTGTCGGCACGCGTAATAAGCTTTTCTGCTGAAAGCTTGCTCAGTGGTGGCAAGGTAGTGACACCAAGGCTGATAGTAATTGAACGCAAATAAGTGAGTTTAGATGTGACGTGCGGAATGCGCTTTTCTTGAATATAGAGCTGTAATTTTTCCGCAAAGCTAAACGCGCCTTGTGCATCAATATTGGGTAAAATAATCGCAAATTCTTCGCCGCCATATCGCGCAATCAAATCACCTTTTCTTTGTGCTAAATGCGAAAGGTGTTGCGCGATTTCAATTAGACAATTGTCACCCGCGACATGCCCATAATGGTCGTTGTACTCTTTAAAATGATCAACATCGAGCAGTATTAGCGACAAGTTCGAATGATTTCGAAAAGCGCGGCCTATTTCTGTCGTCAGTATTTCGTCAAAATAGCGCCGATTAAATAAACCGGTTAAGCCATCTCTTCGCGATATTTCTTGTAATTGATGTTCGACGATTTTTCGTTTTTCAATTTCGTGACCATATTGGAAATTTAAAGAAATGGACTTTTTAAATGCGGCGTTAACATTTCTTAGTAAGCTCAACACGATTCCCGAAAAGAAAAGAATGCTTAAGAACGCTATCAAGCCAGCTTGCCCGCCACTCACAAGCAGGTGAACAGAACTCGGAACCGTGATCGGCACATAAAAACTTAAGGTGCTTAAATAACTGGCACCAAACCCAATACAGGCTACTGCACTTAAAATGACAACAAACAGTCCAATAGACATGACATATTCTGGCTTGTCCATGGGGACAAAATAAATAAACGCGAGGGCGTACAAAAGGCCAACTACTACTGAAAAAGCCATCCAAGTATACTTCCAGTACTTGAACTGTTCAGACTGAATTGCGTCGCGTTTTTTTGTATAGATGAAAAACAATGTCAGACGTAATACGGAGAGTAGAACTACGGTACTAAGCCATGTGAACAGGGTATGGCTATCAGCCACAGGCATTAGCCATGTTGCCAATATTAAACCCGAAATAGGATGAGCAATAGCCACGCGCCATGATTGCTTGTACAGCAAATCGATCACTTCAATTTGTGTTAATCGGGCAATACTTTCCTTCATATAAGGGGCGATACTCAAGTGACTTATTTAACTGCTGTTCTCCGTTATCGGCATTAACTTTAAAGGGTTTAGCTCTTATTCCGCTCGGTGACCTTCGTCCAAAACTCAGGCGTAGCGGTATTTATTAAATTGCTTTCGGCGTTCATTAGAAAACCGAAACCAACACCTAATTCAGGCGCAAAAGAGACATCAGCGCGATATCCTTGTACCCAGCCCCCATGATAGTTAAGTTTTATGCCGTTAAAATTGTATACACGCCAGCCTAAACCATAGTGTGCGCTTTTGAGCTTTCCTCGCCAACCACGACGGCGAAGCTCATTCTTTGTCTCTACCCGCGCTTGCGTCATGTCGCGCACCATATCTGCGCTAACGACCTCTGGCGTTTCTAACAACATGGCTCTTAGCCAAGTGGCTAGATCTTCAGCGCTAGCATTTATACCCGCGGCGGGAGAAAAACGGTAATAATCATCTTTTACTCTCACTTTCACCCATTTGTTTTTTGCCACTGCGGCATGAGGTTTAGCCCATTTGGGTGCCGCTTCCAAGTTTTTCTTGCCAACACTTGCTTGCATGCCTAATGGCGTAAAAATGTGTTGTTCTAGCTGAGCTTCAAAAGACGAATCTTGAGAAATAAAATGCTCTTCAAGCACACCAAAAAAAGCATTTTGATAGGTGTAGCAATGACCAGGTTTACAGATAGGTTTTAAGCCCGATAATTCTTTCAGTACACGAGGGCGCTTGTAATTGGCTTCGATTAAATTGTCATAAGCATTTGGGATAAAACCTGTAGATTGCCCAATCACATGACGGAGTAAAATAGGGGAGTCTTTGTGTTTGTCAAAGCTGTATTCGGGGGTGAGGTTTTTAAGCGGCGTTTGCCAGCCAAGCGCTGAGGGTTGTTGCTTAGCGACTAAAGCCGCAGTAAAGGTTTTGGATACTGAGGCGAGTCTAAACATCGTATCTTTACCAATACGTTGACCACCACGCTCGCTATGGCCAAATGTGTAGTAGCGGTTGGGTTTATCTTTTTCAACGATGACAAAGATAAAGCCGGGGATACCATTTTTCTTGGCTTGATTCCTTACCTTGACTGCATAGCTATCCATCCAAGCTTCGGCAAAAGCGTAAATTGGGAACAAAAGACTAAGGATTATGATGAATATTCGAATCAACAGCTAACTCTTTTCTTATTTGACAACAACGAGTTCCGAAAAACACGCTTTTCGGATTTATTTTGACGTAGACTACTACATAAAGTTTAGCAATATTATCATTTTTTTGAAGAGACATGTCATCCAATCAAGCAGTGAACAACGCGTATTTAACGGTCGAACAGTGCAGTAGGGCAAGGCTGGCAAGAGATCCCAGATTCGATGGTTTGTTCTTTATACTTGTGAAATCCACAGGTGTGTTTTGTCGTCCAATTTGTAGAGTGCGATTGCCGCAAGAAAAAAATGTAGAATATAGTTTTTCGGCAGTTGATGCTATTCAGCGCGGGTATCGCCCTTGTTTGCGGTGTCGCCCAGATAGTGCGCCTATGTCTTTTGCCTGGTTGGGTGTAGAAACGTCGGTCAAAAGAGCCTGCAGTCTGCTCGTTGAGTACCCATGTCAAAGCATTGAGGAGATTTCTCAACGCCTAGGTATTTCAGCTAGGTATCTGACAAAGTTGTTTGCCGAGTATTTACAAGTGTCGCCAAAACAGTACCGGCTTTACCACCAATTACTGTCGGCAAAACGCCTTTTACATCAAACTCAATTTACTATAGAGGAGATAGCACAGAGTGTGGGCTTTTCGGGGGCACGGCAACTACAGGTACATACCAAGAGCAAATTTAATTTAACACCCAAGCAAATTCGTCAGTCTAATCGCCAATCTATTAGTGACAGTGCGAGTAAACAAATCGAGATGTTTTTGCCTTATCGCCCGCCTTACGAATGGGAAGCCTTAAGGGATTTTTTAGAATTACGGGCAATAGCAGGCAACGAAAAAATCACAAGCAATAGCGTTGCAAAAATACTTAGTATAAATGACCGAGCAGTGCCTATCATGCTGATACATAAACCAGATAACAGTGGTTTTACACTGAAGTTTTCGACAGAGCACCTGAGCCTTTTGTCTTCTATCTATCAAGCCGTGCATATTATGCTTGATTTACATGCCGCACCTTTAGTCATTGAGCAGGCACTAAAAAACAGTGGCTTGCCGAGCAATGACATTATGCCTGGGGTGCGGATACCCGGTGTTGCCAATCGTTTTGAAGCGGCTTGCAGAGCGGTATTGGGTCAGCAAGTCAGCATCAAAGCAGCCATTACTCACTTGAACCGATTGCATGAACACTTGTCAAAAGATGGCGCTTTTCCGACTGCCCTTGACGTTTCACAATCATCATTGCCATTTTTAAAAATGCCCGAAAGACGAAAGCAGGCTTTGCGCGATGTAGCTAGCTTGTTGCATAACAACCCTGACGCTAGTATTGACGAATGGCTTGAAATAAAGGGAATCGGATCATGGACTTGCGAGTACGTCAAAATGCGCACACATGCTTCTACAGACGTTTATTTAGCTACAGACTTAGTGATAAAGCAGCAAGTCGAGAGTTTACGCACTCAAGGTATTCAACTTGACGCCCCTAGATCTGCACCTTGGCAAAGTTATTTAACCTTTACTATTTGGAATCGAGCATGAGCAAGGCAGTGACAACACATGACACACATTTTGTATCTGAATTAACAACAGATATTGGCTTTGTCCGCATATTGGCCACTGAGCACGCTGTTCATTCAGTGCGTTTTTATTCTGAACAAACCTCAGTCAATGAAAATGCTATTAGCCGAATGGCAAAAGAACAAATTGGGGCGTATTTTTCTGGCAAACTGCAGCGTTTTGATCTGCCTTTGGCGCCGCAAGGCACCGTTTTTCAGCAAAATGTTTGGCGACAACTATTGACAGTACCTTTTGGTAAAGTGGTATCTTATTTGGATATTGCGACGCAATTGGATAAGCCAAGTGCCTGTCGAGCTGTGGGTGCAGCAAATGGTAAAAATCCAATTTCAATTATCATCCCCTGCCATCGAGTGATCGGTAGCAGCGGTAAACTAACTGGGTATGCAGGTGGTCTGCATAGAAAATCATTCTTATTGGGGTTAGAGGGCGCGGAATTTGCGCTGCAAGCGCCCTGAGTTATTACATCGGTATGTTTATCACATCAGTCACAAAAGGGTAGAATGATTTTGAAAGCCATTGATTTTGCAGAACTCATACTGCTAGGGGCAATATGGGGTGCATCATTTATGTTGATGCGCATTGCCGCGCCAGAATTTGGTGTGTTTGCGCTGGTTGAAGTGCGCGCGGTGGGTGCTGCTTTGTGTTTACTGCCTATCGTTTGGATGAGAAAACAAAGCCGCGATTTACGGCGCAATTGGCCTCACCTTTTTGTTGTGGGGTTGCTTAATACTGCCATTCCTTTTTCACTATACAACTACGCCTTGAGCTACATTGATTCGTCTTTGGGGGCGATTCTTAATGCCACTGCGCCTATGTTTGGTGTAGTGGTATCGTGGCTGTATCTCAAAGATCACATCAGCCGCTCGGGTTTATTGGGAATGATATTAGGGTTTACTGGTGTAGTGGTGATTAGCTTTGATCAAAAAACATCAAGTTCAGCATCTTTACTACCTGTTTTCGCTGGCCTAGGAGCTGCTTTGTGTTACGCCATTGCGGCAAGTTATATGAAAAAGCACTTGTCAAAAGCTAAGCCATTTGCTGTCGCCGCAGGTAGCCAAATAATGGCGGCAGCCATGTTATTGCCTTTTACGCTTTGGTTTTTACCAAGTGAAATGCCTTCTCAAAATGCGTGGCTTGCTGCGGCCATTTTGTCGATAGTATGTACAGGCATCGCTTACGTCATGTATTTTGATTTGATTGCAAAAGTAGGTACGAGTAGCGCAATATCAGTGGGGTATTTGATCCCCATGTTTGGCATTTTTTGGGGCCTTGTTATTTTGGATGAAAGCCTTTCATTTAAGCAAGTAGTCGGAACGGCGCTAATTTTAGTCGGCGTAGTCCTTGCTACCAATGCCATAAAACTGTTGAAACGTCGAAAGTTAGAAGCTAGAGCCGAATAACCCTAATACAAACTAGTATGTCGTCGATTAAGACAAACGATTTGCAATAAATTGTAAAAAATGCTGACAATAGCTAAGAGCTTAAGTACACTCTTGCGCAACTAGTTTTTGAGGAACGAAAATGGCGTTATCCGTTATCATTTTGGCGGCAGGGAAGGGTACCAGAATGAAGTCTGACTTACCCAAAGTATTGCACCCACTCGCAAACAAACCCATCGTAGAACATATCATCGACGCAGTGAAGCCCTTGGACTACCGTGCCATCAATCTTGTATATGGGCATGGTGGTGAGATGCTCAAAGATCGGCTTTCACATCATGAGCTGAATTGGTGTTTACAGGCGGAACAATTGGGTACAGGGCATGCCGTTATGCAAGCGCAGGCACACGTGAGTGACGATGACGATGCGTTAATACTCGTTGGCGATGCGCCACTTATAAGTACGCAAACCCTGCAAGCCTTGGTACTTGCCAAACAACAACACGATTTGGCTTTACTAACGGTAAATATGAAAGATCCCAGTGGTATGGGGCGTATTATTCGCGATCCACAGCAACAAGGTAACATTACCGCGATAGTTGAGCATAAAGATGCGACAGAGGCGCAACTTAAGATTACCGAAATCAATACCGGTATGATGATTATGTCGGGTAAAGATTTAAAACGATGGCTAGCCGCACTGTCTAACGATAACGCCCAAGGTGAATATTACCTGACTGATGTTATTGCCATGGCAGCAAATGAGGGTAAAAAAATTGGTGCAGCACAACCGGCTTGGCAAAAAGAAGTAGAAGGCATCAACAACCGCGCACAATTGGCAAGCTTAGAACGCGCCTACCAACGCAAACAAGCCGAAGATCTGTTATTGGCCGGCGTACATATCTTTGATCCTGAGCGTATTGATATCCGCGGAAACATTCAGGTAGGTAAAGATGTCAGTATTGATGTAAACGCAGTATTCGAAGGTGAGGTTAGCTTAGGCGATCGCGTCAGTATCGGCCCTAGCTGTGTGTTAAAAAACTGCGTGATTGGTGCAGATACTAAAGTAGAGGCTTTCTCGCATATCGAAGATGCAAGCCTTGAGAGTAATTGCCAAATTGGCCCTTACGCAAGGCTCCGGCCTAAAGCAGAGCTTGCTGAGGGGGTGAAAATTGGCAATTTTGTTGAAGTTAAAAAAGCCAAGATTGGCAAAGGTAGTAAAGTCAATCATTTGAGTTATGTTGGTGATGCCGAAGTGGGCACTAATGTAAACATTGGTGCTGGTACTATTACCTGCAACTATGACGGCGTGAATAAGTTTAAAACGACCATTGCAGATGGTGTGTTTGTGGGGTCGAATTCGGCCTTAGTCGCGCCTGTCACCATTGGTGCTCATGCCACTGTGGGTGCGGGCAGTACAGTGACCAAAGACATTGCCGATAAAGAGCTAGCGGTTGCGCGAAGCAAACAACGGAACATTCAAGATTGGGTACGCCCAAGCAAGCTAGAAAAATAGAGAAGATTTTATGTGTGGAATTGTAGGTGCAGTTGCCGAACGCAACGTAGTTCAAATATTACTAGAAGGATTGAGACGCCTAGAGTATAGAGGTTACGACTCAGCAGGTGTGGCGCTTATACACCAAGGACAACTTAATAGCATAAAACGCGTCGGCAAAGTTCAAAGCCTAAGTGATGCCATAACAAACGAGAACGGCTTGGGTTCAACAGGTATTGCTCATACGCGCTGGGCAACGCACGGTAGCGTGACAGAAACTAACGCACATCCACATATCAGTACAGACCGATTTGCCGTGGTGCACAATGGCATCATCGAAAACCACAAAAAATTACGTGAAAGCTTAGCCGAAAAAGGTTATCGCTTTGCCTCTGATACTGACACTGAAACCATCGCTCATTCTATTGCCGAGCATATGGCACAAACAGGCGATTTACTAAGCTCAGTACTAAAATCTGTCGAAGGTTTTCACGGTGCATACGGTACCGTGGTTATTGATCGAGAAGACCCAAATACCATGGTTGTCGCGCGCTCAGGCAGCCCACTTGTGATCGGCCTAGGCTTCGGCGAGAACTTTATCGCGTCAGACCAAATGGCTTTATTACCAGTCACTCGCCGTTTCATCTTTTTAGAAGAAGGTGATGTGGCAGAAATTACGCGCACCACCGTTAAAATTATTGATGCTCAAGGTAATCAGGTAGAGCGGGAAATAGTTGAATCTCTCATTGAGCACGATGCGGGTGATAAAGCAGGTTATCGCCATTACATGTTAAAAGAAATTTACGAACAGCCAAGCGTGATCCGCAATACCCTAAAAGATCGTGTTAGTGCTGACGGGCTGGCTGAAAATATATTTGGTAAGGGTTCTGAGAGCATTTTTGAAAAAACGCAATATGTGAAAATCATTGCTTGTGGGACATCATACCATGCGGGCGTAACGGCCAAGTATTGGTTAGAACAATATGCTGGGGTGAGCTGTGATGTCGAAATCGCCTCTGAGTTTAGATATCGCAAGTCAGTGGTGCCCGCAAATAGCCTATTGGTGACGATTTCTCAATCGGGCGAAACCGCTGATACACTAGCTGCGCTGAAGTTAGCAAAAGAAATCGGTTATAACTCCAGCCTAGCGATTTGCAATGTTGATGGCTCATCACTGGTGCGTGAATCCGAGTTGTCGTTTATGACTCGAGCAGGCACCGAAATTGGTGTGGCCTCGACCAAAGCCTTTACCACCCAACTAGCTTGTTTGCTGATGTTAGCCATCGCCATTGGCAAACATAAAGCCATGCCAAAAGATACCCAGCAAAACATCATTGACGCGCTATTGAGCTTGCCCACTAAGCTGGAAGAAACCCTGCAACTTGCAAAAGAAATAGAAGACTTGGCAGAAGAGTTTTCTGACAAGTACCACAGTTTGTTTTTGGGGCGTGGTGATCAGTATCCAATAGCAATGGAAGGCGCACTCAAACTCAAAGAAATCTCTTATATTCATGCAGAAGCCTACGCATCGGGAGAACTAAAACACGGCCCATTAGCCTTGATCGATGCAGAAATGCCTGTGATCGTGGTAGCGCCCAACAACGAGCTATTGGAAAAGCTACACTCCAACGTAGAAGAAGTACGCGCCCGAGGCGGGATAATGTACGTTTTTGCAGACAAAGAAGCAGAATTCGCTAGTGACGAAACCATGCGCGTGGTAAATATACCGCATTGCATGGAGTCAATTGCGCCGATTATTTACACCATTCCTTTGCAGTTGTTGTCATATTACGTGGCCTTGATCAAAGGAACGGATGTCGATCAGCCCAGAAACTTGGCAAAGAGTGTGACGGTTGAGTGATTGGGGGTTGATGAGTTTTTGTGTTGTAAGTTAAATAATGACCGAAATAGAGTTTAATATGCGCTTCGCTTCACTCGGTGAATCTAAAAGAAAGTTGGCAGCATAGACTCTATTTTGAATTGAACGCTTTACGGTATTTTACGAAATAATCGCTATCAATACTTTCATCATCAATTCCTTATCCAGAGTTTAGGTTCCTTACTTGAAAAACAGCGCAGGACTTATCCCAAAGCGTGTTGCCAAGCGTTCAATATGATCGCGTGTTAGGCGTTTACCGCCATTTAATACTTGAGACACCATACTTTTGCCGCCGATTCAATTTTTAAAGTCGGTTGTGTTCAAGTCATATTGATCCATCAATACTCTGAGCGTGGCTACAGCAGGATCTTCAGCTTCGCTTCGCTGATTAAACTCGCTAAAAGAAGCTGCTTCAGCTTCGTAGCGCGTAATAGCGTTGCTCAACGCCTCGATGACAACTAGGTTGGTATCGTAGTCCTCAATTAATTCTTCCATGAGCGATAACGCTTGCTGGTGATCTTGCTCACTCGTTATGTCACGAAGAATAGGAATCCGGACATTAAGTTCATTCACCAGTCCCGACAAATCACAACCACCCTTTTTGTTTGGCAATGCGCGCGGCGTCAACGCGGTTTGTTGCATGTAGTTTGGTGATGGCTTCTGATAAATAGTTCCGAATTGTACCTTCGGATAAAAATAGACGTGCTGCCACCTCTTTTGTAGTCAGCCCTTCACTGGCTAAGGTAAGGGCTTTTGCTTCTTTTGAGCTCAATGGATTGTTGTCTTCTAGCGCCATCATGGCCAGTTCAGGTTCGATAACTTTGTTGCCATTGATAATACTTTGAATACTGTTAAGTAAGTACTCGCTGTCTGCTTCTTTTAATATAAAACCGGCTACGCCTGCTTGTAGTGCGCGTTTTATGTAACCTGGTTTGGCAAATGTTGTCATAATGACAAACTTGCTTTTGCAGTTATCGCGTAGCTTTTCTGCTAAGTGCAAGCCAGATACTTTTGGCATTTCAATATCGCTTAATATCAGATCAGGTGCGGGGTTGTTTGCTAGCCAATCAAGCGCAGCTTGTCCGTCTGCGCATTTAGCAACGATCTCTATCTTGTCTTCCAAACTTAATAGGGTAGCGATGGCATCGCGCACCAAACTTTGGTCTTCTACGACCATCACATCTGTCATCGTATTTCCTTATCAAGGATATGTGCGCTTTTGGAAAGGGGGAAACGCAATGCGATTCGCAAGCCGTCATTGCTCTGTATCGATACTGTTGCATTAATAAGGGCTGCGCGCTCTTCAATCCCAGTTAAGCCGTTACCTTTTACTATGTTGGTCGTCGACGTGTTCGCCACGTTTTGTCCATTGTCTTGAACAATCATCGAGCCGTTTTCTCCTTCATCTAAAAGTGCAACAATAACCTTGTTACCCTTGCTGTGCCTCAGTACATTGGTGACACACTCTTTAATAATGAGTGTAATGTTGGTCTCTTGCAATGCTGTTAAACGTGGGATAATTGTTGTGTCGATTTGTTTTTCGACACTAAATTGTTTGTCTCTCAGTTGTGCGAAAGCCTTTTCCATTTCATCTAGCATTGATAGATGTTTAATGCCCGTCACGGTTTTGCGAATTTCGCTTAACAAGCTCTGTGACAATCTGGCCAACTCTTTTACTTCGGCACTCGCTTTTTCGTACTGACCTTTTTCCATTAATTTATCTGCGACTTGTGCCTTGAGTGAGATGCCGCTTAAGGCGTGCCCAGCAACATCGTGTAAATCCCTGCCAATGCGTTCGCGCTCTGCAATCGCACTGAGAGTACCTAAGGCTTCTTTTGCTTGCTTGTCTTTGATTAGATGGGTTGTTTCACGTCGTTCCATAACACCAAAACACAGCAGTGCTAAGCAGTTGACCGCGCAGGCTAGAGCAAACATCCACAGACCAACATACAACACCTGTTGTAATACAATAATACTGAGCACAATGCATACGGTGACTAGTGCGCTTATTCGAGGGCGATAATAATAGCCGAGGATAAAACTCATATAACCAAAAAGAACGCCGCCGCCTATGTTAATTAGGTTGGCAATGCTGTTAATCAAAAACAAGCACCCCAACAACCAAGGTATCCGTTTTTTAGGTGCGTTGACCGTTGCTAAGTAAACCCCAACAAACGCCACATAGCATGATGCAACAACAATGTATTGACTATGGCTATATGTGTCACCAAAAAATAAAGGTGTGAAATAGAACAAAGAAAACAGTAAGGAACTATACGCCCACTTTTTTTTGCGGCCCTCTGCCAAAAGTGGGAGTCGTAGCTCTGAATTCATTGTGAGATCCTTATCGTTATCATTTTGCTTTTTTATTGAAAAACAAGGAGTCATGCTACCACGGGCACATCAAGTAGAATATAGATCAGCAAACACTCGCTGTTTTTACGGATTGTTTCTGATGATGCAGGTATTCCAAAATACTAATGGATACCACATACATACTAACGATGACGAATGAAATGGCTTCGACTCTATGATCTGGGAACAAATACCATACGGTTACGACAGATAAGGTTCTACTAATGGCGTGAAAATAGCCAAGCCAATGTTGAACAATCCACGAGAAGGGTATCCACATTAGGCCCGATAGCACGCCGATACTGAGTGATAGGGTTTGATAATCTGCTTGTGCAGCGGGAATACTGATAGCAAAAACCAATAGAGCCATGATCACGCCACTAAAAAATAAGCCGTCGAATACATTCTTTTCTTTTTTTCGGCTGAACAGGCGTTCGCCGGTTAAGTAGGAAAGCGCCCCACCAATGTAAAATATCCCTCCCGTACCAATATATAACATCATTGTCTTAGTGTATTCGTCCACAAAGGGGGCAATTGAGCCCATTGCTGCCCATACAATCATGCCTGCTAAGGGCATCGCCAAAAATCTACGTTGCTTAAATGCTTCTCTTTGTTGCTCTAGAGTTTGCGTTGTCATACCGGAATCCACCTTTAAATATATTCACTCTAAGATGGAAATAGTGTGCCAGTAGACTGCATGAATGGTAATTGCCGAATGTCATGAATTGAACATGACATTTGTCATTTGTTGTTTGGTTCTGTGGATCTGGTGCTTTTGTCAGGCGCTATGAACGTTGTGAAACCCTTAGTGCACATAATATGTGCACTCTAGTTCAGGTTATTTAGCTCAATCAACGGCTACTTATAAAAACTAAGATCAGGCTCGCCAGTAAAGCAAGCTAATACATAAGGGTAATCATCGGTGATGTAGTAAGCATATACGCCATCTACGGTCATACCATTACAAGCGTCCAAGTCACCTGCGCCTTCAAGGTATTCGTAGTCGTCTCTGAACAGGCCATTGTAGTTTCCCCCAGGTTCACCTTCGCCGTTGGGTCGTGTGCCGGATTTTAAGCGATAGCTAGATTGTACTTTGCGGATCTGACCATTGTCTTCAATATAGGAGCCATAAATAGGAAAGCCATCAGCAGCAAAACCAATCACAGGGGAAACTTCGTTGCTATTATCAGCAAATAGAGCAAAAGGCGAGCCATGGTAATGATAGGTGCCGTCTGGTTGCGCATGGGCATTATGGCTGTCGACTCTAAATCCACTTTCAGGGTGCATTGGGTCGTATCGCCAAGGTGTACTCATATCATTGCAACCTATTTTACCGTCACCAACGCCAAAGCAACCCGCGGCTAACAAGTCGACTTTTACACCGTTCAATAATATCGCGTTGTCTATGCTTAAACTGAGTGCTGTCGGGGTAGTTGATTTTTGAGGTGAAATGGTGATTTCAAAGCGGTCATTTTGCTCAGATACATTATTGGGGAAGGCATTCCCGCCGTCATTAAAGTCGTGATTAGGAATGGCATTAGTCGTAAAAATACATTTGTTGTTATCAAGGGTTATTTCTAGATCTCCCATGAATACGGCATCTCTTCCGACATCGTTTACCGTTGAGGTATATTGGGCAATGTAGTCGGCACAATTTCCACTGCCATTGGTCAATATGGCGTTAGTGATATCTATTGCTTTGTTAAGCGTGTTACCGTTTATGCTACTAGCATACTCTCTAAGTTGTTCAATTTGCGCGCTATATTGCGCATTGTTGATAAGGTTGTCTTGCTCAGAAAAGTTTTCAGTCAGCGCATAAAACGCTTCACTGCCGTCATTCAACTGGATCAGCTTATGGGTACTGTTTCGCACGGCTATACCCGTTACAGAAGCAGACTCAAATTCTGTGAAAATCTGATTGGCTGTCGTCGATGTGTTGTCAGAGAGCAAATTATAAAAACTCAGACTGTCATGAATAGTACTTCGGTCTGCTCCCGCTGCTTGTGCAAGCGTGGCAAATAAATCAGTGGCAGTAACTAAGGCATCCTCGCGTTCATTTATCCTGTCTACACCAGCGCCAGATACGATTAATGGAACAGCAATACCACCTTGGTACAGACTGCCTTTGCCGTGATCACTGGCAAAACTGCTGGTATCGATAATGCGAGAGGGTGTGCCGTTGTCTCCGATATAAATAATTAAGGTATTTTCTCTCGCTTGTTCATCAAGCGTATCGAGCAGCCGCCCAATCTCGGTATCCATCGCTTCAATAGCGGCTAAGTAATAAGCGCGTCTATTGTCGTTTATATCCGTGCTGTCTCCGCTGAGAGTTCGCTCATGCAAGTCACTCGGTGGTAAATGAAAAGGGGAATGAGGGGCGGAATAGGCAAGCCATGCGAACCATGGTGAGTTTTGTTCGGCTATCCACTCTATCGCTAAGTCCGTAATTTTGCTGGTGTGATATTCGTCACTGGTTTGAGTCTCGCCGTTTACAGTTAATTCCCAGTTATAGTAGTCATCAATGTTGCCTAGGTTGCCAGCAAAGTGATGGATACCCATAGTAGCAGGGTGTTCAGCAAGCTCACTGTTGTTTCCACCTCCACCGAGATGCCATTTGCCAAAAACCGCCGAGCTGTAGTTTTCTGTATTCGGATTTTCAGCTAGATATGATTGGATACTTTGGTGTTCGTCAGAAAGCACAGCCGGTGTGTATGTGACGCCGCTATTAATCCCATATTTTCCAGTGATTATTGTGGCTCTTGTTGTTGTGCATGAAGGTGTTGCCCAAGCGTTATCAAACACAAGTCCGTTGTTAGCTAGTACATTCAAAGTGGGAGTATGTGGAAGATCGTCGCTAAAACTATACTGAGCTGAGGCGTCTAGCCCTTGATCGTCAGATATGATGAGTAGAATATTCGGTTGCTTATTTTCTGTCGGTGTTTCAGTATCGGGTGTATCGGGTGTTTCGACTGCTGGTGAGCCGGTGCTCGTGGGTGTGTTTTCGCCGCCGCCACTGCCACCACAAGCGACTATGCCTAGTGAGATAAAGGTTAAAAACGCAAAATACAATCTCTTCATAGCTTATCCTCTCTTGTACTACAGAGAGGATACTACGCTATTAAAAAGTTGATTTTTGCGGCTTTACGCTTTATTTACAAAGCCCTGACATTCAGGGCTGTCCCTTTACATATAGTAGTTGTTAGTGCTCGCTTGCCGCAGTTTGTGTTTGCCTGCCTAACGCTTTTTCTCTCGCTTCTTTTGAAGCAAACAGCAATGACATACGGCGGCAAAGCACGTAAAAAATAGGGGTAAATATAAGACCAAATATGAGTACACCCAACATGCCACTAAATACAGCTACCCCGAGTGATTGGCGCATTTCCGCACCCGCTCCCGTTGCCAACACAAGAGGTACAACACCAAGTATAAACGCAAAAGACGTCATAAGAATGGGTCGCAAACGTAACATGGCGGCTTCTGATGCTGCTTTGAAAATGTTCATACCTTCATCTTCTTTTTGCTTGGCAAATTCAACTATGAGTATGGCGTTTTTGCTTGCTAAGCCGACGAGCACAACTAAGCCAACTTGAGTGAGAATATTGTTATCTAAACCCGCAATCATGATCCCAGTAATCGCTGACAACAAGCACATGGGTACGATTAAGATAACGGACAAGGGAAGGGTCCAACTTTCATATTGCGCAACAAGCAGTAAGAACACAAACATAACAGCTAAACCAAAGGCAATAATACCGGTGTTTCCTGCTTCTTTTTGTTGATAGGCAAGTTCAGTCCATTCGTAATCGACACCCACAGGGAGGATTTGTTCGGCTAAACGCTCCATTGCGCCAAGGGCTTCACCGGAGCTATATCCCGGTGCAGCTTCTCCAATTAGGTCAGCAGATTGAAACAAATTGTAGCGTGGTACGCGTGTCGGGCCTGACTGATATTCAAAGGTCGCCACAGAGCTAAGTGGCACCATATCGCCATTTTTGTTTCTTACGCGTATGCGACCGATATCTTCTGGCGTCATTCGGTAGGGGGCATCAGCTTGCACTGTCACCCTAAATGTTCTACCCAAATAATTGAAGTCGTTCACAAATGCTGAGCCCAAATATATTTCTAAGGCACTAAATACATCCGATACGGAGACACCTAAACGCTCTACGCGTTCACGATCAATGTCAGCAAATAAGCTCGGTGTACTGGTTTCGAAAAAGCTGAAAACCTGCGTCGTTTCTGGCGCTTGATTGGCGGCCGCGGCTAATTGCCACATCGCGCCTTCGAGTGCTGGCAAACCTATCCCAGCTTTATCTTGAAGCATCATTTTAAAACCGCCCCCGTTGCCGATACCACGTACAGACGGTGGTTTGATGACAACAATAAAGGCTTCTTTTATTTGCGAAACGGCTCCCTGTAGTTGTTGGAACAAGGCTTCGTATTCGACGCCAGCGGCTTGCCTATCGGCAAAACTGTCTAATGGTGTGAACACGACACCTGCATTTGTTGCGTTAGTGAATGTGGCGCCTGAAAATCCGGTAAAACCGACCGCATTTTTGACACCTTCAATCGGTATGACGGCATCAATAATATCTTGCGTGACCTTATCTGTGCGCGTCAACGAAGCGCCAGGAGGTAGCTGAAACGCGACTATAAAGTAGCCTTGGTCTTGAGCGGGAATAAACCCAGTGGGGACTTTTACAAATTGATTAACAGTAAGCACCATCAAACCCAAATACACCACCACGGCTAGGCTGACCATCCGAACTAAACGACAAATTAGGCGCCCAAATCCAGCAGATGTAGCATCCATTACTTTGTTAAATCCGGCAAAGAAAATAGTAATAGGGTTGCGGCTTTTCTCGCTACTGTGTTTTCGAGCATGGCCTTTGAACAAAATAGCTGACATTGCGGGACTGAGTATCAAGGATACGGCTACCGAGATCATTGTCGCCACGGCTATCGTCACGCCAAATTGCTTGAAAAACTGTCCGGTAATGCCGCCCATAAATGCTGAGGGCAAAAATACGGCTACCAGTACTAGCCCCATTGCAACAAGGGCACCGCCGACTTCCGTCATTGTTTCTCTAGCGGCTTGTAGTGCTGACATGCCTTTCGACATCAAACGCTCCATGTTTTCGACAACTACAATCGCATCATCTACTACTATTCCAATAGCCAGTACCAAGCCAAAGAGGCTCAAGTTATTTAGTGAGAAACCTAGTGCACTCATTACCATGAATGTGCCGATGAGAGACACGGGGATCGCGACAATGGGAATGAGTGCAGCCCGCCAGTTTTGTAGGAATAAAATAATAACAAGTACCACTAAGGCAACGGCTTCGTATATTGTGACCTCAACCGCATCGATAGACTGACTGATAAACTCGGTTGGATTGTAAACGCTTGTCCATTCCAAGTCTTCAGGAAAGTCTTGAGCTAGTTTTTCCATTGTTTGTAGTATTTGGTCTGCGGTTTCAAGTGCATTTGAGCCTGGACGTTGGAACACAGGTAACGCTACCGCTTTGCTTTTACCCAAGTAACCTTGTGTGACGTATGACTCTGCGCCTAATTCTACCCGTCCGACATCACGGAGCCTTACGATGCGACCGCCCTCATTTTTAATAACGATATCCTCAAATTGCTCGGGTTCTGTGAGGCGTCCTTGGGTTTGTACATTAATTTCAAATGCGGTTTGCCCACTGGGTACAGGTGCTTGATTGAGCACACCACTGGCGACTTGGACATTTTGTCCTCTTAGTGCAGTGAGTACTTCTTGCGCGGTCATATCAAGCGAAGCAATAAGGTTGGGATCTAACCATATCCGCATCGAATATTGACTTGCACCAAACAACAGAACATCACCCACACCATCAATACGGGAGAGTTCGTCTTTTATCTGCAAGGTTGCGTAATTGGCGATGAAAGTCTGATCATAGGTGTCGTTTGGTGAAAATAAGTTAATGACCAACATCATGTCAGGCGAGTTTTTCTTAGTGGTGACGCCCAGTCTTCTTACGGCTTCAGGAAGACGAGGCTGGGCAACCGCGACGCGGTTTTGCACAAGTACTTGTGCGGTATCCAAGTCTGTGCCTAATTTGAAGGTGACAGTGACAGTCACTCTGCCATCGTTTGTCGATTGCGATGATATATACAACATATTTTCGACGCCATTTATTTCTTGCTCTAATGGCGTGGCGACGGTTTTAGCGGCGATCTCAGCATTGGCACCTGGGTAAACGGCTGTGACTTGCACGGTTGGTGGTGCAATTTCTGGGTATTGTTGCACGGGTAAGGTGAAATAGGCGATAGAGCCAATAATTAGAGTAATCAGCGATAAGACGGTAGCAAACTTGGGTCGATCGATAAAAAAGTGAGAAAAATTCATGCTTACCTCGCTACTCGTTATGCGGATACTGAGCAGCAATATCTACTTCGTTCGGTGTCACAATCATGCCAGGTCTGGCGCGTAACAAACCATTCACCACAATCACATCGTTAGGTGATAAACCTTGTACTATGCGAAGGTTTTTGTTGTAGAGCTTTCCGAGCGTGATGGGTTTGGGGTTGACGCGGTTGTCACCATCCAAAACCATGACATATTTTAAAGATTGATTGGTGCCAATGACATCGTCAGGAATCAATGTCGCTTCAACATCTGTTCGTGCTTGCACGCGTAGGCGTCCAAATAGCCCTGGAAGTAAATATCCTTCAGCATTGTCTAGTATCGCCCGCCCTTGAATGGTACCTGTGCTAGTGTCTACTCGATTGTCTACAAAGTCCATCACACCTTCGTGTACATAATCGTTTTCGTCTTGGAGTTTTACTGCTACCGGTGTGGGACTGGTGCGAGATGATTCGCGTTGTTTACTTTGATTTAACCTTACATAGCGCAAATATTCGCGTTGCCCTGCGTCAAAATAAAAATGAATAGGGTCAACAGAAACAATAGTCGTAAGTAAAGTCGCGTTACTAGCGGTACCGTTCACCAAGTTGCCGACGTTTACTAAATCACGACTTGCCAAACCACTGATTGGCGCTTTAATTTGTGTGAACTCTAAATCCAGTTTAGCTCTGTCTAGCTCAGCTTGTGCCAGTTCAAATCGGCTTACACGGTTATCTAATTCTTCTTGTGAGATCGAGTTTTTTTTGCGTAGGTCACGGCCTCGTTCTAGTTCCTTTTCGGCTAACTCAAAGCGTGAATCTGCAGCCTGCAAGGCAATTTCAAAAGGCCGCTGGTCAATGATAAACAGGACATCACCTTTGTTTACAAGCTGGCCGTCTTTGAAATTTACTTTATCTAAGTAACCACTTACTCTTGCTCTGACTTCGACTTCTTCAACCGCACCAAATCTACCTGTATACTCATCCCACTCGGTAATCACACGCGTAATAGGTTTGCTTACATCAACGGGCGGTGCAGGAGGAGCTTGAGGCGTGCTAGTCTCTTGTTTGTCACATCCTACTAAGGAAAATAAAAAAACACTGACAACAGATAGTCGAACGATTTGACGCATAAGCACGTGAGTACTCCTTTTTAGCAATTGAGTGAGGTAGATGGGAACAAAGTAAGATGCAGAGGATATGTAACATCAGCGGCAAGATTGTATTCGCTGTGTTCTATTGCCCTACAGTAGAAATATGTGTGTGCCCTATATATCTTTATATAGTAACTTACGAATTTTAATCAAGTGTGGATTTGGTGTTTTGCTGTTTTTCTTTCTCAATTAAAGACTGCATGTATTTGTCAAACGCCTTGCCATCAAAGGGCACAACGACGATTTTACTGCAATGTTTATCGTTGCCTCTGTCTTGGCCTTTGCCTACATCAATAACTGAAAACAGGAAGTGGCTGACAGTACCGTTTTCGAGATAAGCGGTGGGGCGTTGAATAACTCGCCATTTCACCACTGTGCCATCATCGTATTTAAATATGTCTTGATCTTTAGTAAAGGCGATACCTCGGTTTTTCCAGCCATCGATACCATTTTCTGAAGTAAGGTGATAAGAGCGATTGGTTGGGTGGTGATTAACCACCATGTGGTACATCCCGCCAGAATACCAGAGCGTTGGATCTTCAACAAAATGTTGCGGAAAGCCTTCAATCTCTGCATAAGCGCGAGTACCAGCAATAGTGTAAGGCCCAAGGACACCTGATTCACTGATCAAGGGTGCCGTCGAACGAGGCGTGATCATGTAGCGGCCATCGTGCCTAATTCTAATCATCACGTTGGACATAAAACCATTCCAAGGGTAACGCGCTAGACCTGTTGCTGCTTCAGTGTCGTTTAACTTGGTCGCTGCAGTTTGGATTTCACCTAAGTAGTCCCAAGGTCCGTCCGGTTTGTCAGAAACAAATACGTTTCCCGGCGTTATTTCAGAACTGACAATGGCATAGCGACCATCTTTTAAGCGCAGTCCAATAACATTGTGGCCTTTGCCATCTTGCCAATACGGCCAAGCCAAGCCGGTGTCTTTGTATGGTCCGATTGCTTTGTCGGATACTGCATGGATAGCTTTAGAGCCTACTTTCCATCCTTTTCCATGCGGATAGGATTGATCCCATCGGCTAGCGTACATGTGGTACTTACCATCATCGGCTTTGACTATTTGCCCGTCCCAATAACAATAATCTGGCGCGCTTGACTCTAGGCCATTGGCAGGATCTCGCATCTGTACTGCATCACTTCCCCATAAGCGTCCAGGCTGATTCTTGCTTTGTCGGGGGATGGGTAAGAAAAAATCAATCAACTGTTTGTCAGACGGAAAGGCGACAGGCGCTACCGGCAAGAGCTTTGCTGCCGCCATATTTGCTTTGCGGGTGGCGATTTGTTCGGGGGTTCTTATCAAATCACCATGCTCGTTCAATTGATACCTTTGTTTCGTATCGGTTTGCTCTGCAAAAGAGGTAAAGCATATGCTGCACAAAGACAGCAAAACCAAATAGTTAAGCCTAAATGAAGGAGTGTGAGATGTTGTGTTTTTTTGCATATTAGGCCTAAAAGGGAAAATCGTCACAAAGTACTGCTACTTTACGAAGTTGTATTAACGAATTATTAACAACAAATTATCGCTTTGTAATTACGAATTTTTCTTGTGTGTTTACGATTCGTTTTGAGTCTATAGCTGCGGCTCCATCAGGCTTGCTGGTTTGCGGACATCCCGAAGACGACTCATTGGATAGAATGCGAGAGCATATACGCTTGGCCTTTGCAAAATCTGCACTGAAATCCAGCATAGAAGCTCGCTATGCCTTGAGTACAGCGCACATCACTACATTTCGATTTACTTCTGCTGCACTTGATTTTTCCCCTTTGTTGGAGCAAATGGATATCTTGAGCCAAGTGAGTTTTGGCGAAGATACCTTTGACAGCGTGGAGCTTGTTTTAAATGACTGGTACCAAAAAGCCTCTAAATCAAAAATATTGGCAAAATTGCCCCTACAACAAAGATGAAGTCATTCAGGTATTAAAGTATAAATAATAACTAGTAATTGCATGATATTTATATTATTTTTCTAATGTCTGCAAGTTTTGGGCGGTATTGTGTTTGAGTATAAAACAGACATTCTTGATGAAATACAAAAATGTGCGAAGACACTGACTACACCATTGTAGATGAATATCCAAAATCATAATAAAAACCAATAAGATAATTCTCATGAAAAATATAATAAATAAAACAGTTAGAACTGCAGTAGGGATAGTGCTGTGCGCAAGTGCAATCACAGGCACACATGCTAGTTTGCTTATCAGTGATTCAAGTATTCAGCAACCAACAATATTGGCGGGAGGGAATTCTGGTGACCAAGCTCCTCCAGTAGCGCCTGGTGATTTTACGGGGGTTGTCAGCATTAATATCCGTTACGATAGTGATGGGGATGGTCAACGGGAAGGCTTTATTTGTACAGGCTCTGCGATTGGAAAGCGGCAAATTGTGACAGCGGCACATTGTGTTGATCCAAGTGGTAATGGCGTTGTTATCGACCTCAATGATCCCCTGAATGATGTCAGGGTGCTGTTTACTGATGGCGGTGACTGGCTAACTGGTGATATCAATGACAGTTTAATCAATGCCTCTAGTGTCACCATACACCCCGATTATGAAGGATTTGGAATTTGTGGAGCAAATGACAATTCAGGCTTTGGAACTCAATGCCTCAACGACGACGTTGCAGTTATTGAGTTATCCGCAGATATTCCTGAAGAAGCAGAGATTTATGACTTTTATCGAGGTGCTGAGCCATTAGGGGATGACAGCATACTTCGATTAGATGATGGTGGTACATTTTTTACCATGGTCGGTCATGGAACTGGTGGTAACGGTATAGATGGCACTGCTGTTCCTCCAAACTTCTTTGTAAAGCGTTTCGGGTTTAATATTCCTGAGATATTCGATTGTGATGATGGCACAACTCCTGAGCGTGCTGCGTTTGCTGCGCCAGAAGGATGCTCTTTTTTCTACGGAAACGAAGCTGAAGTATGGCGTGCTGATTTTGACGGGGTTGATGAAACTGGCATATTGCAAGACAATTTCTGTGATTCATTTGGTCTTGGGTGTGGCAGGTTTTTTGGTCAAGATTTTACGCAACTGTTTGAAGGTGCTATCGGGGGTGGTGATTCAGGTGGTCCATCGTTCGTATTTGATTTGCTGGCCGACCGTTGGGTACTGATTGCTAACAACACTTTCGGCCCGATAACAGATTCGTCATTTGGATCTACTTTTGGGGGTAACCTTTACAGATCTTACCTACCTTGGATTGACAGTTTTATAGCACCTGTGTCAGCGCCAGCTAGTGCCATGTTTTTACTCAGTGGTTTGTGGTTATTTCGAAGGAAGTCTATTTAGCACGTGTTGTCGTTGCCTACTTAAGACATTCTTTTAGACAATAATATTTAATGATTAGCTGTCATAAAGGCGCCCGATAGGCGCCTTTATTTTTATGTGTCAACTACACTTTAAAATGTTTTGATACGGGTAGATCGCGAATTCTTTTGTTGCTGGCTTTGAATATGGCGTTCGCCAGAGAAGCCGCTACTGGTGGTACTCCCGGTTCTCCCACTCCTCCAGCGGGCGCGGTTGAGGGTACTATATAGGTTTTGATAACTGGGCACTGATTTATTCGCAACATGGGATGATTGTGGAAGTTGGATTGCTGTACTGCGCCATCTTTCACACTGATATCACCCATAAGCGCGAGCGACAGACCGAAAATCATCGAGCCTTCCATTTGCGCGTGCACTCTGTCGGGGTTCACGACTGTACCTGCATCTATTGCCGTATGCATTTCCAGTACCTTAACTTGACCATCCTTTACGGACACTTTGGTGGCTACTGCGACATAACTGACAAAACTGCGGTGCACACTGATCCCCCACCCTTGACCTGCCGGAAGTGAGTCGTTTGCACCAGCTTTCTCAACCACTAAATCAAGTACTGCTTTGATTCTTTTTGTATCAATCGGGTACTCCTCTAAAGCGCTGCCATAGTTACCGTACTTGTAGCCTTGTTCGGCGGTGTCGATGAGTCTGTCTTTGCCAAGCAATTGATGCCACATTTTATGAGTAGGTGTACTTGTCGCATGCGCGAGTTCGTCAACAAAGGAGCCTAATGCAAAACCATGTTGAATATTACTCACGGAACGAACCCAACCAATACGCACATGCGCCGTGGCTTTGTGGGTTTCACAGCTTAAATGTGGTATGTCGAGCGGCATGTCGGCAAAACCCAAGTCGGTCTCAAAACCAGCCGGCGCATCGACCTTGTGGTCAAAAGTCCAACCGATACTTGGGAAAGCCGTGCGTTGCGTCCACGCCATCACCGAACCGTCCTTGTCGAGGCCGGCTTCAAAGTGTTGCGCACTGATAGCATGGTAATAGCCATTTTGGATGTCGTCTTCTCTGCTCCATACTACTTTGACAGGCTTACCCGATTCTTTCGCCAATAAGGCGGCTTCGACAGAAAAGTCAGGTTTTGATTTTCTCCCAAAAGCGCCCCCAAGCAGGGTCACGTTTACTTTAACCTTGTCAGGTTCAATGCCTAGTGCGTTCGCCACATTGGCTTGCGTACTTTGTGGTGTTTGTGTACATGCCCAGATTTCACACTGACCTTCTGAGACCACCGCAGTTGCCGCTGGAGGTTCCATCGGCGCATGCACCAAATAGGGCATAGTGTAATCTGCCTTTATGGTTGTAGATGCATCAGCAAGCTTCGCATAAGCATCGCCGGTTTGACGAATAACGTTACCCTTGTTTTGATTTTTATCTACTAAAGATTTGAGGTACTTAACCGAGTTGTGAGACTGGTTGTCTCCCAGCTCCCATTCAATATTTAGCTGTTTTCTGCCTTGCAATGCTGACCAAGTGTTGTCAGCTAATACGGCTACCCCATTTAGGGGATGAAACACCACCGGCAGAGGCTGCTCAGGCATTGTCACCACCTGTTTGACGCCGGGAGTGTTCAAGGCCGCAGTTTTGTTAAATTGCTTAACTTTTGCACCTACCACAGGTGAACGCTCTATGCTGGCGTACAACATACCATCGAGTTTGATATCTTGACCAAAAACAGTACTACCTGCTAGTACATCCGGCAGATCGACATTGGGGACTGATTTACCGATAAGTGTAAAATCTTTGCGAGATTTGAATACGAGAGTGTCTTTAGCTGGTGGCGTGACTTTAGCCGCGAGCTCGGCTAGTTCTCCAAAACTTAGTTTTTTATCTTGTCCTTTTAAATATACGTAGTTTTCTTTTGTATAGACTTGCTTGGTGTCGACAGTCCATACGTCTGCTGCGGCCTGTTCGAGCATCATACGCGCCGTCGCACCCATTTCTCGCATGGTGGTGAAAAAGTTTCGAATAGATCGAGAGCCATCGGTGTTTTGGCTGCCATATGCTTTGTTGGCTAAACCCTGTACAACCTTAACTTGCTTCCAGTCGGCTCCCAATTCGTCGGCCACTATTTGCGGAATACCGGTTCGGATGCCTTGTCCCATCTCGCTGCGATGACAAATGATATGGACGGTATTGTCCGGACTTATACTGACAAATAGATTAAGCTCATGTTCCGTAGTGGCAGGGTTTGCACCCGCCATAATACGAGCGGAAACCGGCACCGCTGCACCTAAAATTAAACCCGCAGTAGTTATACCTGAATACTTAAGAAATGCGCGTCTGGATACTTTTACTGTTGCTTGACTCATGCCTTTTCTCCCACATTTTTTACGAGTGACCAATCTGGTTCTGATGTAGCCGAATCAGACTGATGTGAGTACTGTTTTGCGGCGGTTTTTATGGCAGCTTTAATTCTTGGGTATGTGCCGCATCGACAAATATTGCCTTGCATGGCTACGTCAATATCTTCGTCAGTAGGATTTGTGTTGTTAGCCAGTAAGGCCGCTGCGCTCATCATCTGTCCTGATTGGCAATAGCCGCATTGAGGCACACCGTGTTCATACCACGCTTTTTGTATAGGGTGATCTGCGGCAGCAGATAGCCCTTCTATAGTGGTGATTTTTTTTCCGGCGATGGCTGACAATGGCATAACACATGAGCGAATGGGTTGCCCATCCATGTGGACGGTACAGGCACCACATTGAGCTATGCCGCAGCCAAATTTGGTGCCGGTCATGTTCAATAAGTCTCTGAGTGCCCACAACAATGGCATATCACCTTGGGCGTCTATTTCTACTGGTTTATTGTTTAACTCAAACTTAATCATCTACTGTCGTCTCCTGTGTACACCGACGGTGCCAGTTTGCTAAGTCATCTTGACTATCGATATCAAAAGCTCCATTCGGCATGCTTAGCCCTATTACTGGATATTGATTGCTATTTATTAGGTGTTTTGCCCCTGTGTCGCCTGATAATTCACTGAGTTGTTCTATGCATTTTTCAGGAAATAGAGCAGGCACACCCAGTGTTCCCTTGTATCTAGCAGAAATAATATGTTCTGGGTGCTGCATTGACAAATTTATCAACCCAGACAAGTCGTCTTGCGTGATAGCAATTTGATCGCCTAAACCAATTAATACATGGCCAGGGGGTTTTGGCAAATTATTAATCGCAAACGAGAGGCTCGTTCCCATGCCTTCTTCCCATGACGGGCAGTACAAGGCTCTGGCTTGTGGGGGTAATTGGTGTGTTATCTCGTCACTATTGCAACCGGTTACCACGGTGAGTGTTTGCGGTTGAATCGCCAGATAAGCATCGATACAGTGGTTTATGAGGCTTTTATTGCCAATACTTGCTAGCTGTTTAGGGCTACCGAATCGACTGGCTCGTCCGGCTGCAAGTATAATGACGTGCAATTTCATTGTTGATAGAAACTGATGTCTTTTCCATCAGCCCCTTCGAGTACTTTATGGATTTGGCTAATGATAGACAGTGCGATAGACTCAGGCAACTCCCCTCCAAGCCTTATTCCAGCTGGGTTTGCCAAGGGTAGAGACAAATCTTTAGTTGTCATGTCAACTTGTTGTAGCACGCGATCAGTCCTATGTTGTGGGCCTAATAAGCCGACATATTTTGCTGAGCTTGTTTGCGCAAGTTTTAGCGCTTGTGCATCGAGCTTTAAACTGTGATGCATTATTATAATTGCATCAACATTGCTTAGGATCAGTTTGTAGTGCTCTGATGAGTATGTGTCGTGCATTCGACTACTGACGGTCTTAAAACCATGTTCTCGACCATAATGCTGACGAGGATCACTAAGCGTGATACGCCAACCAAGTATGTTTGCAAATGAAATTAATGGGATGACATCTAAACCCGCCCCCATAACTAATAAATGTGGAGGGGGGCTGATAATATGATCGATATAGCGCGGTGATGCTGTTTTAGCGATGTCATGCACTTTATCGTTTGTCTGTTCGACAATTTTATTCGCGGGAATTTGGCTGTCTAAGTGTTGTCGATAAATACAGGTTTTTTGTTGTGAAATAAGCTTGAGCAATTCCGGAAGCATTAAGTAGTCATTGGCGAGTGACACCGGTTGAAGAAGTATTTTTACCATGCCACCACAACCAATCCCAAGCTTCCATGCCAAGTCTTCTTCCTCGCGCATGTCATATTCGACAATGCGGTTTTCACCGGTATCCCAACACCGTCGTGATTGACGCATGATATCTGATTCTAAGCAGCCGCCACTTAGCATGCCAATATAACGGCCTAGGCTATTGATCATCATCATCGCACCGCTCTTTCTATATGATGATCCTTCTGTTTGGATGATGGTTGCCAGCACCCAATGTAGATCGTCCTTATTTTGTTGCCACTCTAACAAGAGCTTTTCGAGTCTATTCGACATGAATTGTTTACTTCACCCTGAGCCAAGGCACTAAGCTTATCGCTTAGGCTTAGCAAGAGTCAATTGCTCGAGGCGAGGCGACTGATGAGCTTACAGTGCTACGTAGCGGATCTTTTGGCCGGGGTTTAATGCCAAAGCGTCGATGGTTTCCTGAGGTAATGACACCTCACTAGCATTGTTTGCATCATTCGCTGATAGTGGCGATATGCATACCCTAAAGTTTTGAACATCACCTGTGCAGATAATGTAACTTTGTTCTGTCGCATTGTTTAACTCACCTGATAGTTTCGCTGTTTGGCTATTCTGCACGCTGGCTAAGTCATCGATATATGTATCTACACTAGGCGCTCCATCAAATATGTCGATTTGGCCATTCCAGCGAAACCCTTCTTTTTCTAGCATTGCTAAGGCTGCTTTACCCTGATCATTTGGGCGACCAATGACGGCTCTTGCTTCTTCTGTTAGCAAGTTCACATAGATGGGGTGTTTAGGCATGAGATCCGCGATAAATTGGTTGCCATTGAGAGCGCCATGCAGGTCGGCTTCGGTATAGTCCATATCAAAAAAGTGTCGCCCCAATGCTTCCCAAAATGGAGAACGTCCATTTTCATCAAAATAACCTCTCAGATCCGCCATGACCTGTTTAGGGAAGCGTTCGCGGAATTCAGCCATAAACAAATAACGGCTACGTGCCAACAACTTTCCGTTGCCATTTTTTCTATATTTATCAGCAAGGTATAGGGTGGCAACTTCAGAAAAACCCTCAAAATGATTGGTTAAGTGCAAGGTTTCGACTGAAATCTTCTTATTGGTTTGTCTATTGTGTTGCGTAATTTTGTTTAATTTGTAGGAGTAGAATTGATCGTCTTCTCCTAGCTTAGCGATGATGCCCGCTGTACCCACTAGCGTGTTGGTTGAAGTATCTTCCATGACTAACAAATAGGTTTGGTTGCCGGCTTCCTCGGTTTTGCATGCGACGCTTTGCAAAGAATGCTCAATCTTTTTTGCTAGTTTGCTCTCATCTGGTGGCAGTGTTGTCATACCGGGGTAGGCTGCGCGTGCTAAATCCATAAGGGCATCTAAGTCTTTTTGTTTAACAGGTCTTACAATAATCATATTAATTTGTCCTATACGGTTCGTAAGCAAAAGTCACGGGCTAGTTGTGAATGGCTCTGGGTCTTAAATGGATACCTGCAATCATGCATCGAATGGAGCCGCCGGCTAGTTCTAACGTTGACACATCAATAGGTAGTAGCGTGGCACTTTCTTCGATAGTCGATACTTGACTAGGCGTGAGTGTTTCGAAAGCTGTTTGCGACAATGCGAGTAAGCGCCCCTTTGTTCCATTGAGTTCGATACAGTTTCCAGCAAAGGCATTCACTTGTTGAGGTGAGAGGGCGACTATTTTGCGACCCGAAGCACTCAAGCGTTCAATCACGCTATCTCGCTGGTATCTGTCTACAATCATGTCAGGTGCCAAAACAGCAAACTCTGTCGCGATACCCATAAATACATTGGTGTGATAGATCGGTTTTCCTCGTTGATCGAGCGCTTCAAACATCACTGATTGGTAATTAAACTGATTGCAAAACATATCGACAAGGGCTTTATTGGCTCGCTTAGACTCAATAACAAAGACTGTTTGGGTGATATGGTCAATCACCATTGCACCAGTGCCTTCTAAAAACAAACCATCATTTTCGCAAGCCGAGTAGTCAACGATTTGGCATACGTGGTACTGCTGTTTGAGAAGGTCGATAATGTCTGTACGCCTTTCTTTTCGGCGATTTTCAGCATACATTGGATAAATGGCTACTTGCCCATTGTGATGTGTTGAAAACCAGTTGTTTGGAAACACGGAGTCGGGCGTTTCTGTAGTCGTGTCCTCAAACATATGAACCTGAATACCGTGAGCACGGAGTGCTTTTTCCGCTAAGGAGGATTCTCGGTAAGCGTCGACTGCCAAATTTTTGCGTTCACTTGCTTTGGGTAAACGTTGAAAGCTATTGTCTGCGGAAGTCTGTGTATTCGGGCTAAAACGATGCGGTCTAACCATAATGACAGAAGACGGTGCTTGAGCATTTAAGACTGACTCGCTCATACTGACTCTTACCTATTTGCCGTTAAAAAGAGGCGCATAGAATAAGAATTTTGTTATTTAGACGCTATGTGCAAGCTGCTTACAAAATTGTCAGTGACTGAGCAGAATGCGAAGCGTGAGTGACATTATGTCAATTTGGGTGACAATGATCGGCGTTGAATAAGTTTACACACTGCTTAGTAAAATACTCGTTTCGCTATTTAAGATGGCATCCGTTTCTCGCACATCCCGCAATACGCGATCAAAAGCTTGTAGATCGGTGGCGCTTAATTCGATTACCAAATCCCAATTTCCGTTTGTGGTATGTATTTTATCTAATTCGGGAATACGGCGAAGACGCTGTATGACTTGAGATGTTGATTTACCGGCGACTTCTACCAGCATGATTGCCCGAATAGTGTTTGGCGAAAGCTCTTCTTTCACTCTAATAGTGAAGCCCAACAAAGCGCCTGAATCAATTAGTTTATTGATCCTATTTTGTACAGTTGCACGCGAGACTTGAAGTACCTCTGCTAACACTGATACGGGGGCGCGAGCATCACGCTTGAGCAAAGCGATTAGTTCTCTATCGGTATTGTCGAGTATAGTGCGAGATGACGCATTACTTTTTTTCGGCATGTTTGATACAAAAACCGTACTTAGAAATTATTCGCAGCATAAACAGCATTGATAAACTATGCAACAAGTCATCTTCGTGAAAGTTTTTGCTGAGTTTTATTTGTCCTGCAAATAAAACTCAGCAATGATTGGCAAATGATCGGCTGTGGCATCTTGTTTTTCGGGTGAAAAATAATACTTAGTTTGCACCGAGTCTGGCACCCATTCCGAGGCCATGTTTTCGTTAAAAATCGCATAGTCAAGACGGCGACGTGGATCTATGGCTGTATGGGTGAATACCGAGGGCTCCAGCACATCAACAAAGCGATTTCCTTTTGTTTTGCCGTTGAGTAAGGCTTCTAATTCGGCGCTGTCAGGTAATGAGTTAAAATCACCGACTACCAAGATATTGCGTTGCGGGTCTTCCAAAAGAAAGCGCTCAAATTGAGTTTTTAAAAAGTGTATTTGCCCTAAACGCATACCAATGTTTCTTTCACCTCGTCCAGCTTTTAAATGCAGGGCAGTGAGTACAAATGAATAGTTTTCAGAGGGAAACACATCAATCGACCAAGCTCTTGTGTTAAGGTTTCTTTGGGTTTCTTTCTCGCCCTTAGCATTTAGATAGTTTAGGACAGGTGTATTGGCATTGCCGTAGCTATACATGACGCCCAATGGAAACTTGCTCATAATAACAACATTCATATACCATGAATGAGAGGGAGCATCGGCAAAAAATTGATATCCCATACCAGTGAGTTCATTATTGGCGATATCTCTCAGCAATTTGGCGCTTTCAAATTCTTGCAGAACGACAATGTCAGCGTTCTCTTCTTTTAATGCGATAGCTAGGTTTTCTCGTTTGCCTTGCATCGATGAAGACGGGTTATTTTCTCTATCGTTTTCAATATATGGATCGTCATATTCGTCCAGAAAATGTTCTACATTCCATGACAAAACCTTAAATGTATTTTGCTTTGGATAGATGTAATTTGCAGGTGTCACCAAAGACTGGCGATATATGGGTGTAGTGGCCGCATTGATGCTTTCAGCTGAAAGATCATCCTGTACATGTGCATTTTCGGTCTTTGCAGAGCAAGCGGCGAGCGCAAGCACACTGACGAGCGTTAATGCAAATGAAGACAAAAATCGATGCAAACTTGTTTGAGAGTGAAGTTTGGCAATCATTGTAATTCTCCCAAAAATAAGGTTTGCTTAGTGATGATTTCGCCTGATTGCTTTTTGCTAGTAAGGTGTATTTGTGTTGTCGCTTTGTCTTCAGACCAGTCAATTTCAACAACACCAAAATTAGTGCCTCTGTATACCGGCCCGACTCTAAAGCTGTTTGTCTCGTTAACCGCTCGTTCCCGATCAGTCATGCCACTTGAGGTGAAGTCCCATATACGATAAGGCACTGTATTTCCCAGTTGTCCATTGTCTTGCGAAATTTCGGTCAAGTGTCTGTCACCGCTTAAAAATAGTACGCCTTTGGCTTTCGTTTTTTCGATGAGTGAATACATTTTTTGTCTTTCTTGAGGAAATAAGCCCCAACTTTCCCAACCATGTTCATACGCAACCAACTGAATACTCGAAACTATTATACGAATATCAGCATGTTTGCGCAGTTCCTGCTCCAACCATTCCCATTGTGCTTGTCCCAAAATCGTGAGCCCTTTTTCTGTATGTGCTTGATATCGGACACCCGTTTTTGCAGAAGGACTAAGATCATCTCGATGATATCGGGTATCGAGCATGATTATTTGCACACGTTGGTCGGCTTGACCAAATATCTTGCTATGGTAGATCCCAGCCTGCTTGCGAATAGGATGATCTTTAGGGAACTTGAAAAAATCCAAAAATGCCTGCTGGCTAGCTTCTTTTAGAGGATAATTTTTACCTGCGTCATTTGCGCCATAGTCATGGTCATCCCATGTTGCCATGATAGGTGTTGTTTTCACCAATTGTTGATAACCAGGTTGTTTGCCCAACATCTCATACGCTTCGACGAGTCTAGCTATATCAGTAACGGGCGCCATTACTAATTCGCCATTTTTGTTTTGCATATCTGAATATTGGTTGTCACCAATGAATAAAAATAAGTCAGGGGTTTCCTGCGTAATCGCTTGCCAAACAGGCTGCTCCATCCTTTCTTTTGCGCAAGAACCAAACACTATCTTTTGTAAGTTTTCAGCTGCCCATATTGGTTTATTTAAAAAAAATGCGAGAAAAACTATGATTGTTGCTCTTAGCATAACTATCTTCTTATTTGCGGTTAACATCGTTTAACATACACCAAAATTGTGACAAAGTTCTTACAAAAGGTCAGGAAAGTACAAATTATTTATTGTACTAGAACCGGCTAAATAAGCTCATGTTGAAACCTAACGGAGACAACACGGTAAAATAAAGCGATCAAATAATAAACAAAAATGTCATGAAAGCGTCATTGAGTCTTCATTTTAATCCAATAATCTCCCGCACTTTCGTTGCGGCTGTACAAGACGAAAATTATTATCATATATAAATAAATGTATTTATATATGCAAATTAAATGGGAGAAATTGCCAAAAATAAAACTTTAGTGGTAAGGAAATCTATCTGTTCGCTCATAGATGAGGCGGTAATACTTTTATTTTTGTTTGCAATGACCTGTTAGCCTCTATTAAAAACTATTTGGTGAGTAAAATGAAGATAAAAAAGTGGCAAACTCGCTTCACGTTGACGAATGGTCTAAACACGACATTTTTGGGGCTTTCATGTGCGGTACTGAGTTCGCTTATGGTAGTACCCAGTGTATCGGCGCAGCAGACTTTTGCTAGGATTGGCGGCTCGGCCGAAATGTCAAATGGTCAACCGGCGGTTGGCGTGAACGTTGAAGTTATTCATACGCAGTCAGGCACAAAATCTAGTGGATTGACTAATGACGCAGGAAGGTTTCGTTTAACCGGTTTGAGAGTCGGTGGTCCGTACACAGTAAGATTTAGTGGTGCAGAGATTGCTAACCATGAAGTCACAGGGATTTATATTACGCCTAGTGATCCAGCAAATGTGAATGTAGTTCTTTCAAATATTGAAAAAATCAGTGTGACGGGTGAGCGTTTGGCGTCACAGCGCTTCGGTTCGACAGCCACATTTGGCTCAGATACTATTGCCAGAACCTTGAGTGTTGAACGTAAACTACAAGATGTCATTCGCTTAGATCCCAAAGCTTTTGTTGACTTGGGACAGCCCGACGGGGATCAAGGCGCGTCAATTTTAGGCTTCAATACGCGCTTCAATAATATAGTGGTTGATGGCTTGAGTCAGGTTGACAGTTTTGGTGACAACTTTACTAGTTTGTCGACTAGACGTTCACCTATTTCGCTTGACGCCATCGAAAGTATTTCGGTTGAGTCCGCGCCCTTTGATGTGCAAAACAGCGGCTTCCAGGGCGGACAAATAAATATATCCACCAAATCTGGGATCAACGAGTTTAGAGGCAGCGCATTCTACAAACGGTCTGGAGGCGGTTTGTCAGGTGACCGTACAGAGGACGTCCTTCGTGCTGATGGCTCAGTTAACTTTACGCAAGAAATAGACAGGCGTGCGCCCGAGGACACTTTTGGTATCAACTTTAGTGGCCCACTTGTTCAAGATAAACTGTTTTTCTTTGCCTCTTACGAAGAATTTACAGAGTCAGAAGACTTAGGCTCATGCCCAGCGGGGATCGCTTGTGAAAACCCTAATGAAGACATTACGCTCGATATTTACAATCAAATAAGAGATATCTCCATCAATCGATATGGATTTGATCCCGGTAACTTTGAAGACATTCGCGATCTAGAGGATGGTGAAATCAAGTACTTTGTTAAATTGGATTGGAATATCAATGATGACCACCGAGCATCCTTGAGTTGGACCCGCGTTACCTCTGAAAATATCACCTCAACTAATCCACCGGGGTTGGACAGTCCGTCAAGCTTTGTTGAACGAGAAGCAGATATTCCTATTTCTTTGTCAGGTGAAGTTTTTTCATATTGGTCTGACAAACTCTCTACACAGCTGCGAATCAGTTACCGCGAAGAAGCAAGGGGCTTAACGCCGTTGTTTGCAGGTGCAGGGGATGTAGGGCAAATCACTATCAACAATATTGGCGAAGGTGGTGCAGATTTATCCTTAGGTCTTGATGATTTTGATCAAAATGTACGCTATGAGTCAAAGCGCTTTCAAATGAAAATCAGGGGCGAGTACGAGTTAGATAGGCATACTATTTCTTTTGGCTATGAGTATGACAACCGCGATATTTTTGACTTGAATGTACCCTCTGGTAATGGTGTATTTCAGTTTAGTGGCATCGACGATGATCCTGATACACCCGAAGATGATAGCATCTCTGTGATCGATCTTTTTGCCAATGGCTTAGTTGAAAGTATTGATGTGCAAGGGGCGGTGAGCGGGAATCCATTAGATGCCGCGGCAGATTTCTCACTGGAGCAGCACAGTGTGTATTTGCAGAATGAATGGGATATTCGAGATGACTTATCTCTCTTGATTGGCCTGCGGTATGAAACGTTTGTCAGCGACGACAAACCAGATTTAAATCCGTTTTTTCAGGCTCGTTACGGCTTTACCAATCAATCGACACTTGATGGTCTCGACGTTCTTTTGCCGCGGTTTGGCTTTAATTATGAGGTATCTGAAAACACGACCATTCGTGGCGGGGCAGGCATGTTTGCAGGTGGTACACCATTGGCTTGGGTCTCAGAAAGTTATACGCGCACTGGAATCTCGCTTTTCAGTTCTGGCTTGGATGGCGACGCGCTCGCTGAACTTGGTGCCATAAACAACTTCACAACCTTACCTGATGAAATAATTCAGGGCTTGGGCGAAGAACAGTCACGCTTAAGAGAAGGATTGGACAGCAGTGTATCCTTGCTAGATCCAAACTTTGAAATTCCAAAAAATATGCGTTATCAGCTTGCGCTTGATCAGTATTTTAGTGTGCCGGGTCTGGGCGATGGGTGGCGTGCTACAGTAGAAGTCATACACTCTGATATTGTCGATGCGCTTCAGTTCCAAGACTTGCGATTGCAACAAATTGGCACATTGCCGGGAACCAACATACCTCGGTATGGCGTCGAAGAAACACCAAGTGATACTCGCCAAACCAGACCGACAAATCGTTCAGATGGCCGATTTGCGCCGCAAGATATTCAAGTAACCAATACCTCTGTTGGGCGATCGACGGCCGCGTCTATCGACATTGCAAAACGTTGGAACTGGGGTCAGTACGGCGAGTTTGGTATGACCGTTGGCTATGCATATATTGATTCTATTGATGTGTCTCCCGCCAACGATACGGATGACTTAGATGATGTATTTGAAACAGGCGCATATGACGATATTTTAAACCCGACTCCCGCGTTTTCTATTCAGGCGATCCCGCACAATTTTGTGCATTCATTTAATTGGGATAAAACCTTTGCAAATGACCTCAAGCTTCGCATTAGTGCCGTGGGTAACTATCGTTCTGGGCGCGCTACGAGTTTTGTCTATGACGATGTCAATCGTTCAACGTTTGGCTATCAGACTATACAACCCGGTTTATCAGATAGAGCGCAAGGACGCTTGATTCCCTATTTACCAACAGGGCCGAATGATCCCTTAGTCCGCTTTGAAAATGACACTAGCTATGAAGAGCTTGCCGAAATCATTAGCGCATTTGGCTTGCAAAAGTACCAAGGTGGTTTATTACCGCGCAACTCGATACGATCAGAAGATAGTTATATTCTGGATGTGAATTTTCAACTTGAAATTCCCACTCCATTAGAAGGTAAACTTATTATCGATGGAGGAGTGAGAAACTTCTTGAATTTGTTGAACGATGATTGGGGTGATATTCGCCGCTATTCAATCAGAGAAAACTTGTTTGACGCGCTTATCGATCCAGAAACCAATCAATATGTAATTACCGATATTGACGACGGCTCTACGCCTCTGGTTCAAGAAGAACGTTTGTCATCAGGTTCGGTCTGGCGTGCGAATGTAGGCATTCGATACATTTTTTAATCGTTAGTGGGGCTGTATTTAAGAGTCTGTGATGTCTGATACTGTGGGGGAGAGGGAAGTGCTGCAATGATAAAGCCTCAAAGGCATGGATGCCTTTTTGGAGCCCCCATGGATGGGTTCATGGCGTCTTTATCATTGCAGCACTTCCCTCTCCCCCACAGTATCAGACATCACAGACTCGCTACCACAATCCTTATCAATCTTTACTCTTGTTGCCAAAGGGTAACAGGCGTTTAAACCATGAAAATTGCATCAAAACAAACACCGTCATAACGATAACGAGTAATAGTGCAACGGGACGCTCAAACATCGGTAAAAAGCTACCTTCGCTGAGTAGCAATGCACGTCTAAGGCTTTCGTCAGCCATCCCACCCAGCACTAATCCAATAACCATGGGTGAAATCGGGACTTTCATTTCCCCAAGAATAAAAGCAATGATACCGATAGGGATCATTAGGTAGAGGCTGAATATATTTAAATTTAGCGCGTAAGCACCCAGAATACACAACACTGCAACAACGGGGATAAATAGCGCAGTCGGTAGCTGCAGTACTTTGAGTACTTGTTTGGCGAGTAACAGACCGTTTGCCCACATCGCAAAAGATGCGAGAACCATAATAGCAGTGACTTCGAGTAAAAAGTTAGGATGATCAATTTCGATACTTGGGCCAGGAGTGATACCGTGCAAAAGCAGTGCACCTAGTAACATTGCGGCGGGTGGGCTTCCAGGAATACCTAGTGTCAATAAGGGAATGAGTGCCCCCCCTACACAAGCATTGTTTGCGGTTTCGGAAGACACAATTGCTGTTTCAGAACCTTTGCCAAATTCTGCTTGTTGGGCTGGCGTACTGGTTTTCTTAGCAGTACTGTAAGACACCCAGCCAGCAATGTCTTCACCTACACCTGGCACAGCGCCCACACCAACGCCTATACTCGCAGAACGAAATATGTGCTTTATATTGCGCGTGATTGCCTTAAGTTCGGGCATGATACTGCCAACAAAGATAGGAGGCCGAGATTGGTTTCTGTCGGTTAAGGCTCGAATGACTTGCGGTATACCGAAGGCACCAATGAGTACTGGAACAATTTCTAAACCACTGTCGAGTTCCGGAATGTCAAAGGTATAGCGAGGGTAAAACTGCAGGGCGTCACGGCCTACGGTGGCGAGTAGTAACCCTAATAGACCCGCTATCCAACCTTTAATAACAAGATCGGGTGAAGTCAAACTTCCGCTGAGTACTATGCCCAGCAAGGCAAGCAAGAAAAACTCCCAAGAGGTAAATTGTAGTGCTAGGCTCGCAATAAGAGGTGATAGCGTGACGAGAAAAAGTAAGCCGATGATGGTACCAATAAACGACGCCGTGGTCGTGAGTCCTAGTGCTCTGCCCGCTTGTCCCTTTTGGGTAAGTGGATAGCCATCCATAGCAGTAGCTGCTGCCGCCGGAGTCCCAGGGATGTTGATCAAAATCGCTGGATAAGAGCCCCCGTAAATGGCGCCAACATATAAACCCAGCAAAGCAAGCAAAGCAGTGTCTGCGCCCAAGTTGTAGGTCAAAGCGGTTAGTAGAGCGACACCTAAAGTTGCAGTCAGTCCCGGCATAGCACCAAAAATGATGCCGAGAAAACTCGCTACGAACAATACAACAAGATTGCTTGGTGTACTCACTAAGCCAATGATTGCACTAAAAAAATGGGAAAACTGTTCAATCATTACTACCACGCCAATTTTTCATACACTAGCCAACTCAAAAAACTGCTGACACTGCCATATTCAACGGGCATGGGTACATACAGTAAAAAGCTAAACGCAATCACTAGTAACAATGGCACGATTAATCCTGCAATTAGGCTAAACACCAATAACTTACTACCTGTTTTTTTATAGTTAACACACTGCCAAACGACTAATACGAGCAAAGCTATTGCTGTGCTTGTATCGCAATACCGAATAAGTGTTTCATCGGTGTTGATATCAAATAGTGACAGATCTGTCTGCTCTGAAGTAACCAATTTGGTCACAATGAGGGCAAGAGTCAGCAATAAATTAATGCCACTGACGACTATTCGGCTTGAGTGTAATTTCAAGTAAAACGTACTCGTTAAGGTGAGGACAAATACGCAAGTGGCTAAGTAAAAGTCTGCTGAGGGAATAAGGATATAAACATAGGAAATTAGCAGGCAGATGATTAACCAACGATCGATGACCCCTGCTTCCAGTCTATTACCAAACCAAGTGGAGGGCTCAAAAAAGTGTTGATATCCGTGGTATTTTAGTGCGTTTGTTAATAAGGCGATACAGCATAAGAAAAGAGCAGTTAACAGAATCAATGGGAATAATGCGGGAGACACATACCATTGGTTTTCAACACCGCCATAACTGCCAGTCATAGGAAATGACAAGGTCAGTTTTACCAATATCAGTAAGACGACAAAGAGAACGACAACAAACTTAAAGTCGTATTGGCGCTGCTTAAATTGTTCAGGATCGCTTGTAGATTTATACTTCATCTGCGTTTGAGTCAATGGTTACTATTTATTATTCAGGTTTGGGAATACCAAAGCTTGCGGGAGATATCTTGTTTGCGCCTAAGTCATCTAAAGCCCAAGTAAAAATCGACTCCAAGCGCGCAAACTCCTCTTCTGCTGCTTCTCCATATAAGCCAGAAAGCTCATAGTGATTTTGCTTGGCCCACTGCTGCACTTTTTCAGAGGCTAGGGCTTTTTTAAACGCTTCCCCTAACTTGTCTTTGACATTTTGTGGCGCCTTACTATTTATGGCAAAGCCTAGGGCTTGGCTTAGGGGTAAACGCTCGGATAAGGCCGGAAAGGTTTTAAATGCTGACACTATTGTACCCACATCCTCTAACTCATAGTCTTTAGGGTGTAACATGGCTAAGGGACGTAACTTTTTGCCTCGTAGCAAGGCTGCTTGCTCTGCCATAGAGGTAATAACCAAATCTACTTCCTTTGTAATCGCGGCGGTTTGAGACGGTGCTGAGCCAGGGTACGGGATGAACTTGAAAGATACACCTGCGGCTTTTTCAAGTTCTAATAAGTAAATATGATGAATGCCGCCAGTCCCCCCTGCTGCTGCTTTTAAGCTCTTTGTTTTGCTGGCATCGATTAATTCTTGAAGACTATTGTAGGGTGAGTCTATAGGCACTGATACAACATCAGGTGAACTACCCATAATGTATGGCGTCCAAACATCAAATTTTTGTTTCCATCCACCGTTGACCGAAGCGACGACGTTTGAGCTACTAATGCCAACTAGGTTATAACCATCTGCGCGTTTTCGTAAAGTGGCATTCATCCCAATAGAACCCGCGACCCCCCCTGTTTTGTTGACAACATTAATTCTTACGCCCAAATCCTTGGACATTTCTGCCATAAGCATGCGGTTTATTGAATCTGTGCCACCCCCTGCAGACCAAACAACCGTGTTGGTGATTGGGCGTACGGGATAAGGTCTATTTGCGTAGCTGTTGATCGATACAATGAATGTTAACAATACAGCAAGTGAAAAGCAGGCGAATGTCTTCATTTAAGGCCTTCCTTTGTTCTTAAATACAGGCAGGATCTTTTACCGCGAAATAACTGCGAGGACAGCCTCTATCATAAAAGTTACAAAAATTTTACAAGCAATCGGAATAATTTAACATTTATGCTTGGGCGCATAGCTTACTTTTTTTGCTTTACTTATTTCGATATTTTCAAACACATTCGCAGCTCTGTGCTATCAAAACTATACTTTAGTCTGGTGCTGCTTGTATTCGTAAGTAAATCAGTGCAAAGATGAATCTAAGAGTGTCAGTTTTTCAAATTCTATGGCTATATTCTCTGTGAGTGCGATCACGCAAAAAAACAAGTTTGCTTTTATGGCATTGTTAAAGCGCCCCAAAATGCGCTCAAAAAATCTGCATGCCGTTTGGCATCGACTTATTGCTAGTTTGAACATGCTGGTGATTGTGACCATTCTCTGCGCCCCCGCAGCCAGTGTTGCAAACGTTGTTATCAACACTGACTTGAATGCTGAACGCTCTAAAAAACTGCAGATTGTAATGTTCATACATGCCGACAAAGGTTTTCCGTTTTACGACAGTGTCGTTGACTATTCAAAAGCTGTATCTAAGGCATTCAAGGCAAAATTAGACCTGTATTACGTCCCTCGTTCGGTAAGAACGCGGTTCGATATCGTTGAGTACAGTACGAACATTGTTGATAAATACGATACAAAGCCCAACCTTATTGTTGCCCCACTTTGGCTACGAGCTGAGCATGATTTCATCCGAGCAATCGAAGATCGTCAAATCGATTTGCTAACCTTTAACTATCAAATTCCCGATAGCCTTTTGGAAGAACTTGGCAAGCCTAGAGAAAAGTATAAGCACTGGCTTGCGCATATTTCTCCCAATGATGTGCAGGCGGGGTATGAATTGACAAAGTATTTGTTGGCAGAGGCTAGACGTAAGAAATCCTGCAATGATAAAGACTGCCGATACAATATCTTTGCGGTGAGGGGATTCGAATATGCGGCAGTAACTAAGCAGCGCCACGAGGGTTTGGTACGAGCCGTGAATAAAGACGCAAAGGCGAATTTACTTAACGTGGTAAATGGTGATTGGAAACGCAAAATAACGGCGGACTTAATGCCTACAATTCTTAACCGCCACGACGACATCGACATCTTTTGGGCGTCCAGTGATGTGATGGCCTACGGTATTCTCGATGGTTTAGATATGGAGCAACCCAGTTATTACGAACGACTAGCGATTGGAGCAATAGATTGGTCACCACCCACAATAGCGTATATAGAGCAAGGGAAAATGCAAGTATCCTTAGGCGGTCATTTTATGGAAGCGGGGTGGGCTATACAACTCTACCTGAGCTTACTTGCCGGCTATGATTTTGAGCCAATATTGGGCACGATGATCCACACCCAGCTCTCTCCTCTTAATCGCGACAATGTAAAAGAAATTGGTCGGTTTTTAAAGCAGCCAAAATGGCAAGATAGAGTTTTTTATCAATGGCAAGACAGCGCGAAAAAAGGGCAGTTTGGCCTAGCCGCCAAAGCTGAAATTTTTGACCATATCCACGCGACCGAAAACTAACGCTTTTTATGGCAGCTCACAGATGGGAAACGCTAGCCTTTTTGTACAGCCAATATCATACCAAGGGCCATTAGCCTTCTTGACGTCATTTCGCAATACCACGCAGTCCTCGTCTTCCCCATTTTTCATAACATTATTGGGTTGAGAGCCAAGGGTTGTTTTTCCCCAGTTAGTGTAGTCGTGCTCTAGCAAGGTAAGTTGACTCGCAGACCAAACGAAAACCCCTTCTTGTTTTTGGTCTGTTAAACCTATCCAAAACTGATCGATATCACGTAGCTTTGCTCTTGGTTTAGAGAACGCGAGTTTGCGGATTATTTCGTTTTCTTCCGCGCTCTCAATAATAACCGGCACAGCATCGTGATCAGCACAGTATTCTGGCACAGCGGTGTAGGGTAGCTTGGTTGTCCAGCTCAGTATATATTTTTTTGTATCGGCCTGTACCGGTACGAATAGCATTAACGATATGGCTAGACTCGTGACTATCATTCGGCAAGTCCTAGCCGAATATCTTGCACTAAGCCTATCACCTTTATTTTTATTGTACTTTTGCATCACTAAGGTTTTTCCTATTGGATTTGGAGCAAAAACAGTCTAGTTTAGCGATATGTAAAATTCAAACCTGCTAAGAGGGTACGATATCACATGGCACCAGAATTTTTTGCCTCGATCATGACGCCTGGCATTGCATTGTTAATTCTCTCTACTACTATGCGCTTAGGTAATGTGCGAGCGGCGCTCACTGAATTGGTTAGAAGCACCCCGCCTGAGCTTGAATTATTAGAAAGCTATCGCTTGTTCAGAGATCGATCTAATTTTTTGTGCGCTGGCTTACGTCTATTAAATTTAGCGCTATTGGCATTGTTGTGTGCAGCAATGTTACAGGTCTTCGTGTTACACAAGTTTGCTTATTTGCAATCAATTACTCTTGGTGTAAATTTGCTGTCTTTACTCTTGCTTTTTGTTGGTGTGGTTTATTTATTTCTTGAATCGCGGCTTACTGGTCGTTCGATTATTGCACTAACCAATGACATGCAGGCATTGTCCAAGAAGGACAAATGAATTCAGACAACTTTCAGCCTTTGTATTCCTCACCTTTATATTAAGCCGTATTATGATTAATCCAAGATCTTGCGCTTGCCTTTTTGATCATTTTACAAAGGGTGGTAACGCAAAGTGAATGTGTGTTTTCTGCAGTGGCTTGTCACCCAGAAACGCTTTAATCGCTTCGGTGATGTCAGGCGACAGCATAAACACATTGTGCCCGCCATTTTCAATGACTACATGAGTTACGTTTGATAAACCTCTCACGGCAGCTTTTTGAGACGGCAAATACGTTCTGCCATCTAAGGTGCCAGACAACAGCAGTGTCGGCACGTCGCTTACCGGTGCTTGTCTGAAATCATCTCCCAAATCCAGGCCTTTCACTGATTTATTGAGGTGAGGCATCGGGAAATTAAGCATATATCCAAGCAAGGAAGTTTCGGCTTGTTTGTCCACCAAATTCATACGCTTTTCGGTAATACCGGACGCCACATCCATACCAAAACTCATGACGTCAAAATCAATAGTCTGTCTATCAAAGCCGGCGCGCTTGACAATGGATGGCAGCATGCTAGTTATGCCGTTATCTATTGCCCAGTAGATTTCTAGTAGTTTAGGCAGTCCGCGATGTGGGTCAGCAATCATGGCGGAAGCCATCCCTTGCATATGCACTTTCTGGAACAGAAAATCAGACATTTGGTCATTGTCTGTCGGGATTTTCAGCATAACTGGTTTTTCCTCAAGTCGCTTATGGACTCGCGCGATCATGGTTTTGATATCAGGATATTTTTTTGCCGCAGAGGGTTGCTGATTAATGGCGGTCTGAAGGCGCTCGAAGTATGCATCAGTTTCAGCAGGCAGTTTAACGGTCTGGTTCAGGCCTTCAGCACTGGCAATCACTATTTTGTCGATATAGGGCTCCATTACTTTAAGCGCAGACAAAGCGAGGTGACTGCCATAGGAAATGCCCCATAAGGTAATTTTTTCGGCATTTAAGTGTTTGCGAAGGGTATTCAGGTCGTGGGCGCTTTCTAGGCTATTGTAGCCAAGTACATCGACGCCTTGAGAATACCAAAAAGCTACACATTCGTTTGCTGCCTTGCGCATCGCCTGTTTTACTTGTTCATGAGTGATTCGGCTTGTGGTGGGGATGGACTGCGATGACTTACAGTTGGGGGCTACTCGAGACTTGCCCGTTCCCCGCTGATCCAGTGCAATGACGTCGCCATGCTCACGCAGCGCCATAAATAGAGGAAACCTGAATTTTGGATATTGCGCTGTGGAAATACCAGACCCGCCGGGACCGCCAGATAAATAGATGATGGGCGCACTGGGTGATTCACTGGTTGAAGGAAAACGCACATAGGTAAGTGGAATTTTTCTACTGTTTTTATTGTTGCGATTTTCCGGCACCATTAAGGTACCTTCAAAGGCATCTACAGACTGACCATCATTTTCAAAGATAATAGCTTTTTCGTGAAGTAAAGGAATGGCGGCATGGTTGTTAAAAGGCAAGCTGAGTCCTACCACTGCCAATGCAGTCATGAACAGAAAACGGATTTTCATAGTAGTTATTCCTGTAAAAAAAGTGTATTCACTATGCTCAGTTGAGAGTACCTTTGCACTTGCTATTCGCTTAAAGGTGTTGATATTTAGGGTGTTTCCGTTCAGCGGTAGGGATTTTTCTGTAAACGGTTAGGTGGCAATGGGCTAAAACAGGTATAGTATTGAGATATGAAATTGACGCACCTTTTTACGGCTATACTGATCGCTTTGTTGAGTAGTTCGGCTAACGCGACCACTCAAAGACTCATCTCTATTCAGATGGACAAAACAGTAATTTGCCTAGGCTCACAAGGGCAGGGTATGCCTACATTCAATGAACGCGAATGCCTAGAGAGTAAAGCTGACGAGGTAGACCCGCAAAACACGCTATTGTGGATGAAGGCCTATCTGCATATCCCAGAAAACATGCTTGACGACACGCTGCCTTACGGGGTGTATTTATCAGGAAAAAGCTCGAGCAGGGTGTTTTTCAATGGTCAGTTAATTGGTACCAATGGCAGACCTGCCGCCATTGCCCAAGAGGAAGCAATCGGTGTAATTGATGTGAGTTTTTATGTGCCGCCAGAGCTTATAAAGTCTGGTAAAAATATCCTCGTCATTGAAATGTCCTCCCACAATGGTTTTTTGTCATTGGGCAACCCTATCAATTTTATCGGGTTCGGCCAGTATGCATTGCCAAACAATCTGATCAGTCGCAACATTGGTGTGTCGATGGTTCCGATGGGCGCATTGATTTTGGGTGTTATTTATTTTTTTGTAGCCAGTTTCAATCCACTTCATCGCAAGCGCTACATGTTACTGTTGTTGATGACCAGTCTGGCTGCCTGCCAGCTGATGCTTGAGCTGTTGAGGGCACTTTATTCTTATCCTTATCCGATTCACGATTTGCGACTGATATTAATCGTTGTACTTTCGCTTTTATTTGGTATCAGCATGCTCTATTACGTTATCAGAGAGCTCAAGATAAAACGACCCGTGGTATGGGTATTAATTGGGGCTATCGTAAGCCTGATCCTTGTGACAGTCACACCAGGCTATGATGCTAAAACCGCCGTTGCCATACTGTTACCAAGTCTTTTTTGTACATTGATTAGCCTTAAAAACACCTTACAAACCAGAAGCTTAGAATCTGCTGCCTATTTCGCACTGTTTCTCTGTTTGATGATAGTGGTAAATGTGACCTTATCTTATTTTCATGACTTGCTGTTTTTCTATGTCATCACCTTTGTTTTGATGGGCTTGTTCGCCCACCAGGCATTTAAACTCAATAAAGAACAGCAGGAACGTGAAAAGGAAAAAAGCTTGATTGAAAAACTGCAATTTGTGCTGGAACAGAATCAACAGAAAGCTAAGCCGAGCAAACTGCAGATCAATAGCGCTGGTAAAATAGAAGTTGTTTCAACCGAGCAGATTGTATTTGGGCAAGCAGCGGGTGACTATGTCGAACTGCATCTGAATAACAAATCGACCATTCTGTTCAGCGGTTCTCTTAAGGAACTAGAGTCAAAGGTACCTGAGACATTTCTGCGGGTTCATCGCTCCTACTTGGTCAACATGGAATACATTTCTTCGCTCAATAGTAGCAATGAACAACAAAAGACATCAGGTGGTTTCCTGCGTCTAAACACCGATCACGAAGTACCGGTAAGTAGGCGGATTATGCCGACAGTCAGGCAATTTATTGCGAATAGTTGATTTAGCTGAGTATATGTCTCTCGCAAGTTTGCATACTTGTAATCATTCACTTTGGGGATAAATTTACGCTCTTTACTCTTGTTGTTTGGCAGTGTAGTTTATTTATTTCTTGAATTGCATTAACCAATGACATGCAGGCATTGTCTAAGAAGGACAAATGAATCCAGACAACTTCCAGCCCTTTTATGACAAGATCTTCGGTACGGATCCCGTGAGCTTTGCTTGGCGTTTTTTGTTTTGTTTCTTTATTGGCTTGCTCAGTTTTGCATTGCACAGCTATATCATTGGTGACGAGATAGTTAAAAACAAAGGCTGGCTATTGTCTGTGTTGATGTCGGGGGCGAGTGCTTCTTTGCTCTTTGCAACACATGTCTTTCGTCAATCTTTGGCAAAGTTCGATATTCGCTTAACGAGCAAACAAAAAGCGCGTTTTCAGGCACAAATTTCGACATACCTAAGCAACAAGCGCTTTTTAATGTTTGGGTTTTGTATTGCAAGTGCAACGATTGCGTTGGCCTTTATCTTTGGCTTACCAGAGGTTTATCAAACACCGATTACTAAACCATTTATCTTAGCAATGTTGTTTATCGCAGGTTTTATTTGTGGGCTGGCGTTTGGTGGCATAGTAGGTGTAACAAAATGCCTGTCAAACGTGTTTGACGAAAATTCAAGCTGCTTTGATTTTACCGCTGACGACGGATGCGGAGGCACCTTATTCTTTGGTTGGTCATTGCTGGTTTACAGTTTAGTTACTTTGTTTTCTGGGGTCTTGATTACCTTGTATATTTCTTATTCAGCATGGGCACATATGGACAATTTTTTGGTAAAAACTATCTACTATGGATTTATCGGTTTGCCCTATGTATCGTCATTCTTGATGCTAATTATTCCATCTATTGTCTTGCATCAACGATTATCAGAATACAAAGAAGCGCAGTCGCAGACTTTAAGTGACAAGATCAATGCGATTTCTGCGCACATCGATACACCCAATATTAGTGCAGAAAAAAAGGCAGAATATTACCAAGACTACGAATTTTATATCAAAATGCGTAGCAAGGTTTATGCAATGCGAACTTGGCCATTTGGTATAAGCACAAACGCTACTTTTCTTTTTTCTATGTTAGCGGGTGGCTTTACTACCTTTAATAGTGTTCACAAGTGGATAGATACCATAGATAAAGCTTCTAAAGTTGCGGGTTAGAGCACGATTGCTTAATATCACTATTAAGAAAGAAAACAGCAGCGTCATCAATCCAACGCCACCTCCACTAGAGCGAGTGTCAGTTTGCGGCGTGTTGGGTGCTTGTGTGGCTGGTGGTTCCTGCATTGCCGGCGCAGGGTTATCAAGGCGATAAACAAAAGCTTGAGAAGCATTGCTGGTAAAAAAGTATAATTGCTTTTCAATATCTTCGGCTATTCCTCGCAAGGCCTGATTTGCCAATATCTCATTTTCTACTTGCAGAGCTAGTATTTGATTGTCGTCATCAAGAAAAAACAGTCTGCCGTTAAAGTCACCAAAAACGTATCGACCGGTGAGTGCTGGCTGCCCGTTGCCTCGGTATACATGCCCACCGATTACTGCGATACCCTCATCGTGGTCGTATGATGCGATAGGATCTTTTAGAGCGGCGTTGGGAGTTTGTTCAAATACGTATCCTGCGTCTTGACTATTGTTGAAAAAACCAAATGCACCCTCGCGCAACGGCCAACCTAGATTATCGCCACTCTCGACGATATTGATTTCTTCAATGTGGTTTTGACCTACATCGGCAGCGTACAAAATCTCTCTTTCGAGGTCAAAAGACAGTTTAAAAGGATTTCTCAAGCCGTAAGCATATATTTCTGGCGGCACGCCTGTTTGCGCGAGAAATGGGTTGTCAGTAGGAATGCCATAGGCGCCATTTTCAGAGTTACGACCAAGTGGATCAATACGCAAAATGGTACCTAAAACATTCATTAAGTTTTGACCATTTCCGCCATTGGGGTGCCCCACGCCTTGATCGTCTGCGCCACCGCCGTCTCCTAAGCCGATTAATAGGTACCCTGAGTTGTCAAAAAGTATACTCCCTCCGTTGTGATTGCCTTGAGGTTGTGCCACGGAGAGAATTTGGCGGCGTGAAGTCATATCAATTGCAATACTACCGTTATCCAATGTTTCTGCTTGCCATTCGGCGATGACACTGAAATGGTCAGCGATTTCGTCACCCATTAAGGATGTAAAATCCGCCATGCCGTCAGCTCTGTCCGAGGCTTCGAGCTCTGAAGTATGCGTATATAGCAGGCCATTTGTCGAAAAATCTGGATGAAACGCAAAGCCCAATAAGCCTCGCTCGCCACCTACGACGATTCTCTCAGCGAACGAATTTACTAGGGTTAGTTCGTTAGAACTCGTGTTCATTGCCCATATTTCTCCGCTTTGTTCGGCGATAAACAGTGTCGAGTCAATTCCTGGCGCCACATTAGCCTCGATGGGACTGTTAAGCGTGTCATTGATGAGTGTAAGTTTTAGACTTATGTCACTGTTTGGAATACTTGCCTGAATCGGATTGTCTATGCCTTGTGGAGCAATAACAGGCGAATCATCAAATGTAGTAAATCGTAAATCTTCGAAAGCGGCATAACCACGTGATGCGTTCACGCCTTCTATTCTTGTAATACCAATCTCAGAGGTATAAGTTAATTTAGTCCAATCATTGTAATTGCCCTCAATGCTGGCAACCGCTTCTGCTTTGTTTAGCTCGTATACAAAAGCACTACTGTCGATGTTCGGATCTTGGTTTTTTAAATATATGGTGATGCTTTTTACGGGAGTCTCAAAGCGAATGTTAACCGTCTCGTTGTCAAACATGTAAGCATATATGCCTGAACGATAAATTTCTTCATCGCCTACCACTTTTGACTGACCTCCTTCAAAGCTTACCTGATTGGGAGAATCAAAAAGTGTAAATGCCCCTGACCTATTGTTAAATTCGAAGTTAGTACTAAAGGTTTCAGCGTTTGATACCTTACAAAACAATAAGACGATTGCTGAAATAAAAAGTGAATACTTGAACATAATGTTTTCCGTAGATTAAGGGTAAGCGGCTTATGTTTTTATCTATCTCTGGTAATTCACAATAGTGCGGAAACGTTAACAATTCATGACAAATAAATGAAAATCGGAGGGCTATCTGAATAAAGCACTTCGGAGCTTCATAGTAATGCACAGTCAACGCCCTTCATGTCTATATTCACGAACTTTGTTTTCAAGAAAAAAGTTGTTCAGACAATGCGGTATGAAGGCAATGTCCGAACAACTTAACTGAGGTTAGAACTTCCCCAAGTATTATTGACTATCTATTATTTCTTGAAAAAATTCCCATTGGACATCGGTTAGGTTGATATCTTGGTTGACCGAGCGTTCAGCGTTGTTTACTACTGAGCCTGGCCAATAGTGGCCACCGTTGTTGATGCGATAATGCACCACAGGGAATCCTTCGTCACAGTTTTGATACTCAATTTTGGTGACGGTACTGCCGTCATTTGGATCAATATCGTCCAGCTCTGTAAGAGTGGGTTCTAAATCACACCCATTTCGCGTGGCGTATACATCGTTACTATCTGCAATACCCGTTAATACTCCACCGTCTCCTTCATATGGAAAAATATCGTCGTTTGTGCCATTCGATGTAATGATTGGCATGGGTGGATTAAGGGTACACAGATCGATTTCAGGCGCGATTTGCGTGGCGATATTTGTTGCTGCACCGGCGATTAAATCAGGTACATGACAAATTAAACCTGCGACAAATAAGCCTCCGTTTGAATTTCCACTTACAAATACTTTCTCTGGGTCAACATTGTATCTCTCGACTGCCTCGTCGATGACAGCCTCAACGTATTCCACATCAAAGAATCCGCCTAAATCAACGCCAAAAAAACCATCCCATACACGCACAGGCGCTTCACCATTTGGGCCAACATCGGTAATCATGCTGTGCATGTATATTACAATTGGCCCTTCTCGGTCACTGATGGTGTTGAATTGGGTGTTTGAACGCCCGGTAGAAGCAGTGCCTCCAGCTCCATGGAATACGAGTATAAGTGGGCGCTTTTCTCCAGTCTCGTATCCTTTTGGTAAATGAGCAATGTACAGTCGATCGTTTCCTTCTACTTCCAAACGATTTATGACATCTGGTGCGGGAAGGTCATTTTCTGCAGGTAAAGGCGTTGGTTCTGGTGCACTGCCGATGGGCGTTAGTCGAATCCAGTCACCGTTCCACTGCCATTCTTCACCAAAGCTTTCTACTCGAATAGTGTGTTCTCCAGCATGAATGACCAAATCGTCGGCAACAAGTTGTGTGTCCAAAATCCCCCAATCTCCTGTAGAGGTGAGTGCACCTGAACCAACAATATAGCCATCTACATATATGCGAATGTTGCGATCACCTGGCGCAGGTACACCTGCTCGGACTTCCAGTTGGTAAGTCGCGCTCGTTGGGAAATTAACAGTGTATTCGCCCCAATCTCCATTTTGATTCCAATTGATCGCACTTATCGTCTCACCATTGTCTTGAGCAGAATAGGTTTGAAACCCTACGTTAAAGTCTTCATCGTCAAAGGATAGTCCACCAGTTTGCTTAAAATTCTCCAGCTCAATTGTGATAGGCTCTAGTTCCGGCTCTGGCTCTGGCTCTGGCTCGGGTTCAGGCTCTGGTTCCGGCTCCGGTTCTGGCTCAGGCTCCGGCTCTGGTTCCGGAACAACTGGCGTATTTGGTTCAGGCTTAGAAATAGGTTGCGGTATGATAGGCGTTTCATCGCTGCCACAAGCCAGTAGCGACAACGAAAGTATCAGGGATAAAGATATTCTTAATCGGTTCATAAAGAATCTGTCCATTTGTATTGTTTCTGGATGAGTTAGCACCTACTGTTAAGTAGTCTTACTCTAGGATTCGTACAAAATGCTTCGCGTATTTTTTTGTTCATTGTTTTGCAAACGTCTTTGCATGATGAAGCTTGATGTACTTAACGCGAGGGTATAGATAGAGCGGGATGAGAGTCTTATTTTATTTCTATTGTTACTCGGTTTTAGAAAAATAATAGAAATTTGAGAGGTCTATTTGTGTCTCTTAGTAAGCAGGTAGTCTAAGTCACAGCTCTATACCTTTAAGCTAAGCGCACGATCCAGTTCTGTTATTCTCGGCGGGTTGACGTGATATAATTCTGGTGGTTTAAATATTAACCCCGAGTTTTTGCAACTCAGCGATGTTGTAACTGCCCCAAAATTTTTGTGATTTGTATTCTCGTTTGATGAATTCTAGATACCATACTTTTTGTTCTTGCTGATTGTGTTGGTCGTAAAAGTTGGCGAGGAAAAGGGCGCTATCTAATGCCGTAGCAAGTTGATTGTTGATAGATGCAATTTTAAACGCATCCAAAGCATGTTGTTCTGCTCGTTGCCAAATTTGCTGCGAGGCATAGACTTTGGCAAATCCGAGTTGCTGTTTGGATGTTTTTGTCGGTACTTTATCGAGCGTATCAATTGCTTCTTGCCAGCGTTCTTCAGAAAGCAGCTGTTCAATTAATTTTGTTCTTCCAAGTTCTAAAGTTTCATCTTCAAAATCTTTAGGGAACAATAGTAATGCCTGCCTTAAATGATTCTCGGAGATGGTGGGGTGATCTTCATGTATTCCTGCGTAGACGTGATACCGCGCAAGTTCGATATCCGACAATTGGTGTTGCGATAAAAGATGTTTAGCTTGATTGATGAAGAATGAATGATCTTCGTCTTTTTGCAAATTACCCGCTATATGCGACATTTGCAGCGTATCACTAAACTCTTGAATTGGATCATTGACGCGTTGAGCCGCTTCAATGGCTTGAAGTAAAGCATTTTTAATTTCGTAGTAGTCAAATCCATTGGCGAAAGCTATACCCAGCCGCGCGTGGGCAACAGCGATAAGGCTGGGATAATAACTGTACTGGCTAAAAATAGCATGTGCATCGTCTAAAAGTGATTTTGCTTGTTCCAAGTGCCCTAGATGCGTAAGTGATTTTGCCATTTGAAAGTAGGCCATAGCTTGAAAAGGCTCGTTTTCGGTTGCATTTGCTTTTTCTAAAAGTTCTGCCGACATGAGCTTTGCTTTGTGTGCTTGACCAGATTGGTTTAGGCTCTCTGCCAGTCTATAAAGTACGGTCAGGTCTTCAGGCAGAGTTTTGTGTATTAAGCTCAAGATTGTACTTGTGCTCAATGTATCCGTTGGTTCAACTTCAAGTAACTTTGTACTTAGCAATGCTTGCAATTGTTTACCTAGCTTATCGTGCAGCCCTTCGAGGTTTGTATCAGTTGTATTACTTTGCCAGTGAGTATTGTTATTGATTAACAACAAACGCGCGGAGTAAGCGCTATGATGTTGTTCTAATGCGATCGCGACAAGATATGCATGCTGATGCTTATCTTTTAGGAGATTGTAATGTTCTCGAGGTGCTGAAAAAATGTTTTGATACTTGGTAGTATGTAGGTCTTCTAAAACTTGGTATTGCCCTTGTTTTTGTATCGGGTGCCAGAGTTTCTCAGTTACTTCTTTTGTTGCAGTATTGTTTTCCAAGGTTGAGCCAACAATTATAGGCAGCAAACTGACTTTTTCTGAGTAAGAAATGGCAATATTTTTTGCAGGGAACAGGTAATAAATAGCTAATACCGCGATTGTCGCGAACATCATTGCTAACAGGGTATTGCTTGTTCTTTTACTGAGAGATTTGCCGTGATTATCGTTAGAAAAATCTATCAAAGGTTCATCTTGCACAGGAGTGTTTGGAGGCGCCGCCGCTCGTTTCTCAAAGGCAAGTGTCCACTTATATCCTTTTTTGGGGTAAGTCTTTATTGCGCCGTTCCCGAAAAGCGCACGTAAATGGCTTATGTTTTGAAAAACCACTTGCTCAGATACTGCTTTGCCTTCCCATACCGCATCGAGGATTTGAGCTTTACTCAAGGTTTGATCAGTATTTTGTAAGAAGAATTTTAGTAGTATGGCTTCATTTTTTCGGAAGTGAACCACTTCTCCTCCATGTTTGAATAACATGAAGGTTTCGTCATCGAACAAATAATCGTTAATTTGATACTGCAATTGCTTACCATTCACCATTCAATACAGAGGTTGGTGAAAATTTCAGGGGCTGCATAACATAGTGCTGTGACGTCGAATCAACATAGCTGCATGGAACAAAGCTACAAATACGGATGGCGCCCCAATTAAAAGAGATAGTTTGGATACTAATAACGAAAGGGAAAGGCGTCCAGAATTTTTTTGTGCTGGGCTATTACATCAGCACCAACTCGCATAAGGGGACTTAATGCGTGCAGAATTTAATTGAAGTGTCACATTAGTCTCGCACAATTGACGTTAATATACCCTGTTGTCAAACATAACTCGAATAAGGAAATACCATGCTAACCCGTCGTCGTTTTAACCAAGGCTTGTTATTCGCTGCATTCAGTGGATTGACCATGCATTTAAAAGCGTCTCCCGCAAACAGCTTGCTCTCAGCAACGAAAGGGTTGGGAAAATTGGTTCCTGATCCAAAAGGGATACTCGATTTACCAGCGGGGTTTACGTACCGCATTATTTCATCACTGGGCGACAAAATGGACGACGGACTCACTGTGCCTGACGCGGCCGATGGTATGGGTTGTATCCCGCTTGACGACAAACGCATTGTGTTAGTTCGAAACCATGAGCTCAAACCTAATCAAACGGATGATTGGGATGTCAATTTTACCCCTGAGCAAATCGCTCAGTCTTACGACAAAAATGCCGATGGACGCCCGCTTGCTGGGGGGACTTCAAACATTGTGTTTAATATGCAAACAGGCCAAATTGAGCAGCAGTTTATGTCGCTACTGGGGACCGTGCGAAATTGTTCTGGTGGGATCACACCTTGGGGAAGTTGGCTAAGCTGCGAAGAATCGGTAGATAGAGCATCGAGAAAAATAGAGCAAGATCACGGCTATGTATTTGAAGTACCTAGCACGGCTAAGGGATTGGTTGATCCTAAACCCATTAAAGCAATGGGTAGATTTAATCATGAAGCGGCGTGTATTGACCCCAAAACGGGGATTGTCTACTTAACCGAAGACAGAGGGGATAGTTTGTTTTATCGCTTTATTCCAAACGAGCGTGAAAATTTACACGCCGGTGGCCAATTACAAGCTTTGGTGATAAAAAACCAAAAACAGTTTGATACTCGAAATTGGTCTTCAGCGAGTATGAAACAGCAAAAAGAGTACGCAGTTGAATGGATTGACTTGGATGAGCCAGAAAGCCCCAAGGACGACCTGCGAAAAAGGGGATACAAAAAGGGCGCGGCGCTCTTTGCCCGAGGTGAAGGCATATTTTTTGGTGATGACGAATTGTATTTTTGCTGCACCAATGGCGGTGCTAAAAAGCTAGGTCAGGTAATGCGTTACCGTCTTATCAATGATGCTCCAACAATTAGTCTGTTCTTTGAGAGTAAAGATCCAACAAGTCTCAATTTTGGCGACAATCTCTGTATCGCACCGTCAGGCCACCTCGTTATTTGTGAAGACCAATATTTGGAAACAGTGAACAATCATTTGAAAGGCATAAGCCCCACTGGAAAAGCCTATGATATTGCCAAAGTTCGTTGGCAAACCGAACCTGCGGGTGCGTGTTTTTCACCCGATGGCACTACACTATTTGTGAATTTGTACTCGCCCACTGCTACCTTAGCAATCACCGGACCTTGGCATAAGATGCACGATATTGCTTAAAATACTATACAAAAGCTAACAGAGAGAGAAATGGCCGTGCTTATTCAGTTAATCAAGACTGAATGCAGAGATCCATATTCCGAAGCTAACATCGAAAAACTCAAAGATAATTTTGGGCCATCAACATCAAAAAGTACGATACAAAATGCGATGAATAAATTAAGTGAACTCGACATAATATACAAAGTGGGTCATGGTAAGTGGCATTTTAGCGATCCAGCTTTCGTTAAATATGTTTTACTGGCTAAGTAAGCTGATCTGATGGTTAAGTAGTAGTGCACATTAATATGAGTGACAATCAGTTTAAGGCATGACTATCAAATCATAAGCGCTAACAAAATCTTACCTTATTAAACAAAAGCGAACATTTCTCTATGATTTACTAAACAGCTTTTGTCTGTTGCAGATTGCAAAATATCGTCCTTACATTTAACAAAGGACGATTATGAAAACACCGACTATTCTTGCTACTTCTTTTCTGACTCTAGTGGCTTTAACAAATCAAGCGCATGGTGAAACTAACAGCACCGTATTGGATCCCAACAATCGCCATTCTATCGGCATGCAGATTGTCGGTGGCGGCTTGGAGTACAAAGGCGGCGGGTATGGCGACCATAACTTAGTGGGTGCCAGCTATATTTATTACAACTACCAACTCGCAAACAACTACTACCTTGAAGCGGGGATAATGGGCGCGGCTGACGTTGAAGGTTGGAAGTGCCATCAACAGACCGATGGCGCTTTACAGTGTAAAAACAACGACAATGAAACGCTAGGGCTAGATGCTGACGAATTTGAATTTGGCGCGATTGTTTTAGCAGTGAAGGGGAATATTGCACTATCTCAACGCAACAGCCTATATGGAAAACTGGGGGGATCTTATTACGATTATGAACTGAGCGTTCTTTCGCGTAAAACAGCCTCAGAGGATGGCCTTGGTTTTGTTGCAGAAGCTGGGTGGGAGTACCGTTGGGATAACAACATAGGGATAAACTTTGGGTTGCAATACCAAAAGGCGGGCGACATTAAAATGAAGAGTAGCCACTTTGGCGTCAGCTATCAATTTTAATGGCTTGTTTTGGATATACTCCCAGCGCTTTAGCGACAAAAGGCGGGACTTTCAAGTAAAGTCCCGCCTAGAGCTTAAAAACTGTAAGAGAACGTCAAGCGTGCTCTTCTCGGTGCACCAGGTTCAACCCATACATTCGCAAAGGAGTTGGTGTAAAAGGTCTTATCAAACAGGTTGTCAATGTCTAATCTCAAGGATGTATTGTTGGTAAAATCGACTTCACTGAATAACCTTACTGTGGTGTAGCTTGGTAAATCAAAGTCAGCACCTACCCAGCCATTTCGTTCACCTACATATAATAAGCCACCACCCACTTGCACTGACGCGCTAGCTACATCGAATTCCTTAGTGGTTTGTAAGCTTACTTGATGCTCTGGCGAGTTAATCAATGGGTCACCAGCATCAATAGTAAAGCCAAAGCCATCTGCATCAGCAAAACTGTTTAAGAACTCTGCATCCGTGTAGGCGTAGGAGAACCAAAGACTCATGCCATTCTCAAACTCAATATTGGTGTCCAACTCTAGTCCTGTACTCTCTGCTTCACCCGCTGCAATTGAGAAAAAGCCAGCGGCCATAGCTTCTGGCCTGTCATCATTGACCAAGAAGTTGCTTTGTTTTACTTGGAAGAGTGTAAGGTTAAACAAGCCCTGAACGGCATCAAACACTGAAGCAAGGTCAACTTTAACGCCCAGTTCAGTCGAGTCGGTCACGTTTGGATCAAACTGATTGCCTTGAAAGTCTTGCCCCGTTTGCTGGCGATACCCTTCGCCATAAGAAGCGTAAACGCTAGTGCCTTCGTTAACTGCATATACAAGGCCTATCTGTGGCGACACGCGAGTATCGTCTGAGGTGATAGTTGTAGCAGGTGAAGCCAAAAAGTTTGTTAAATCTTGTTCAAAGTCGTCGTAGCGCAAGCCAAGTCTCAGTTGCAGGTTTTCGCTGAGATCAAGTTGATCTTGTATATAGATACCGTAGCCGGTTAACTCTTCGTTTCGGTTTGTGTTCGCGCCTGCTGCTGGATTCAGGTTAGCAGCATACTCGGGGTTATTGATATTGAGTAAAAGGTGCGTGCTGATATCGGCATCGCTTAGCGTCGATAATTCGCCGTTAAATCTTGTGCGATAGCGGTCAATAATGAGGGTGTTGTCAAACTTGTCGTAATCAACACCGACTATCAAACGGTGACGAATGTCGCCGAGGGTAAAGTCACCAGATAATTCGCCGCGCAGTACAAGATAGTCAGAATCAAAGTCACGTGAGCGGAAGAAACGCGAAATTGTCTCCCCGTCTCTAAAATACGTTTGTCGTGAGCCAAACTGCGGTTCAAATGCATCCCCTTCCAAACTTGTTTCTCTATAGCCTAATCCACCCAAAAAGCTCCAACTATCATTAAAATCGTGCTGTACTTCTAACTGATGACCTACTACCTCGGTATCAATTGGCACAGCTTCGCCGACAAACAAATCTCGTGGAGAAAAGCCAAAGTCTTCTGAATAAACCACGCCTCTGTCAAAGGGTAACTCTTGACTGGTGTATTCTAGTTCATAAGTAACAGTGGTTTCGTCAGACACACTCCACTTAAGAGAGGGATAAAAACCTTGTTTTTGGGTTTCGACTTCGTTTTTAAAGCTTTCTGCATCATCATAAAATCCAACTAAACGATAGCCAAGTTCTTCGTTGTCACCGATTGTTCCTTGATAATCACCTTCAAAGCGAAGTTGACTCCAACTGCCGACAGTTGCCTTTACATACCCACCAGTAATAAAAGTAGGACGCTTGGTAATAAGGTTGACCGTTCCGCCAGGCTCTCCTCGGCCAAATAGAGCTGAACGTGGCCCTTTAAGCACTTCTACTGATTCTACACCGACCAAATCGCGCGGTCCACCAAAACCTCTACCAGCATTAAATCCGTTAACAAGAAATCCGCTTGGCAAGTTAATGTCACCAGCAAAGCCCCGCACAGAGAAGGCATTCCATAGCCCACCAAAGTTGTTTTGGCGAGCCACAGATGCAGACAGGTCGAGCGCGTCATTTAAATTCAGTGCGCCAACATTGCTTAACATTTCTTGATCAATAATTTGATTGGTAGCGGGTGTCTCCAACGGCGCAAAATCACCTGTATAAGCTCGTCGGTCTCCAATGACGTTTAAGATTTCTACGTCTTGTTCCTCATTCGTTTGTGCCTGTAATTGTGTTGAGGTAAAAGAAGCGCCTAAAGATAAAACAATTGCGGTAGAAAGTACTGAAGGTTTGAAAGTGTCTGTATTCATTGCTTTTTAGTGTAGGTTGGTATGAAAATTATTGTTAATTTATGTTATGTTATCACATATCTTTTGATGGTGCGGATTTTTTTAGAAGGCGATGTTCCCTTTAAGTGTAGACACTCTCAGAGCAAAGCCTAAAAGGCATGGATGCCTTTTTGGAGTCCCATGGATGGGTGGAAAACGACTTTGTTTTGAGAGTGTCTACACTTAAAGGGAATGTCGCTTTTTGAAAGTTTAATGGCGCTAGCGGAAAGTCTTACAAGCCCTAGTATTGATACCAAGGCTTGCCATTTGCTCCATTAATATACCCGACATACCAACCGCTTCCCCAGCCTGCTGCCCATAGTAAATCAGGGTTTTCTGGATCGGGTTTAGCGTCGATGATTTTGTCGCTATTGGCAAGGTGAGTATTGATTTTTTTCCAAGTGCTGCCATCGTCTAACGACAAATACAAACCTGGATTCATAAATTGCCTGTCCATCCGCATTTGGTTTCCTGCGGTTAGCAAGATGATTTTGGGGTTTACCGGTGAGGTTTCGACTTGCAACACTAGCGGTGCAGAGAAAAACTTCTGCCAGGTTTCTCCGCCGTCTTTACTGCGCCATGCCCCTCCTTCTTCATAGGCACCATCGTAAAAACCGCCAGCACTGATAAACAGCTCATGACTTTGTTTGTCGATATATATATTGTTTACACTTTTGATAGGGTCAGGAATCGCTATTCGCTGCCAAGTGTCACCTTGGTCTTCTGTTTTGTATAAGCCGCCATTTTTGTCAGCGGCAGCGGCGTATATTACATTTGGATTTTCAGGATCGATAGCAAGCCTCCTTAGACTCGCATTTTCATGGAATCCAGTATTACTCACTTTCCAATTTAAGCCACCATCTACAGACTTCATAAAACCATATCCGCCTTTTGTAGGTTCGCGTCTGGGCGCTCGGTAGATTTCTGAAAATGCATCTCGCTCGTTAACAAAAAACAGGGTGTTCGGATTTGTCGGGTCTATCAGCAAAGAGTTACTGGCTGGTAACATGCCAGGTGGGCCCTGAATAACCTTACCGTCTGCACTATTTCGTTCGCTGGATGTTTCCATTACGGTTGAAATGTTTTGCCACGATTTTCCGCCGTCGGTAGAGCGCCGCAGCTTGCCTTTATGTGCCTGACGCCAAGCCATAATATAAAGCGTATCGGGATCGTCTGGATGCACGGCCATTGTCGATATTGAATACATGCCATCCACTTGCGCTTGGCCTTCAATCTGCTTTAACGCGACTGCCTGAGGGTTGTCTAGGATTGTCATGGGAACAGTTTCCCACACACCGTGCTCTCCGCTGGTTAGTAGCCGGCGTTTGGGGATACCGGTGTCGAGCAACATAAAGCGACCGGGTAAGTCACTGTTTCCTCTTCCTATCCAAATTCCGCTACCTGGAGAGGTTTCGATATCGTCAATTTGTTGCCAAGTCTTGCCTTTATCACTCGATTTATGGGTTTGTTGGGCGATACTTAAAAAGACCTCTCCTTTAGAGTTGAACTCAAGTAGGCGATTGCCCTCTTTTTCTGCGTGGGCATCCATATAGGCTTGCACGTGCGAAAATTCTACGTTGGCATGAGAGGGGTTTTCTCTTGCGTCCCAATAGGCTTTGTCTTGATCACTAAGCCAGTATTTACCATGTCTGGCAACCACCTTCCAAGTTTGGCCGCCATCTAAGCTTTGCCATGCTTCGCCTGGCAAAAATGTTCTATCATGCTTTTTATTGTACGACACATAAATTTCATTTTTGTCCAATGGGTTGACCGCGATACGGTTAAACACCGGCAGAATGCTTTTGGGAAGTGTTGGGTATTGTTCTTTGGCTTTGTTTGAGCCAATACCTAACCAGTGACCTATTGCGCGGAAATATCGCCAGTGCTCGGCTGGGTAATTCACTTGGCTTAAGTCAAAGGCTAAGTTCCCCGTAATGTTCTGCCAGCTTTCGCCAAAGTCTGCACTGCTATATATTCCACCAGACGACTTAATAGACGAACCATCGGGGATGTAATGGGTTTGCTCTATTAAGTAAAAGATATGCTCACCGGAGCTTTCATCAAAATAGTATGTGATATCCCGTGGCGAATTATGAGGCAGACCTTCGGCTTGAGTTAGCCAGTTTTCGCCTGCGTCTTTACTGTGCATCAAACCGTAGTTTGTTAACATAACGATATGTTTGGAATTCTTGGGATTGACGATGATCTCCCCGACGTCTAGATTTTCAGGGAAATCCTTATCTATTTTTTTCCAACTACGGCCTTTGTTTTCTGATTTGAGTATATAGCCATAGTCTGCATAACTTAGGGTATTGCCATGGGGCTTTTTCATCGAGCGATGGTTTTCTTTGACATTCCAGTAGTCCCCTGCACCGACATACCAGATGCTATCATTGTTAGGATCGATAGCGATGTCACTTAAACGCATCCCAATTTGTTCGTCGTACCATCCTTTTTTGAAAGCCAGAGGATCGTAGGGATCTACGCCATACTGTTCATAAGAGGGGGATAATTCCGATAACTTGTGCCAACTTTTTCCTTGATCCAAGGATTCATAAATCCAACCATTCCAATCCAACGCGACGGCATAATTGGGATCTTGTTGGGAAAACTCAATATCGATCACTCGCTTCATCTCTTGTCCAAGCTCATCGTGATCTTGGATGCTCTGCCATGACTCACCACCATCCCATGTGCCATAGGCAACGTGCATGTCGGGCGCGATAAACATGACATCTGGATTGGTCGGGTGAGTCCAGAGTTCCTCGTTGTAACCTGACATTCCAGGCCCGATGTTTTGCCATTTAACGATTGGATCAGATTCGACACGCTCAGATTTGAGTTTTTCAAAATAAACCTGCGTTGACGAAGCGATAGTGCTGCTTTCTGCTTGTTGTTCATTTTGTTGTTTAGTACATGCAAGGAGAGCACTAACAATACAAGACACAGTAAAAAGGCGAATAAAAAGCATAAATACAACCTTAGAAAATGCGTAGCGCTGTGTTTAGGGCGGCGCTGAGCAGTGTTTGAGTTCTGGTTAATATTTAATGTTACCTTAAATTTACATGCGATTGATAACTTTTACATATAAACAGGTTTGTGTTCAGGATAGGGCAGGCATATACAGGGTAAATAGGACAGTAGTGGCTGGGCGTCAATAGAATCAAAATTTGTTTTTCATGGAAGAAAAACTAAAGTGTATACGGATATACTTGCAGCGTTTTTGATTCTATTGGCGCCCAGTCACACTGTTCTGTATACCCTGTATGAGCCCGCCGTAAAACTGAGCTTAAAGAAAACAGACAAAAGGCAACAGTCTTGAGTATACTGCAAGCAAGGTTATCAACTGGCGGGGTTTGTGATGAACCATTCATTTTGTAAGAGCCTATTTTTTCTAGCGCTTGTCTTTACTCTAGTGGCTTGTAGTGACAAAGAAGTGGGGGACGTATCTTTGGGTGTATTTACGACAAAAGATATTAAGATTGATGCATTGCAAGACCCGATAGTAACTGGCGTAACTTGCCACATATCGAGTATTGAAGCCAATCTGGATTTGTCCGACCCCTCAGATAGTTCTATTGCATGTAGGCAGGTGGGTGAGATTAGTTCTGCTATGCTAGCCGAGATTGATCAGTCTGCATCGGGTGAGGTGGTATTTAAAAAATCCAAGAGTATATTTTTCAAAAACATGAAAGTCCGTCGCATTTACGATAAAAAGCATCAAACTTTAATTTATGTTTCCTACTCCACCAAAGAAACATCAGGCAGTTACAAACACAGTTTATCGACCGTGCCTTTGTGGGGGACTGCAGCCTACACGAGCCAAAGTGAGTAAGAAAGATAATCAGCATCAAGGTATCCCGCTAGTGCAGCAATACAAAACACTATGCGAAGCAAAAACTGCTATATCAAAATGTAGGCATTGTGAGCCTGATTTGCCTTTAGGTGCAAAGCCAATATTTCAGTTACACAAAGACGCAAAAATCCTTATCGCAGGGCAAGCGCCAGGTCGAATTACGCACCAAAGTGGTATTCCATTTGATGATCCAAGTGGAAAGCGACTGCGAGAGTGGCTGCAAGTAGACGAACACAAGTTTTATGATCCGCAGAGCTTTGCTATTTTGCCTATGGCATTTTGCTATCCCGGAAAAGCTGCGTCGGGTGATGCGCCTCCCAATCCTGCCTGTGCAAATTTGTGGCGGCAGCCAGTGCTTAACCTTTTACCCAATATTGAGTTGACGCTACTAATCGGCAACTACGCTCAACAGTGGCATTGCCCAAATGAACGTGCGACTACACTAACCGAACGCGTAAAACATTGGAAAACGCAATGGCCTACACAACTCGCCTTACCTCATCCCAGCCCGCGAAATAATATTTGGCTAAAGAAAAACCCATGGTTTGAAAGCGACATCTTACCTCGTTTAAGGGCGAGAGTTCGCGAGATATTAAGTTCTGATTAAGTTCAGAATAATAACATAGCCTTGAAGCTATAAAGCCTTACATTTACTGACATCTTTTCACAATTACTCATTATTTTGTAAACGGAATGCGCGCTTGCACAACGGCATACTTAATCCACAATATTTATTGATTGGATTGAGTATGAAAAACAAACGCAAAGCAATGCTATGGACAACACTGAGCGCACTTACAGCTACTGTGCTCCTTGGATGTAACAACAAGTCTGAAGTGAGCAGCCCCAAAACTGAACCCCCTCCTGCTGAGCCAGCAAATCCAGATCTGCCACTGACTGATGGCATATGGCAATCCAAAGCTTATGGGATGATATTGGAGTTTGAGGGCGATACACATCGGCTGTATCAATTTACCTCAGATTATTGCCAACTGGGTGACTATGGTTTGGATAGTAAGGCTTTACTAGAGAGCGTTTTAGTATCCGATGACGGGAAATCAATGGAAACCAGTTTTACCGGTTTAAAAGTGCCAGGTATCGTTATGACTAAGGAAAGCTATTTACCTGACAACTGTGCACACAATTTGATCCCCAACAAAGGGCATAGCGCATACGAATACAATCCACAGCAAGAGTTTGAGATTTTTTGGCAGACTTTCAACGAACACTATGCTTTTTTCCATCTCGAAGGGGTGGATTGGGATGAAATTTATCAGCTTGCCAACAGTCATATCAGCGACAACACCTCTGAGGAAGAATTGTTCGACATATTCTCGTCAATGGTGGCACCACTGAAAGACTTTCACGTATTTTTGGAAAACGAAGTGCAAGACTTGGAATTCAGTACCGAAAGAAAGACAAGTAACGCCGATATTGCCTTAGCTGAATATTTAGAAATCAACCAACTGCACCCTCCTTTGTCTTTTGAGGAAATCTTGGCATTTGAAGCATATTTGCAAGATGCTGAAGATCTCTCGTTTGATATCATTCAAAGCTATTTTGCCGCCGACACCGATGTAAAGGTTAACGACTCTGATACCATGGTTTGGGCAATGCTTGAAAACAATATTGCCTATCTTAATCTTTCAACGATGGATATCGCTGAAATCGCCGAAGATGGAAACACAATTGCGGAAAATCGCAAGATTTTCGATAAAATCCTTGATGAACTAGTAGAAGATCTAAAAGACGCGAAAGGCATAATAATCGATCTGCGCTACAATCAAGGTGGCGATGATTTTGTCGGGCAAATGATTGCTCAACGCTTTTTTTCTGCGCGCAGTCACTTTTACAGTAAACAAGCCCGCTTGGGCGAAGGTCGCACGCCTCTGCAAACTGTGTATGTCGAGCCAAAAGGCGAGACCATACTGGATAAACCAACGGTGGTACTAACGAGCAGTAGTACAGCAAGTGCAGCAGAAACTTTTGCTTTGGGGATGCGCGAACATAGTAAGGTGGTGCTTATTGGTGAAGCAACGGCGGGTGGGCTATCTGATACTTTACCCAAATCCTTGCCTCACGGTATGACTTACACCTTGTCAAACGAATTTTACTTGTCAGCAGAGGGCGTGTCATACGAAGGCGAGGGTGTGCCGGTGGATATTGAGCAAGCATTTTTTCGTCGCGCACAGCTAGACGCGGGTATCGACGGCGGCATAGAAAAAGCACGCGAATGGATAATGGCACAATAAGTTTACACCTATTTTCGCTAAGTCATTAATTTTAATATCTAATTTGCCTCTATCCGTGCAATCGTGTACCTTAGACCAAAGTTGAGTTATATAGAGAACGTTCGATTTTGTTTGTTGTGTAATTATTGAACAAATTTCGAACAAGCTTTAATTGGTTGCGCGGATAGTAGATGACAGAAAGGGGACAAGACCCAACAGGTACCAGTAGCCGAGATTTAGTCGCGCAAATTCAAGCGGGTAACCGCGCCGCAGAAGAAACACTCGTACTAAAATACTGGAAAAGCCTTTATTTCATTATCAATCGCAAAGCTAATGCGCCTGACTTATCGGCTGATCTTGTTCAAGACACCCTACTTACCGTCATCGAAAAAGCCAGAAAGGGTGAAATCGAAAATGCCGATGCGCTTGCTAGCTTTATCCGGCAGACAGGCATGAATTTATTACTGGCTCACTACCGCAAAGAAGCACGACGCAAAACAGACACCCAAGAAGACAATGAGCTGCCTTTCCCCGACTTGAGCCCAAACGTCGAACACAAACTCCAGCACGACGAGCTGGTTTGCCTAGTCAACAGCGTAATTGACGAAATGCCGACGCCACGAGACAAAGATATACTGTTTCGCTATTATTTACATGGTCAAAGCAAAGACTTGGTATGCGAAGAATTATCATTGTCGAGCATGCATTTTGACCGCGTGTTGTTTCGTGCACGAACGCGACTTAAAGAAATAATAGCTAAAAAGCTAAAAGTAGAGCCCCGCGCACTAAAGCTCGCCAAGTTATTAGCCATAATTAGTTTTTGTATTGGTTTGGCGCAATATATCGATTTTACTGATGCAGTTGATGGGGTGGCATCAAAATTTGTCAATCAAGTGGGAGTTTTTGCAGACACACGACACTATGTAAGTCATCAATCTGCAAACAAAGGTTTTATATACCGCACCTCTCCCGTGGTGTTTAAACGAGATTATTAATGTCTAAAATGAGCCGTGAACAAATCGAACAAAACAATATCGCCATGCGGTATTTGCGTAAACAGCTCAGTGCAGATGACGAGGCAGAATTTGAAGCGTATTTGCTGGAACACCCAGAACTGATCGAATCACTGGAAGTAGATGCCGTCTTCACTAAACATATTCAAGCCACACAACAAGTTGTAAACCTAAAAGAGCATCGTCTAAAGAAGATGTTCGCCAGCCACGCGCTGACTGCATTCGGAAGTGCAGCCGCGTGTGCTTTGTTTTTTCTTACCGTTCAACCAAGCCCAGAGGACACGTTTGATTACGCCGCGGGTAGCTTGCAAGAAATCGTGTTCGAAGGTGACTACCGAAATTTTGGTGTAACGCAAGAAAAATCAAAGAACACCGCGAATGTGACTACAATGAGTGATTTTGTGGTGTTAAAAATGCCCGTGTCAGCAGATTTTGATATTCAAAATCAGGCGTATGTGGTGATCACACAAGCCGATTCCGATGAAGAGCTAGTGCGAGTCGAAAATTTGCAAGTGTCTGAATTTGGTGACGTCGCGCTCGTCCTGCCTTACGCCTTTGCCCAAAGAAAAAATTTGCAGATTAAGTTATATAATCGCGAAACTAACACCTTAGACGCAGAGTTTAGTTTAAACACTCAAGTGCAATGAGTTTGACGATACTGATTGGGTGTAAGTCCAGTTGTCGATTTAAACGCACGCGTGAATGGTCCCAGCGAAGCAAAGCCACTTTCCAAACCTACCACCAGAACCGACCATTTTTCTTTATCCGGATCAGACAAAATGGATTTTGCGTGTTCAATTCGTAAGGCATTGACGTAACTATTAAAATTCTTTGCCTGAAGATCATAACGCAGGGCGCGACTGATTTTGTACTCTGAAACTTGAAGTGCTCCTGCTAGATCCGCCACTTTTAAATTGCTGGTTAAAAAGCCTTGCTGTTCAATAAGTAATGCTCGAATTTTGTTCGCCAGCGCTATGTCACCAAGCTGTCTATTTGAGGGATGCGCGGTATTAACAGAGGACGGGGGTTGTGGTGCTTGACACCACAGCAGTAGAGCCTGTGTAGTACACAACATAAACAGAGTAACTAAAGCTAGCGTGTTTTCTATTACATGTGTATCGGAGGCGTATATTACTTGTACCGTTTTACATATCGCCACTGCCATGAAAAATGCCGATACATAAACGATGCGTTGCGCTTTTTGCAGCTTGTTTAAGGTATTGAAAGCCCTTAAGCCCTCCCAAATAGACGCGATCAAAACACACGACGATAGCATGACAATGAGTTCGCTTAAAATACCATTTACAAAGGAGCTTGATGACTGGCTAAACATCAATTGGCTATTCGCAAAAAGATACCCTTGTTTGAACATTATTAACATCGCCAACGAGATGGCAAAGGCAAGGTGATGAACCCCGAAGGCTTGTCCTTGCCTAAACAAGGCGCGAGAAAACAACCAATACACATTGCAAGTGGCGCAAGCCGCAATGCCTACCAGATACTGATAGTCACCTATTGACTGGTCGGTGATTTTTTTTACCGCAGAAAAAGCAACGGAGCCGCAAAAAATAGCAAAGAGAATATGAACGCTACGTTTTTTAGAAACCAATAGCTGCGCAATCATAAGCGCAATTGCTACGATTAGCACTCCTTTCTGTACAGTGTCATTGTCAAACATATAGGCGCAGATACATCGGCTTTCTACCATATTTGGTATCCTAATTTTTGCTACCCCACATGCACAAGCCGATATTTGAAACAAAATGTAAGCATCGATATTTTTAGTATGCCGATTTTCAAAATCAGCACGATTTCTAGAGGCACACGCGACATGATAAAGCCAAATCATCACAACAAATGTAGGGAGTCGTAGCTTTGTCTAGCCATTTTTTTTCGCATACTTCAAGTGTCAGCCCATCAGCAAATACATATCTGAAAATCGCCGCTATATCATGGGGTGCGGTTGCGTTGATGGGGCAGTGGGCTTTTGCCGTCTATATATTAACGATATACGTGATTGCCCAATATCGGGGACTAGATATTAGCGTGTTCTCACCGGGACAAGGTGCAGAAAACACCTCAGGGTTTAGCGGTTTTGTATTTTTTCTGCATATCCTGCCTGCAATAATCATGGCCGTGTCGGTTATTTTTCAATTGCTTCCGAACATTCGACGACGCTACCCATTATTGCATCGTTGGAACGGACGTTTGTTTTTTGTTCTTGGCGTATCAGGCGCAATCACTGGCTTGTATTTAACTTGGGGAGCGGGTCTGCGCTTTTCTGACATTGGTGCAATTGGGATAAGCGTAAACGGAGTACTAATTTTGATTGCGATAGGCTTTGCTTGGCATACTGCACGTCACAAACGCTATGCAGAACACATGCGTTGGGCGGTGCATAGTTTTATTCTGGTCAACGCTGTATGGACGTTTCGCTTATATTTAACTGCGTGGTTTATGGTAAATCAGGGTAGCAATGGCAATTCTCCTAACCTAGATGGACCTGTCGACATATTTATTTCTTTTGCTTGCTACCTCTTGCCTATGGCGATAGTCGAACTATATTTTTGGGCGAAACGCAGCAAACAAATGCATGCCATGCTAATCGCTGCTGCAGCATTGAGCATGGGGACACTCATCACTTTACTTGGCGTAATATCGGCAACGCTAATGATGTGGATGCCAAGAATAAACCGCGTCATCGAGGCCATTTCGTAAAGCGATATTCTCTTTAATGGCTTGATACTCACAAAACAAAGCCATTGAACGAGACAAAGCCTTTCGTAACTAAAAGTGCGCATGCTGCTGGACGTCCAAAGACGACAAAGTACGATAAATTTCAATACTTTATTTTACAAAAAAGCATCGACATTACTGATTAAGTCGACTAGATTATGAGCAAAGGTGTAAACCACACCTCGCCACTGTTTGGGTTAATTTGTAATAAGGGAAGTCAATTAATGCCAGTTCGATCTCGATGCTTTTACGAGCTAAAGAATAGTGAAGAAAACCGCTTGTCGGCAGACACCATTGCTGCATTAGCAGAGACTATGGTGGTCAGTACGCATCGAAATGGAAACACACCCTCGGGGACAACCTATTTAGGGCAGTTTTTAGCTCACGAAATGCTGCCAAGTAGCGGGGAACACCACCATCGTGTTGCGCCCTACTTTACGCTCAGGAGTTTGTATGGTGCCGACGAGCGCGTAAGTGACGATCTATTTGATGAACAAGGCTGCTTTAAGATTGGCTATCTTCGCCACGGTGAGCGAGTCGATTATGACCTGCCTCGCGATGATGTCACAGGCGAAGCACTTATCGCCGAGCCTAGAAATGACGAAAACCACATCATTTCGCAACTACACCTAACATGGATGCGCTTGCATAATCTATGCGTACAAACACTCATTCAGCAAGAGCAAGACAGCGCGCGAGAAACACTTATTGAGCAAGCCAGAAATGCAGTTGGCTGTATTGTGACGCATATTACTATTAATGAGTTTTTGGGCAATATTACCCACAGAGAGGTCTTTGAAGAGTATAAAAACAATAATTTTAATACTTTTTTACTCAACGACAGCACATTAACAGAAGCCCCGCCTTTGTTTCAGCACGCGGTATTGCGCTTTGGTCACAGCCTTGTGCGGGATCGCTATGCACTTAATGAAGACACAAACGATGCGGAGTTGTCTACCCTACTAAACCAACCAGAGTACGATGAGTTTGGCAATTGGCTACCCATGCCTAAGGCATATCAAGTTGAATGGTCAAAGTTGTTTGAATTTCAGGGTGCCGGAAAGTTTGACACGACAATTTCCAGCGGCATGACCAGTGTGCCGCGGCGGCATGGCTTTATTAACATGGTGCAGCACAACCTCAATCTCGGCAATCATCTACTCTTGCCTTCGGCTGAGCAGCTCGTGGTTGGCCTAAAAGCAGACATAGGCAACCCTCGTTTACAAGCGCTTTTGAGCATTAACCCCTTTTCAGTGCCCGAAAAATTCTCTAAGCTAGGCATAACCACCAAAAATATGCCCTTGTGGTTAGCCATTTTATTAGAAGGCAGTCGCCACGAAGACTTCGACCCAAGCAGCGGGAAAAGTCGTGGCACGGGCAATAAACTAGGTTCGCTTGGTAGTATCATTTTGTTGGAAGTGGCACTCAATGCCATCAACAATTCGAGTCGAGCATCAGACTATAAGTTTACCAACAATCAAAGTCTCATCGAGCGTATTGGCAATCAGCCTTTAGCGAGTATGGACTTAACTTTTAGTGATATTGACAAATTGATAACTACATGAGGATTCAATCATGCTGCAAACTGCACAAACACTTAAGGCGTTAAAGTCATTCGAAAATCACGGATTCACCAATGAAGACATTGACATGGGAATAACTGGCAGTGATTTACTCGCGTATCACCCCGTACCTGCAGACGGCTTTACCTTTGAGGTAGAAGCTAAAGTCGATGCTCAAGCCAACCCTCCCCACCTTAAACTCAGCCTAAGTGGTGATTGGTCGAAAGAAGTGCGCCTGTCGCTCGAAGAATTAAAGTTCTTTTTAAGCAAAGACGATACAGGAGCAGACTGTTTAGTGGCTTCCCCCGACTCGCCTGTTAAGTTTAGAGGTTGGCAACTCAATCAGGTAATGATTGAAAAAGAATACCTCGATGCGAAAAAGTCTGTTGCTAAAGAGGGCGAGTTTAGAGGAGTTGTATCTTGGAAAAAAGATGGAATCTCAGATATTTTTGCAAAGACCAGTTGGCTTTGGAAACGGTAGTCAATAATTGAGTTTTGAGGTTACTAGATCAAGGAGCATCAACACTTTTTGTTAAGCAAGCGAACTTTTAAACAATAGACATAGGAAAAGGATCATGGAAAAAAGAACCACAATTGAACTGCTCAAAGTATTTGAAAATTATGGACCCACCAATGAAGACGTGGATATGGGTATCACGGGTGAAGATCTGGTGGCGTATCACCCTATTCCTACAGGTGGCATGAGCTATTTTGTGGAATCAAAAATTAACCCCGAGGTGTATCCTCCGCATCTTACGCTAAAATTGAGCGGCGATTGGTCTAAGGAAGTGCGCTTGTCATTGGAGTCCTTGGTATTTAACCTTGTCAGACGCAAAGAAGAGCGCGATAATTTCCTGATAGCTATTCCACAAGAGCCAATCATTTTTAGAGGCTGGCAACTCGATCAATTTGTGATTGAGAGGGAATACGCCGATGCGAAAGATCCAGAATCAAAAATTACGGGTTTCTGGGGCGTCGTGTCTTGGAGTAAGGATGATGAGTCAATGACGACAGCTACTACTCGGTGGCGTTGGATTTGATCGATTTTAAGTTGTTAATGAACTACTAATGTATGGGTGATATTTGACTGTATTAAACCGTATTATTTGGTTTGCAATTTGTTGTTTTTTTATTGGGGAAGTGTTCGCATCTATAAATGGATATTCAAAAATAGTATTGCCAAAAAAAATACTAAATAAGGACAATGATTTTGAGCAAGTATTAATGCTTAAGTCCTACACTGAAGATGTTAGTGTTGCATTAACCATAGAGGGTCGTTTTGTTCATGAGCAAAACGGTCCTTTGTTATTAGTTTTTCCTGAATATCTAGTTATCCCAAATGGGACAAAAGAATCGGATATTGGTGTTTGGGTAAAACAAACATACCAATCAAAGTCAAATGGCAATATTAGTGTGGAAAGTATTGACGTTGATTCCCAAGCAGATGTCTATATCTACCGGAGCTTATCTAAGGCCGCACAGCTTTGGAAGACAGGTATAGTATCTAATCGGCATGATGCAGTTTTTCTCCTCGAACAGGTCTATTCCGAGTACCCTCAGACTGAAGTCTTATTCTATTTAGTAGCTTGTTTATTGGAAGAAGAGAAATATAAACGAGCAAAATCTATACTGAACTCCAAACCTTTAACAAGATTAAATGATAACTACGCAATGTTTTTGCGTTTAAAAGCAGAACTTGCTTTTCGTCAACAAGATTTTTTAAACGCTGGTATTTTATTTGCTGAATACGGTGCTTTGTTGTCATCTCTTCCTGAACACCAACTAAATTTGGCTAGAGTGAATGCTATTATAGCTTTTAACAAAGCAATCGAAGCTAGAATAAACAAGGCTGGAAACATACCTGTAGATACAAAAATTAGATTGGAAGAATCATTGAGCGTAATTGAGGCGTTTGGGAATAATCGTTTGATGGCGGAAGTTCTTAACTTTCTGGCTCCTTACTATATTTTGAGTTCCGAGTACTTACGAGCTATCGAGGTCTATGAGTTGGCTCTTTCCTATTCAAACTCAGCTGGCGATCATACGGGGGCATTGAATGTCAGGAATAATTTAGGTAAAGCATATAGAGAAGCTTGGCGCATTTCAGAAGCTCAAGATGTGTTGAGAAATGGGTTAATTGAAGTCGAGGCTGAGAAAGCTACAGGCATTTCTTTTTCTCTTATTTTTAACTTGGCTATGACATATTACTACACGGGGGATCAAGGCTCTGCACTGAGATATTTTTATAGTTCAGTTGAGAAGAGTGAACAGTTAGGCTTAGCTTATGATTACTACGTGGCAAAAAGGTTTTATTCGATTTCTTTATCTGATAATGGCAATTACTCAGAAGCGTTGAAGATTTTGCATAGCGTTAAGCGTTTTTATAGAGAAAAACGCTCAAATAGTGTTGGGGTAATACATTCTGATCTAAGCAACATTCACTGGCACCTTAACCAACAAGATAAAGCACTAGACTATGCCAATCTAGCGCTTGATTCTTTGCACATAATTAAGGGAGAAGAAGAACGTTTTCGCGCCGAGATAAATATTTTTCAGGCGTATTTGGTAGACAAGGAAAGTGCTCGTTTACGTGAACGCATTCACTCAATCGAAAGCAATATCGACAACCTAGCAAAATACCCGAATCAGTTTATGCGTTACGCTAAATTGCGCGCTAAAGTCCAAGGTAAAGCGAGTGACCATGCCGATATTAATCGTGTGTTTAATCGTGCTTTGCATATTGCTGAATCCATTCAAGCCAGTCTAGACGAGCATACCAATGGACCTTTTTGGGCGATTAAAACCAATAAGCTTGTTAACGCTTATATCGACTATTTACTTACCAGCAAAGACAAGGGCTTTGGTGAAAACACTCCAAACAGCACGCAACAAAGCGAGGCGATGATCGCTAATATTTTGGGCTTAACTGAGCGCTTTCAGGCAACCAATTTTAGGTACAGAAGGCAGGACGAAACAAACGAGGCAGTGCTCAATAATAGCAATCGATTGTGGCGAGATTACATCGATAAACAAAAAGCCTTAGTTATGCTCGACGATGCAAGTGAAGCGGCACGCACTCAGGCACAATTGGACATTGCCAAGGAGCAGTTGTTTTCTGCTTATTTAAATAAGCCTAAGCAAAGTTTGGTCAATAGCGCACTCTCGCTCAGTGATATTCAAAAAGAATTATCGCCAGACGAAATGGTATTGCGCTACAAAGAAACCGATAATTTTTATCTTGTGATGAGTATTAGCCAAGACAGTAGTAAGCTTGATTACCTTGAAAAAACACCCGAGCGTCTTGCCTCGATTGCGGCCTTGGCGTCGTCTGAAGCGCATGACAGCTCAATGACGGATGTGTTTAAAGGATTATCTTGGCTGATCCCGTCTGCGCTGCGCGAAAACCCGCACATAAGCTCTATTTTACTTGTGGCAGATGGCTCTTTACATAAAATTCCGTTTTCAGCGATTGACTTAAATACGCATATTCAGCGCCCTTATTCTCCCATGGTCAGTGCCTACGACTTGAGTTATACCTATTCGATTTCGGAATACTTGAAGGCGCGAGAGCCGGCCGACACGCACGATAGCGCACAGGCGATCAGTTTTGCCTTGTTTGCCGATCCGGTGTTTAGCCCATTTGAGGAGCTTGAAGCAGGTGAAAATGAGGCAACGCGTATGATGACGGCAGCGGAGAGTTTACGCAGTTGGGGCGGCGAGCTTGAAAGTTTACCTTGGACGCGACAAGAAATTCGCGACATTCAATCACTGTATCCCGATGCGCAAATCAGTATTGCAACGGGTGAAGAGGCCACCAACGAAACCTTGCTTTCTGAGCAGTTTCGTTCGGCAACCGTTCTGCACATTGCCACGCATGGGTACTTTTCGGAGGCTCACCCCGATATTGTCGGTTTGGCGACCTCTGCTAATGTAGATGACAACACGCAACAACCCGGGTTTTTAACCCTGTCAGAATTGCTCAGCCATGAATTTTCGTCGCAACTGGTTGTTGTCAGTGGCTGCGAAACTAACAAAGGTCGCTTAATTGCGTCTGAAGGGTTTAGCGGTTTAGCCAATGGTTTGTTAAGTCGCGGTGCAGGTGGGGTAATCAGCACCTTGTGGAAGGTGCCAGACAAACCCACTGCGTATTTTATGAAGCACTTTTATCAAGCCCTAAAAAGCCACAATGGCAATATTTCTAAGGCACTACAAAGCGCTAAGATCAAGTTTATCAGCAGTCGTCGCTACAACGAACCTAAATATTGGGCAGGGTTTATTTATACCGCCGCCGCCAAGTCACAGCGTACAATCAACTTGCGCCCTGCTCGTTGAACACAAAGCGCGTTGAAAAGTTGAAAACAAGGCTCACTGAATTACGGCTTGGCTTGAACAAACTCCACCGCGCTAATATTTGCTGTGCGCTTGTCGTTTGCGACCTCAGCTAAGCTGATTACTAAGTACAAGTCGTCTTTCTCGTTGACTGCTTCTGTAAAACTTAATTCTGTGTACACAAGGGCATCTACTTTGCTTGCTGCGTATTGCGTACTCGCCTTTGCGATTGTGATTCCCTCTGGGCTACCTTGATGTAGCGTAAACACGGCGCCGTTGGGTAGCCAATGGCGATATTTTTGTTCAACTCTTAGGCCAGCAACATCGCGTAAGTCGAGTTTGCCCAAGGGGAGGACTGCGCGCTGGCCTGAGCTTACGATGGTCTTGTCTTTGCCACCAAGGTATTTGCTGCCTGATGCGCCGCTCTTGTTGTTTTTGAGCACGGCTGCTGGGATTTTGGGTGAAGCGAGGGTGTAGGTGGCTTTTTCAGTAATACTTGATAGCCCTTCTGCGCCTGTGTCACTGTAACTTGCGAGTAATTGATAACTTGCCTGTGTTTCACCCGCAGTTAATACACCGTTTAGTGGAAGGCTTGGTTCTTTGGATTTCAACTGCATAATAAACTGCGCCAAGGATGAGCGGATATCTTCTGCCAAAAAATCATGCGCAGGCATTTGGTGTTGTCCCCATTTTCCTGTGCTGCCAGCCGCAATACTTGTTACCAAATAAGCGATAGGATCATCGAGCGCTTTGTACTTGTCAGCAATGGCTTGAAAGGCGGGGCCAACCGACTGGGCTTGCTCTTGGTGACAGCCAATACATAAATGTTTTTTGGCGAGCGCACGGCCGGGACCTAAGGGATCGCTAGCGGCTAGGTGTCCAACTGCTTGCGCTTTGGTTTTGGTGCCCACTTTAGCAAAGCGAATATCAACACGTTCAAAGGCTTCGCTAGTTTGGCTTATCTCGCCATCTTCATTATCACTTATGCTCACCCTGTAGTTGCGGTTTTCGTTTGGCCAAATAAAGCTCTGATTACCTTCAACTGCTATATTGATTTGAGGGGGAGCGTTGCCTACTTCCACTACCTGCGTCGTAGCGTTGCTTAGACCATCACCATCTGTCACGCGAAGCTCAATCGCGTATTTACCCTTGTTCGCAAAGGTAAATATTGCCGTATTTCCTGTGGCTTGGTCGATGACTGCGCCCGAAAAATCGGCGTCTTCTGGGTTTTGTTGTGCTTTAAGAGCCACGGCCTTCCAAGTGTAGGTGAGTGGATCATTGTCTGGGTCGGTACTTTGCTTTGCGTTTAATTCAACCGATAGGGGTGCTAATCCATGACGCGTTTGGGTATCTATTTTAGCAAGTGGCGCGCGATTGCCATTGCCTGTGTATACGATTCTAGATAGTCGGGCATCGGCGTTACGTGTATGCCATTTTGAACCGTACTCCAGCACGTAAAGCTGACCTTGGTGACTAAATTTTAGGTCAATAGGTGCTGCGAACTCGGCGTCAGAAGCGAAGTCTTCGATTTTATAAATATCGCCTGTGTCATCGCTAAACACGACTTTGACCCAGCGTCGCATAAAATCGCCGATAAACAATCCGCCTTCATAATACTCTGGCAGTGCATCCGTATGCGCAACATGGCGATATACACCGGCAACTAGGGCGTTGCGGGAACCCGCGCCTAATTCAGGAAAAATCTCAGATTGGCTGTAGGGGTACCAGATGTAAGCCGGCTGTGCTTGCGGCAAAACCTCAAGCCCGGTATTTCGTGGTGAGGTATTTATCGGTTTAAGCGGGTTGTTCCATTCACCTGATACGCCGGTGGCGTAGTCATACTGACGGTATGCTTTATTGTTGGCAATAAACAGGGGCCAACCAAAGTTGCCCGCCTGCTGAACTTTGTTGATTTCGTCATAACCTTTGGGGCCACGCTGTAAATTGGCAGCTTTACTATCGGGACCGACGTCACCGTAATATAGCGTTTGCTCTTTTTCGTCAAAGGCAATGGTGTAGGGGTTTCGGGTACCCATTACGTAAATCTCTGGACGCCCTTCAGACGCATCACTAAACAAGTTACCAGCTGGAATGGTGTAGCCGCCCTCTGCGTTGGGGGTAATGCGTAAAATTTTTCCTCGTAAATCTTGTGTGTTTGCTGAGGCGCGATAGGCATCGTGGGCTTCGCGTCCCTCTCTGAAATCGGCAGGTCCTACTCCTGCAGACTTAAACGGGTTTGTGTTGTCCCCCGTGGCAATAAACAAATTGCCTTTGGCATCAAATTCCATATTTCCACCAGTGTGGCAACAGGTGTCTGTATTCGCAAAATCCAATAGCGTAACTTGAGTAGATAAATCAATCTTGCCTTCGACTAGGGTGTAGCGAGATACGCGTTGCAAAGGGCCTGCGCCCTCTATTGGTGACGCAGTGTTATACATCAAGTAAACATGTTTATTGCTAGTAAAACTAGGGTCGAGCGCGACGGCGACTAAACCAAATTCACCAAAGCCCTCTGCCGAAAACACGTCAATATCGCCGATTTCCTTGCTTGTCTGAGTCGCCAGATCAACCCACCAAACCTTACCTTTGCGCTCGATAAAAATGGCAGCACTGCCATCTTGGGTGATATCCAAACTCAAAGGCTCATTCAGATTGTCTAACAAGACCTCTTTCACAAAGCGGTTTGGCTCTGGTCGCGACCGGCGATAATCGCGTATGTTATCGCCTATCGCATACTTAATGCCGCCCAAGATGTGCTTAACGTAGTCTGGATTATTGTAGTGATGTTCGCGATGCCCCAAACCAGAGTAAAAAGACTGCCCACCATCAAAGTCCTGATACCAAGATATCGGCAAATAGGCATCTGGTGAATTACTTGTGCCTTCATTCAAAAAATCACTGCGATTGTATGTATTTGGGTCTATCAGCAGCAGGTCATTGCGCAGTGGTGAAAGGTGGCTAAACTCTAACCATTGGTCGGCAAGACTGATTTTGTTGCTGATGTGCGCAGTGGCAGGGTGAGACTGATTGACGACTTTTACAGCCGCTTGTTGAACATTGGATGGAATTGTCGCATGTTGCTTATAACTGGCGCCCAGTAGGCGTCGATACCAAAACCAATCGCCATCTTGTTCCGTTTGGCTTGCGCCATGGATTCCCACAAATCCACCGCCCGCTTGGATGTAACGCTCCATTGCAATCTGTTGTGCCGGATTGAGTATGTCGCCACTGGTGTTTAAGAAAACCAAAGCAGAATAAGTTTGTAGGGTATTGTCGTTAAACAGCGAGGCGTCGTTTGAAATCGTGCTCGTTATCCCATTTTTGTCTAATACCGACGACAAGGCTTTTGCACTTGCAGTGATAGAAGCCTCGCTCACGAGGGTATCGCCTTCAACTTTGGTAAAGATCAACAGGTGTTGAGCTGCATTGTTGTCACTTGGCGTTTTGTTAGTACTGACTTGCGTGTTGTCAGCCTTGCATGCAGCTAATCCAAATAAGACGAATGCGACACAAGCATAGCGGCATTTTCTCAACAAGTTCATCGGCAACTACCTTACTTCATATTGGCTGTGTCTTTTCTATCTGGCACTAGTCGTGTGATGAGTTGGCAGCAATAGATAAACACGGCTTTTAGTAAAATCAAAAACGTAGACAGGCATAGTACGAAAGCAAAAATCACTGTCAATGGTGTTTAACAACAAATTTACATCGTATGTGCCGAGAAGCCTTTACATGCTTGGCTTTGGGCTGAGCTTATGAGATTTGGGATCAACTTTGATTTTTTTCTTGTGGTTTTTCATATGGCGGGTGTTGGTATTAATTTGCCCACGACCAGCGCGTAAATGCAATACGCCAGTATTCAAGCCGAGTAAAGGCTGGTAAGCTTTAGCGGCTGTTTTATGAGGTTTGCCCTCATAACAATTAAAACGGTATTGGCAGGCAGTGTGTAAGGGATCAGCCAAGCGCAGTTGCAAATACCAAAATCAAAAGATAGGTCTTTATCCATGGCAGTTGAGCCAACGCTCATAGCATCCAATATATCGTTAGATATTAACGACAAAACCATACTGCGCGATATCAGTTTGCAACTGCAGTCTGGTCGTATATTGGGTGTGTTGGGGCCAAATGGTGCCGGTAAGACGAGTTTACTTAAATGCTTATCAGGGCAAGTCGATTTTACCGGTATGCTCAAATGGAATGATCATGATGTTCGCATGCTCGACAGCAAATCACGCGCACAGCAAATCGCTGTGGTAAACCAAATGAATGACAATGTATTTGCTTTGACTTTAGCGCAGGTTGTACAAATGGGCTTATTGCCACATAAACCTTTGTTTTCATTAGGTAGTCGAGCAGATGAAGAAAAAGTCAATGCCGCCATTAGCAGTGTTGGGCTACGGGACAAACGTGCGTCACCCTTTAACGAGTTGTCCGGTGGTGAGCAGCAGCGCTGTTTAATTGCCCGTGCGCTCGTGCAAGAGGCGCAACTAATGGTATTGGATGAACCTGTCAATCATTTGGACGTCTACTATCAACATCAAATTTTGCAATTGTTGCGTTCCCTTTGCCATTCACAGCAAAAAACGGCGGTAGTTAGTTTACACGATTTGAATTTAGCGGCTAACTACTGTGAGTACTTACTCCTTTTGAATCGAGGTAAATGCATAGCGTTTGGTGAAACCAAATCGGTATTAAACCCCAGCTTATTAAGCGATGTTTTTAGAGTGCCTTGTCAGGTCAATCAAAGTAAGACTGGGCTGATACAGGTGCATTTTGAACCCAGTTTCCAGGCAGCCCAAGGACAAAGTAAGCATGAAATATAGCAAAGGCTTGCCTTGGTTTTTTTTATTGTTGTTGTCGCTTATCGTGCCGTTTTTCTCTTTGTTTTTTGGTGCCGCCGATTTGAGCTTGTCAGACATCACAGAGTGCTTGCTTGTGGGTTGTTCGGACGAATTGAGTAGCGTTATTTTTTGGGAAATACGTTTTCCACGAGTGATGGTTGGTTTTTTGGTGGGGGCGGCGTTGTCAGTGGCTGGTGCCACGCTCCAAAACGTGACGAGAAACGGCCTGGCGGATCCCTACCTATTCGGCGTGGTATCGGGTGCTGGCTTAGGTGCATCGATAAGCACGGTTTTGATAGGGAATATGTTTTCGGGTAGTGGCGAAGCGCAGGACACGGCCTACAGTATTGCCTTGCCGCTTGCAGCATTTTTAGGTGCTTTGCTTGCGATAAGCCTTGTACTGGTGTTGGCTCGCACTAGCTTTGGTCGCAGAGTAGAACATATGCTGCTGGCAGGAGTAGCCGTGTCGTTTATGTTGAGCGCACTGAGCCATTTTATTCTATACATTGGTGACCCGCTTGCCGCCAATCAAGTGATCTTTTGGCTCATGGGTAGTCTTGCTCGCGCCGAGTCTTGGTACGCATGGTTGATGTTAACTGTAGTCATGGTCAGTGTTGGCTTGTTGACCCTTTTAGGACCACAAATCGACGCTTTGCTCATGGGTGACCAAAATGCCAGCACGCTTGGGGTCAATGTAAAAATATTGCGCATTGTTTGCTTAGTAATTTGTGCTGGTTTGAGTGCTTGTGTGGTTGCTTATTGCGGTGGAATAGGTTTTGTCGGTTTGATGATCCCGCATATTGCACGGCGGTGGATGGGTGTCACTAGCCGTTCCTTGATGCTGGCCTGTGTTTTATTGGGCGGTATCTTTATGGTGGCAGTCGATATTGTTGCGCGCGTGGCGGTCGATGGGCAAGAACTCCCCATCGGCATTATTACCTCAGCAATTGGCAGTGTCTTCTTTTTGTTGGCTATGCGTCAACGAAGGTGAATGGAGCCATGCCCAATTTCTTAAGCAGTAATACATTGATGGTACAAGGCACCATGTCTGATGCGGGCAAAAGCATGCTTGTTGCTGCCTTGTGTCGTTGCTTAAGAAACAAAGGTTATAAAGTGGCGCCATTTAAACCCCAGAATATGGCGCTCAACAGTGCGGTGACAAAAGACGGTGGCGAAATTGGTCGCGCTCAAGCCGTGCAAGCACAAGCGGCAGGTGTTGAACCGCACGTTGACATGAATCCAATCTTACTCAAGCCCTCGTCGGATACTGGGGCACAAGTCATTGTACACGGTAAATCGGTGGGGGATATGCAAGCCGCGCCTTACCACCAGTACAAAACAATCGCAATGGAAGCGGTATTAGCTTCGCACAAGCGTTTAACATCGACTTATGATCTCGTTGTGGTAGAGGGGGCGGGTAGTCCTGCAGAGATTAATCTACGAGATCGGGATATTGCCAATATGGGCTTTGCTGAAGCGGTGGATTGTCCCGTCATCCTTATCGCGGATATTGACAAGGGTGGGGTGTTTGCGCAGCTTGTGGGTACTCTGGCGCTACTCAGTGAGTCTGAGCAAAATCGGATAGTCGGCTTCGTCATCAACAAATTTCGCGGTGATATTGCTTTACTGCATTCTGGATTAACTTGGCTTGAAGAGAGAACCAACAAGCCTGTTTTGGGTGTCTTGCCCTATTTGCACAATTTACAGCTGGCTGCAGAAGATGCCATTCAGATTGAGCAAACACTTGCAAAGAGCAAAATAAAAATTGTGGTGCCGGTTTTTAGTCGCATCAGTAATCACACTGATTTTGATATGCTGCGTATCCATCCAGACGTGGATTTATGTTTGGTGCCTCAAGGCAGTAAACTCCCCGCGGCTGATCTTATTATTTTACCGGGCAGTAAAAATGTGCGTGCCGATCTTGACTTGTTAAGGGCACAAGGTTGGCATAACGATATTCAGCGACATTTGCGTTACGGCGGAAAATTATTAGGCATTTGTGGCGGTTATCAAATGCTTGGTGAGAGCGTCAACGATCCCGATGGTATTGAAGATGAGGCAGGAGAAAGCAAAGGTTTAGCGTACTTGCCGATTGTGACAAGCTTGGCAAAAGAAAAGCAGCTCACACACAATGTGGGCTATTTGCAGTTGCGCGGTACTTGTGGTTCTTACCAAGAAGCACACATTGACACACAAGTGCCCCTTAAAGGCTACCAGATTCATGTAGGGGTATCTGAGCTAAGCACAGAGGCCGAGCCATTTTGCTACTTGGTCAGTGATAACGAGTCTGAAGGCCTGTACAGAGAGGGCTGTGTGTCTGCCGATGGGCAAGTGGCCGGTACGTATTTGCATGGTATATTTGATGATCCCCTCGCATTGCAGGCAATATTGTCGTGGGCTGGGGCGCAAACCCGTATCATTCAGGATTACTATGCTCACCAAGAGGGAGAAATAGAGCGATTGGCTCAGGCTTGCGAGCAACACCTTGATTGGCAAAAGCTCGCGCAATATTTACCCAAGCTAAACCAAAACTAATCAAGTTCAAGTACAATTTAGGAGGGAGGAGGGAGAGGGGAGAGCGAAAAAACAAAGACGCTATACACCCATCCATGGGGCCTCCACAAAGGCATCCATGCCTTTGAGGCTTTGTTTTTTCGCTCTCCCCTCTCCCTCCTCCCTCTTAAATTGCACTTGCACATGCTGAGTTAACCAAAATGAGAAGTAGAATGAGCGAAGAAGATAAAGCACAACGCAGCAAAGAAAAACACCGTGCGCGCATGCAGGAACAAAAAGCGAAAGTCGATGAGCGTATTGCACAGGCACAAGAAGAACGCGGTATTCTTATTGTCATTACAGGTAATGGAAAGGGTAAATCGACTTCGGGTTTTGGCACCGTAGCAAGAGCGGTAGGCCATAGTATGCGTGCTGCTGTTGTGCAGTTTGTAAAAGGGACATGGCCTTGCGGTGAGCGTGATTTATTGCAAAAGTGTGGTGTGCCTTTTCATGTGATGGGAACGGGATTTACGTGGGAAACACAAGACAAAGATACCGATATCAAAGCTGCAAAAGAAGCGTGGGAGCAGGCTAAGATATGGCTGGCTGATCCCAACATCGATTTGGTTTTACTTGATGAAATTACCTATATGCTGAGTTTCAAATACCTAGATTTAGAAGAGGTACTGCAAACTTTGGCTTCACGACCAAAAGATCAGAGTGTTATTGTGACTGGGCGGGCTTGTCACCGTGCAATTACCGACATGGCTGATACAGTAAGTGAGGTCAAACCGCTCAAACACGCCTTTGACAATGGTATTAAAGCACAAAAAGGTATTGACTGGTAATGCTTCGATATCTCAAATTGTGGCTAGGCGTAGTGTTGTTAGGCGCTGCGCCGTATCTTGCAGCCAGTAGCTTGGCTAACACAAGTGTTAGCAGGGATAACGGTTTAAGTAACGAAGAAAAACAAGATCTTCGTTTCATCGTGCTTGCACCGCATATAGTGGAAACCATGTTCGACATCGGTGCTGGTGCGCAAATCATTGGCACATCAGAGCACGCAGACTATCCCCTAGCCGCAAAGGCTATCCCGAGAGTCGGTAACTATGCACGTTTGCAAATCGAAAAAATTTTGCAGCTTCGGCCTGATTTTGTCATCGCATGGAAAACAGGCAACCCTTCTGACGATATTGCCCGCCTTAAAAAGTACGGGATCAACATTGTGTATTCTCATCCAACGCGCCTAGAAGACGTTGAGAGCGAAATTAATATGTTGGGTGAACTGACCGGAAGACAAACACGAGCAAGTAAATTGGCTAAGGAATACAGCGCTCGATTATCTGCTTTGCGCGAGCGATATCAAGAAGCTGCGCCGATATCGGTTTTTTATGAATTGTGGCCTCGCCCCCTTCGCACCGTTGCTGCTAATGCATGGCCGCAACAACAGCTTACGCTTTGTGGTGCTCGAAACCCTTTTGTCGATGCAAAAGAGGATTATCCTCAGGTTGCACTTGAGAAAGTCTTGGAATATCAACCGCAAATCATCATTCAGGCTTTGTCAGCGGGGGTAGAAAATCCAGACAGTATTCAATGGCAACAATGGCCTAAAATTCCCGCAGTAAAACACCAACAAATATTACAACCCAATGCTGACAAGGTGCACCGCATGACCCGCCGCATGCTAGATGAACTGACCCTACTGTGCGAACAGATAGACACTGCCCGCCGAGTGTATGGTTTGTAGGGGGGTTAGGTCTCTGCGCTTTTTTGAGACTATTTTTGGCACTAAAAAGAACCTCGGTCCTCACACACAACGTTGACTTTATTGCCGTGACTTAGTATCGTTCGCGCGCTGTTTTAGGTGCCTGTCGATTGCCAAACCAAAGTGATCGGGACAGGGTAAACGGGAAGTGTGGTGATGCTGAGCAAGTTTGGTATGTTCAAAGCAATTCCACCGCTGCCCCCGCAACGGTAAAGCTGTATTTAAGCTGAGCCCGATACCGGCCTATTTTTCAGTACATGCGCAACCAAGCGTTGCTTTTTTTGAATGAAGCGGAGGGCTTCATCGGAATGCTAAGCGGATCAGTCTTTGGCTCACTCGTTGTGCGTATTTTATGTGCGCGCTTTCCATTTCCCTCCCTTGATCGCCTAATTAGATTAAGGAAGACATATGCAATGTCATAAAATATCTTTAGCCATTTCAGTGGCTTTGTCGTCACCATTTGTGTTGGCAGAATCTTCAAACTTCGAAGAATCTGTAGAAAACATCGTGGTTGTTTCTAGTCGTATTGCCATGCCCCTACGAGAGGTCGCAACCTCTATATCGGTGGTTACCGAAGAAGATCTAGCGCAACGCGGCTATGTTAGTTTCGTCGAGGCCTTGCGCACGCAAGTAGCTATCAATACCTCTAGCAGTGGTGGAATTGGCTCGGTTTCTTCGCTACGTGTGAGAGGGGAAGAAGGTTATCGCACCCTCGTGAGGATAGATGGTGTCGACATTTCAGACCCGACAGGTGTGCAAGTGCAGCCTCAACTAGCTCATCTAGTGAGCAGTAATATTACACGGGTAGAAATTTTACGAGGCAGCCAAGGCTTGGTATACGGTGCTGATGCTGGTGGTGTGATAAATGTGTCAACGGGTCGTCAGCAAGAGGGCATGTTTGGTAGTGTGACGGCCGAAGCAGGGCGTTACAAAAGTCGCAATCTTAGTGCAGAAATAGGTGGCACCTCAGGTTCGCTGGAGTATTACATATCGGCTGCCGACTACAGTACCGAAGGTTTTAATGCTCGTGTAAGTGATACTGAGTTGGCTGATAATGACGGCTACGACAATACGACCATTCATACCCGCCTTGCCTATAAAGTGAGTGATAACTTACACCTTGGGCTTGTGGCTCGAACGAATGATGGAGAAGGCGAGTTTGATGCCTGTGGTTTTGGTGATAGCTTTACTCATCTTTGCTCCTCTGATTTTCATCAAGACAATGTCCGTTTTCATGCAGAGTATGAGCATGGCGATACCAACCACCAAGTTGCGCTAGTGAAAACCCTTGTAGAACGCGAAAACTTTAACCAAGGGATAGCGAGCTTTTTGACAAAGGGCTTTGCTGAAAGGCTTGAGTATATTGGTAATGCTGAAATAGGCGACAATAGTCAATTAGTATGGGGATTTGACTGGGAAAAAGAAGTTATTTCTACTGCCAACCAAGGGCGTATTCAAAAGGGCTATTACGTTGAGTATCAAAGCGAGGTATTGAGCGATACCTTTTTAACTGCCGGTGCGCGTTATGATGATAACGAAGATTTTGGTGAACATTTAAGTTACCGCTTAAGCGCAGCAAAGCTTTGGTCGCTAGCAGAGGGCGAGCTTAAACTACGCACGAGTTATGGCACCGGATTCAGAGCACCAAGTGTTTTTGAAGTGGAATACAATCGCGGCCCCTTTGCTTTTGCGCCAGCGTCAGAAACTCAGCTAAAAGAAGAGCAAAGCAAAGGTTACGAGTTTGGTGTTGGGTACACCAATGATCAGGGCTCAAGCTATGAAATAGTGTATTTTGATCAAAAAATTGAAGACAGCATCTTTTTTGATTTGTCGGGCTTTTCGGGCTATTTGCAAGACATTGGTACTTCTTTTTCAGAAGGGCTGGAAGTCATCATCAATCAGAGCTTGGCAGATGAATTGGTGCTGACCGCAAACTATACTTACAACGATACCGAAGACACCTCGGGTGAACAGCGCTTGAGGCGGCCTAAGCATTTGGCGAACATCGGTTTATCTTACTCGCTCAATCGTTTGCAATTTACAGCCAACATGCGTTTTGTGCGTGATTTTACTGATATTGGTGGTGAATTACCCAATTACGACCTTGTAGATATCAGTGCAAGATACCAAGTAGATGACAATTTACTGCTGTTTGCTCGTATCGAAAATGCGTTTGATACGGAGTATCAAGATCTTGCCGCATTTAATACGTCTGGCGCAGCATTAAATGCCGGGCTTAAATATCACTTTTAGTGTTTGACCTTTCTTAGACAGGTTAAGGACAGCGCTTCGGCAGCGCCTCATCAATGAACAGGGTTTGCAAACAATAAAGTCGCGATAAACCCATCCATGGGCGCTCCACAAAGGCATCCTTGCCTTTGAGGCTTTATTTTTTGCAAACCCTGTTCATTGATGAGGCGCTGCCGAAGCGCTGTCATTAATTTTTCGTTTTTTTCGTGTGTGCTGCAACTTTCTGGTATTTCTACCGTAATTTTCCAAACATCTCTTACATGGAGCGCCATGGTGAAGGCGACAAAACAAACAGTCAAGCAAATGAAACCTAGGTATGAATACATCAGCTCGGCAAAACTGCCCACACGTTTTGGTCTATTTAACATTCATGGTTTTTGGGACAACACTGAAAAACAAGAACACATTGCCTTGAGCCATGGCAGTTGGCAAGCGAGTGATACCGTGCCTATTCGTATTCATTCCGAGTGCCTAACAGGCGATAGTCTGTTCAGTATCAAATGTGATTGTGGTTTTCAGTTAGAAAAAGCCATGCAGAACATTGTTGAGCATGGCTTTGGGCTTATCTTGTATTTACGTCAAGAAGGGCGGGGTATCGGCTTGCTTAATAAGATCAAAGCTTATCGCCTACAAGACATGGGATTGGATACCGTAGAGGCCAATGAACACCTCGGCTTTGACGCAGATTTGCGCGATTACCATATTTGTAAGTCTATGCTCGATACACTAAATGTTACTGAGGTAGAGTTGATGACCAATAATCCTAAAAAGTTACGTGCACTAACAGACTTGGGTATTAAGGTAGTCAAAAGGAAAGCCATCGATCACGGTGTTACTGAATACAACAAAGCCTATTTGCAAACCAAAACCAACAAGTTAGGGCATAAATTCAATTTAGATAAATTGGTTTAAAAATAGTAGCCAATGTTCATATTCAGCCGGCCTTTTGCGATCTCGTCGTTTCCGACTAAATTGCCCCCAATAAAGGGCTGGTTTTTGGCCTTATAATATTCTATGTAAGTGTACAAAGGCCCTGCAGATACGATTACGCCTGTAGAGTTCATCCAAGTTTTGTCAAAATTTCCAGACTTGTTTGTTAACTGAGAATAATCGTTAAACAGTCGAATTTTTGTTATCGCGCCCCAGTTGACCGGTTTTTCCCAAGAAAGGTTGAGTAACCATGCGTTAGCAGAGGCTGGAATGGTGCCATAAAAATTGAACGACCCGACTGCAAACTGTTCAGCGTTTATTCCATCGACCTCGTATTTGTACCTCGCATACTGAAATTGTGCATTCAAGTTGTGGTAGTCAAAATTGACATGAGCAGCATAGGAGGCATGATTGCCCACTTGATTTTGTTTATGCCCTAAACCTGATATATCGCGCCAACGACCATTTTGGGATAAGTGGCCTTTTTGGAATGAAACGCCAGGCTCTATATTCATACGTTCCGCTAAATCAAATTGTTTCGATAGTCTTAGGTTAAATGTATTGCTCTCGCCCAATTGTGCTTCTGGTTCAGAAAAAATACCTTCTCCACTCAGACGTAAACCCAAGACATCAAATGAATATCGGTCTTTGCGATCGTCAACCCAACCGTCTACTCCTCCGAGTTCGTCATTGGGGAAAAAGCCTAGGTCAAGTCGATAGCCTTTGTCTTGCCATGTCCAATTTAAGCCAGTATCAAAGTCTGCTTGAATACCAACAAAGTATGCGGTTGAGTAAAAAAAACTGTTGGCACTTTTGGGAAAATTGCCAAAAGGGACTTCTTGAATCCCAAATTTTAATTGGTTACGTTCATTAAAATCATAAGCAATCCATGCGTGGTGTACCACATTCATATAGTCGTACCAACGATATTGTGCTGACAAGGAAAAGTCGTCAATTTTGCCTTTAAAATCGAGCCTGAACAGGTTGAAGTCGAGGTCGCCAGCGCGATCCTGATTATCTTGGTCAAAATCGCTGTACGTGTACTGATACCGGAAAGCGCCACCAATTTTAATACCGTTTTCGTCACGCTTACTAGTGTGTTGTTGGGTATTAACAAGCTCAGGCTCGCTTTTTTTTGCTTGTTCGGCTTCTTCTTGGAGCGCTTCTAGCGCTTCAATTTTCTTTTTTAACAAGGCCAATTCGGCTTTTAAAGCTTGTAATTCGTCGTTTGCTTGTGTGCTAAAACAAATAGCCGAGAGCAAGAATATAAGTAATGCGTTCACCTTCATTGGGTAAAAACTTCTCCATAAAAATTGCGTCGTAACTAATCGACAACGGCGTGTTTGTCTAATATGCCTTCGAGTGCCGCCATACCTGCGGGTAGATCCAATTTCTGGCCGAGTAAATTGCAGCTTGCGCCAAAGGCATGAAGCGTGCGAAACAAGTTGTGCGCTCTACATTGCTCGCCCATTTGCCCTATCCTGACAATATTGGCACCAAAAGCGCCTGAAATTTCTACTCTGTAGCGACTGGATAAGGTGCGCAACAGATCACCGGCTTCAAGGCCTTGAGGTACTTTAATCCCGACAACCGAATTGAGCCTTGATTCAGGTTTTACATGTAATTGTAAACCCATTGCTTCAATACCCGCTTGCAATGCCTGAGAACTTCGAAAATGTCTATCACATCGAGTTTCTAATGTTTCGTTGCAAACGAGACGCAGTGCTTCATGAATAGCTAAGATACCTGATACCGGCGCGGTATAATGATAGGATTTTTTATACCAAAATTGATCAGCCAATTTAGCATCTAAACACCAGTGTTTTAATTGGTCTTGACGGCTTTGAATATGATCCCAAGCTTGTTTAGAAAAACCAATGAGTGAAACGCCAGGAATACATGACAAGCCTTTTTGCCCGCCGGTAATCACCGCGTCGATGCCCCAGTTGTCCATTTCAAAAGGCATGGTGCTCAAAGTACAAACCGCATCAACAATGACCAAACAATGGTGTTTTTTAGCGATAGCTGCAATTTCGGCAAGGGCATAATTACAAACCGTACTGGATGTTTCGCCTTGCACAATGGTCAACACTTGTGGCTGGTGCTTAATGATATGCTCTTCAACCAAAGCGGGAGAGGCACTTTCTCCCTCTGGTACAATTAAGCGTTCGACATCTCCCTCAACGCGCTCGGCCATTTCGGCAAGACGACGACTAAAAAAGCCGTTGCAGATACTTAGTACTTTACTGTTTGGCACGACCAAGTTGGTGATAGCCATTTCCATTGCCGCAGACCCCGGTCCTGCCACACCCAAAATATGCCCAGTTTCTGTTTGAAACACATAGCGCGACATTTGCTTAACCTGCTCGATAATTTGCGCCATGGTGTCGCCCAAATGATTGATGACAATGCCGTTGGCAGCGGCGACCCTAGCCGGAATCGGCACTGGTCCTGCTCCCATCATAAGCAAAGGTTCGTCAGGTAAGATGCTGTCAAGTGATAATAAATCGGTGGGCGCGTGAATTGGCAAGCTGTGTTCCGTGCAGTGTGTAGGTTATTTAGGGCTTGTCATGATACGGCATGACTGTTGAAAAGCAACTACAGCGAAGGGAGGGAAAGAACTAGAATAGTTTTACTCTTTATAGTTAACCTTAGCTCGGGATAAGCAAGTCCGTCCAGCCACACCCTAAATCCCCATCTCTGCGCTACTCAAGCTTGAAATAACTCGTTATTTACACAATCAAATCATGTATCTCTTTTAGCGAAGGTAGATGATGATCTGCTTGATAGAACAAACGATTTAGGCGTCCGAGCAGGTTTACGGTGCGACTGGGATCTTGAGGCTTGCGTCGATTAGCACTTTCGGTTTGCAAAAACTCCCATGGCTGGAGGGCGAGTTCGACAATATCTTGCTCAACGATACCGAGCGATTTTATGGTAGACAAAATGCGCTCTGTTTTGCTCTCTTGTATTGCTAACAAGTTGTTGTAGTTGTTTCTTAGGGGGGTATCGACAGCTTCAATTGCGTAGCTAATTGCTTCCCAAATTTGGTCATGGTCGGCGTGCTGTCCTTTGGGTGAATAAAAGCCCATCACTTCCCATTCGAATTCGGCATTACCAACAGCAATTGAGCTGTCCACTAAAGGCGAGTACGACAAATCTGGCTTCGCCCCTATGTTATAAGCGTCGACGGATAAACCGAGTACGATGGCAAGCTCGCCAAGGTGTTGAGGGTTTTGGTAAATCGCTTCAAACGCAGCGCGTTTTACTCCCATCCAACCATGTACATAATTTTGTGTGCTGGCAAAATCTCTTATTTCATCAGGAAGATCTTCACCGTATTTGTCGATAAATAGTGGCGTTGGGTCTTGTTCAAGGTATTCATCCGGCACCCACACTTCGTATTCTTCACGTTTGTCTGCTTTACCGCGACTTTTGATCCCCACCGACAGGTTTAGAGGTCGACAGATATTCCGATTTTCGTCTACTCGGTGAAAAAACTCAGATCGAAAGCGTTTAATATACGGCGCATCCAAACCGGCAATAGCGGCTGTTGGGTAACGAAAACCAATTTCACTATCTTTTATGATATAAAAGCCTTCGATACTGTTTTCTAGTAAGCTTTTTATTCCTTTAAAATCTCTATAATTGGGAACAATAATACTACGCTCTGGTTCGATACTCAGGCGCCTTCCGTCAGGCGTAATGAATTTAGGGACTTTGTGGTATTCGTAATGAGTGAGTCCAATATGCTCGGCAAACTTGTTCCTTAGCAGGGCTAACTCGGTAAAAAGTGCATCGTGATCACGGATGTGTTTGATTAGTGGACGACGACTCATAGGTGGTAAATATTCCTCAAACTCAAAGTAATAACCTAAATAATTTATGCAAAGCTTATTGTTTCCCTAGTAAGTATTAATCCGTCAAGGGCGCATAACTAAAAAAACCTTCCAGCATCCTATGTGCTTTTAAGCGCTAATACAACTTATGCACCTAAGCCACAAACCTCACAACTACTAGAACGCTGTACATCAAATGTTTGCCAAGTTGCTGACATAGCGTCGTAGAGACAAAGCTTATTGACTGCTGGTTTGCCGTAGTGAGTAATTATTTTAATTGCTTCAATAGCCTGTGTTGCGCCAATAATACCGACGAGTGGCGACATGACACCTGACTCTACACAACTCAGGTTTTGTTCACCAAAATATTGGCTAATACAGCCATAACACGCCGATTGTTCGGCGGGGATAACACAAAAAACCTGCCCTTCCATGCGGATCGCGGCGCCGGATACCAAGGGTGTTTGGCTATGGTAACAACTTGCGTTGATTTGGTTTCGTGTAGAAAGATTGTCCGAGCAATCAATGACAAGATCGTGACTTGCTGCGAGGGCTGTAATTTCTCCATCATTGAGGCGCTTGTCGATGCTGGTAATCTTAACTTCACTATTAATATTAGTTAGTGTGGCTTTTGCCGATATGACCTTTTTTTGACCGAGGGTCGCTTCTGTGTGTAGGACTTGTCGCTGCAAATTGGTAAATTCGACAACATCGTCATCAACGATAGTCAGCTTGCCAATACCCGACGCCACCAAATATTGCGCTGCCGCACAACCCAAACCGCCAACACCAATAATCGCTATATTAGCAGACATAAGTGTTTCTTGTTTGGTTAGGTCAAACCCCGATAACAGAATATGTCGACTGTAGCGCAGGGCTTGTTTAGTGCTAATGGTTTTGGTCATTCAGGAATGCCTGAAAACTTGGTGCTCAGTAAGCCATCCTCATACCACTTAGCGCGTTCTGCCCAAAAAATATTGTCTTGAGGTGCCATACTCGGTGCAGAGTCTAGACTTCCAGCAGGGACGACTAATGCTTTGCCTGAACCAGAGACATAAGGCACGGGTGAGCCACAAGTGGTAAAAAACGCACTAGTCAGTGAACGTCCGGGAACATCATAACGCTTTACTTGTTCTTGTCCTGATTCCCACTCAATATTCTCAACGCGAGTAAATAGATTCGATACGTGAGCTGATCCAGTTGTTTTTTGACATTGTGTGCAATGGCAAAAGTGAAATTGTTGAAAGTCGTTGTCGCAAGTAAATTTTACCGCTCCACACAGGCAACTGCCTTTTACTTTATCCATCTTTGTCCTCTGATCAATAAATTATTGGCTATACTCTCTTAGTACAGTCTCTAAAAAAGCCAATGATTCTAGTCCTGATTGTTTGGGAGTTGAGCTGCTTTTTCAACACTATTTGATTTGTCCATGATTTTGCCCATTGTTTGCCATTTTACCCGCGGATTGACAATGGTTGGCCGTGTGAGAATTAAATTGTTTGGATAAACGATCACTTCTCTGTCTTCGGTGAGGATTTTGGTATTGAATAAGTTTACCTCTGATATATATCCTTCAATATAATTGTCTGCATCAATGACTCTAACAAAGTTACCTCGTCTAAACGAATCATGAAATAGCAGCAAAAAGTAGGCAGTGATATTACTAAGAAGCGACCAGCTTGCAAATAGTGCAACACCGGTTAGGGTAATGATTGAAGTGGATAAAACAAGTAAACCACTGAAGTCTATACCCCACACGACTAAAATAGCTGCCAATGTGATTGTTGCGCTTACCGCTCGCACAATATGGTAGGCTTTCAGCACCGCGCCTTCTTTTAATTTGCTTTTACCTACGCTTTTTTCGATTTTTGGTAGCGCGAGTCTGACAATAACCACATAAACGATAACAGCAAAAAGACTGAGACCTAAATTTAATGCATATGCCGATGTCCAATCGAGTATGGCTTGTAACCATGCATGCTTAGTCATGGGCTACTGGCTCTCGGCTACCTTGTTGTGCAATTAAGGCATCAAGCTTTTGATGCAGTCGCAAAATTTCAAGGTCAGTTTTTAAACTTACTTCGTAATTTAAGGCAGCGGCCATTCTGTCTTTTTCTGCCTGACGATTTTGGGACATCATGATAATCGGGGCTTGAAGCGCTGCAAGGGTTGAGAGCATCAGATTTAGAAGAATAAAGGGATAGGGGTCAAATGCCTCAGCAGCTAAAAAGTATACATTGACGGCCATCCACGAAGCCATTATGCAAACAAATATAATGATGAAAGTCCAAGAGCCGCCGAATTCAGCGACTTTGTCAGCCATGCGTTGACCAAAGCTGAGTTGCTCTTTAAAAGACTCGTTTAAATTGGTCGCGATGGGTGCTTGATTAGCGATACACTCGATCACATGTTGTTCTGTTTCATCAAGATCGACAAACTTTGAACGAAACAAGCTTTTTGCTAAATTTTCAAAATATTTTTTCATAGCTTACATTTCTCGCGCCAGTATTACCGCACCCTGATCGGGCGTCAATTGAGGTGGCTTACATATTACTTGAAATTCGCTCGCCAAATAAGGAAAAATATGGCGTGAAATGCCGCCAATTAAGCTCAAAGGCACGGGTTTGATTGCTTGCAAGCGAACAATATATCGTTCTGTGAATCTTGCTATGTCATTTACCACTGACAATGCTAGGGGATCTTGTTGACTGGCAAATGCAAAGACATCGGGCGCAAGCGTGGCAAAAAACGCAGGAGGCTGGTTAATCGTTGCGGTAACAAGTGCGTGGGCGTCCTCTACATTTAGCTTTGTCAGCAAATGACGTGTAAACGTAGTGTGCGCAATCACGCCGTCCAAGGCTTCTAAACAAAGTCTAATCGACTTTAAGCCTAGCATGGCGCCGCTACCACCATCACCTAATAGTAAGCCATGCCCGCCGATTTCTTGATATTGCCCAGTGTATTGAATACCCGCGCAAAAACCGGTTCCCATGATAATTGTGGCTCCATCTTTTCCTTTATGTGCACCAGCTAGCGCAATGTGTAGATCTGTTGTTATTTTCAAGGCTTGAAAAGGTGACGACCACTGCTTCAACTCGGATAGGTAAGGCTCGACTGTTGCACCTGCAACACCAATACACACACTTGTGTTAAGCTGCTGCGAGCTGTCAAGGCCTGCTTCTTTAAAGGCCATATTGCTTGCCGTTAAAAATGCATCGACTGCTTGTGCCGTGCCGCGAACCAGATTAGAGGGGCCGGCCAAGCCTTCACCCAACAATGTGCCATCGGCATCTTCCAAGCGTGCTTTAGTTTTGGTACCGCCTCCATCAATGCCTAAATAAAAACACTTCTGATTGTTTTGAGTTTCGTTCATTTGCTCACTTTCAAATTTATATACGCATAAATTGTTTTATACACGCAAACATGTCACAGCTTAGCTGTAAACTCCAGTAAGTTGTTTCAATCACAACAAAAGGAATCATTATGCTTACTCGAATAATTACTTGCCTAGCTCTCATGTTCACGATTTCGAATATTTATGCCACGACACCGAAAGAGCGACAGTTTGAAGTGCTGCTATCAACACATGTTTCGGGTGAACCTCATCGCGTGGTATCGCCTGGCTATCTAATTTATTACCCAGAAGACTATGAAACTAAAATAGATCAAGACTTTCCTGTCGTGTTGTTTTTGCATGGTGCAGGTGAAAACGGAACTAGCCCTAGCATATTAAAATCTAAGGGAGGATTTTTACCGGGACTAGTCGAAAAGGATTGGAATTTCCCCTTTATCATTGTTTCGCCACTAGCGCGATGGTCAATGGATTCTCTCTCGCAAGCGCCCTATTTGGAAGAAATAATGGCACATGTGCGAGCAAACAATCGTATCGATACGACGAGAGAGTTTGTGGCTGGTCTATCTCAAGGAGGAAAGGGAGCCAGACTTTATGCTGAGCGTCATGCCGATACGATTGCGGGCTTGGTATCTGCTGCTGGGTATGCTGGTGGAGATAACATTGCAGGTCTTGCTCAAAGTAACATCCCTGTTGTGCTTAGTCACAACAAAGACGATGGTACGATTTCTTACAAGAGTTCTCAGGGTTACTACAATAAGCTGATTCAAGCCGGTGCCACTAATGTTGTATATGATCTGCGGGAGTCGGGTGGACACAATGCTTGGACAAGGGTGTTTAAAGACATACAACTGTGGGATTGGTTACTTTCTTTCTCTAATGCTGGTTCGGGGATATCAATCAGTAATACACAAGTCAACCCTGAGAGCATCACGCCCGAACATCCATCTATTCAATTCAGCGCAGAAGTCAGTGACAACCAAGGTAGCGTAATCGGTATTGAATCAGTGCACGTGAGTGTCAGTGCCCTGAGTGGTATCGCAGACGACATATTAGTACTTGAAAAGGTTAGCGAAGGCGCATATTCCGCTGCCTATTCAATTGATACGACTTTGTTGCTAGGTACTTATGAGTTTGTTATTACTGCGACTGATTATGACGGTAATGTTAAAGAGGACGTGCTATCTATTGAAGTGGTACCAGATGAAGCGCCATCGGATCCGGGGATTGAGCGAATTATTCAAGTACAGAGTGCAGGAAAAATTAGTGGGGGCACATATTTCCCCTTGGAAATGGCGTTTGATTCGCAGCCCTCATTCATGAACAACGATACGCCCGAATATGTGTTGGGGGGATCACGTGCGCCTTATTATGCCAATCGACTGGGATACGTGGACTTTGGTGAGCAATGGTACAACATTCGGATTACCCAAACTTGGACTTTGTATAGAGCGTGGAGTGGTGGCAATCAAACACCGTATCAGTCATTGTGGTGGGACGATGATATCGATGCAGTGAATGACAGTGGCCTTATTGAACTGGATTTGAATTTTAATAGTGCGAGAAATTTGCAGGCCATGGAAGATTTGCAATGGGTACGAGATGGGCACTTTGTTGCGGCACCTATCAGTCCGCAAGCGCGTTATTTACTGGTACAAGCGCCTGAGCACATGACAAACCGCGCACTGGAGTATGCCTTTGTTGGTTGGGATGTGACTGATGATGGGGAATCGCCGCCAGAGGATCCTAGTAAGCCAGAATTAGACGTCATCCAGCCACATGATTCAGGCAGGGCTGCAGGTGGCAGTTACTTCCCGATGCAGCATGCATTTGACGCACAACCTACTTTGCAAGACGGGCAGTTAAGTGATGTTGATGGTGGTCAACAAGCACCGTATTACAGTGAGCGCGTGGGATATATTGATTTCGGCGAAAATTGGGAATCGGTATCTATTGTACAAACCTTTACACAATATCGACCATGGAGCGGAGGAGAGCATACGCCATACAGCGAAGTGTGGTGGGACGACGATATTGACACGCTGAATGACGGCATCACTGAATCATCGATTAACTTTAATTCAGCACAAAATCTTGCAAACAAAAATGAAAGGCAATGGGTAAAGGACGTTGATAGTCAAGATGCACCAATCAAAGCCAAATCACGTTACTTAATGTTGAGAGCGCCCGCAAACATGACAAACCGCGCTAGCGAATACCTTATCGTAGGTTACCAATAGCAATAGCTTACTCGCTTCGGCCTGCAGCGTATGCTGAGTAATCAGGTACGCGGTATGCGTATTCGGTATTTATCAGCGGCGAGCTGATTAGGTAATCTGCGCTTGTTGGGTTACAGGCTACGGCAATATTCCATACTGCGGCAATCCGAAGCAGGGCTTTTACATCCGGATCATGAGGCATCGATTCTAAGGGATCCCAAAAGAAAATCAGAATATCTAAAGATTGCTCAGCGATTTTGGCACCGATTTGCTGGTCGCCACCCATTGGCCCACTTAATAAAGGTATAACTTCTAATCCCGTCGCCACTTTCACTCGTTGTCCTGTGGTGCCGGTTGCAAATAAACACTGGTTTTCAAGCACAGATTTGTGCTTTTGACACCAGCTAGCCAAGGTTTCTTTCATATTGTCGTGAGCAACCAGTGCAATGCGTTTTTGTGTTGGTGCAAGTGTTTCGGTGAGTTTCATTGATAGCGTTTGGTTTGTTTACATTGCGAGCCATCTTGCCTTGTTTACATTTGTATTTCAATTGCTATACCGGCTTTGCTTGCCTATACTTGCGCAGGTTTTTTGCCGTGCTATTTTGCACATTCAATCCTCTAAAAAAGTGTTAATTTATGTCATTACCTCCTTGCCCAAATTGTCAGTCAGAATATGTGTATCAAGATCAAGGCCTATTAATTTGCCCCGAATGCGCCCACGAATGGAACCCCAGTGAACTTGCAGAAGAAGAGTCTGTTATTGTCAAAGATGCCAATGGAGCAATTTTGTCGGCAGGTGATCGGGTTACCTTTGTTAAGGATCTAAAAGTTAAGGGCAGTTCTATGGTCTTAAAAATTGGTACCAAAGCCTTGGTCAGGCGTATAGTGGATGCTAAAGATCACCAACTCGATTGCAAAGTAGACAAAGCCGGCGAGATGATGATTACTGCGCAATTTGTTAAAAAAGCTTAAGGTACACAATTACTTTTACTCGGCGACAAAAACATGATTATATGTCGGCGATAAACAAATAGGGGACGTCCTTTGAAAATAGCCATTCTCTCAAGGAATCAAAATCTATATTCCACCAAACGGCTCGTTGAAGCTGGGCGTCAGCGTGGACATGAAGTAGATGTCATTGATACCTTGCATTGCTACATGGATATCACTAGCTCGCGCCCAACGGTCAGATTTAAGGGAACCGAGCTGCCTACCTATGATGCTGTGATTCCCCGTATAGGTGCCAGCATTACCTTTTATGGTACGGCTGTAGTCAGGCAGTTTGAAATGATGGGTTCGTTTAGCGTGAATGAATCGGTTGCTATTAGTCGCTCTAGGGACAAACTACGCTCTATGCAGTTGCTTTCCAGAAAAGGCGTTGGCTTACCTCGTACCGGATTTGCCCATAGTCCGGATAATATCAAAGACTTAATCAAAAACGTGGGCGGCGCACCTGTCGTTATTAAATTGCTTGAGGGTACACAGGGTATCGGTGTTGTATTGGCGGAAACCAATAAAACTGCCGAGAGCATCATTGAGGCGTTCATGGGCATCCACGCTAATATTTTAGTGCAAGAGTTCATTAAGGAAGCTGGTGGCTCAGATATTCGCTGTTTTGTCATTGGTGGAAAAGTTGTCGCGGCGATGAAACGACAGGGGGCAGATGGTGAATTTCGTTCCAACTTACATCGAGGTGGCACGGCGACCTTAACCAAAATATCGGCGGCGGAACGCGCGGCTGCCAGTAATGCGGCAAAAGTGATGGGGCTAAATGTTTGTGGTGTCGATTTGTTGCGTTCTAATCATGGTCCGGTGGTAATGGAGGTCAATTCTTCTCCTGGCTTGGAAGGCATTGAGTCATCTACGCACAAAGATGTTGCAGGTATGATCATTGAGTTTATTGAAAAGAATGCAAAGCCCTTTAAAACTAAAACTAGAGGTAAAGGTTAGTTACCCTTGTTTTTTGATAGTTTGATGGGCTTGATAAAAGTAGAAAGTAGACGGGAACACTTGTGTCAGATTCAGATATGTTAACAATTGGGGATTGCGAAGTTAAACTTGGCATGCGAGTGAAACTTGAACTGCCAGTGGCACGATTGTACACCGATACTGAAATGTCTGTGCCTGTAGAAGTCATTAGAGCGAAAAAGCCCGGTCCCACCGTTTTTTTGAGCGCAGCAATACATGGTGATGAGTTAAACGGGATCGAAATCATTCGCCGATTATTGGCGATGAAATCATACCGGTTAACCGCAGGTACCATCGTCGCAGTGCCGATTGTTAATGTATATGGCATGCTAAACCAAAGTCGGTACATGCCGGATCGCAGAGACCTTAACCGCAGTTTTCCCGGCTCACCGAAAGGCTCTTTAGCCGGGCGTTTAGCACACCTATTTTTACATGAGATAGTCAAAAAATGCGACTACGGCATAGATTTGCACACAGGTGCGATACACCGTAGTAACTTACCGCAAATACGTGCAAATTTGAATGATGACGAGACCAAAGCGCTTGCAACTGCCTTTGGTGTGCCGGTTATGCTTAATGCAGATATTCGTGATGGTTCACTTCGAGAGAGTGCGTCTGATCATGGTGTAAAGGTCTTGCTTTATGAAGCTGGTCAAGCCCTGCGTTTTGACGAGTTTTCAATTCGAGCAGGGATAAAAGGAATTCTCAATGTGCTATCACACTTGGGCATGGTAAAACTCCGAAAAACGCCGACTGTGCATAAGTCTGAGCCATTTGTGGCAAACAAGAGTTCATGGCTAAGAGCCAGCTCAAGTGGCATCGTCAGAGATTTAAAAAAGCTAGGTGATCATGTCAAAAAAGGGCAAATTTTAGCCGAAATATGCAGCCCAACAGGTGCGTTTGTCGAAAAACTCAAAGCCCCATTTGGTGGCGTGATCATTGGCAAACAAAACATTCCCTTAGTGCAAGAGGGAGATGCAATGTATCACATCGCCATGTTTGAAGAACCGAGCGAGGTTGCTGATCATATTGAATTGATGCAAGACGATCTGGTGTTAAACATCGACAATGAACAAGATCCCCTGCATCAATAAACATGATCCTTTTTGGTATGAAAAGATAAAAGTGGTTAAACGATGACACAATCAAACAAAACTATCATTGGCGTACTAGAGAGCGTGGATTTACCCGATCTAGGTCTATTTGGCATAACAACGCGAATTGATACCGGCGCACAAACATCGGCATTGCATGTCGATCATATATACTTGCATGAGCGCGGAGGCAAAATTGATTTTGAATTTCACCCCGACTTTCATGATGTAGAACAAACATTAAAGTGCTCGGCTCAATTGCATGATTCCCGTTGGATAAAGAGCTCTAACGGTGAGCGAGAGCGGCGATACGTTATCAAAACCACCGCTAAGCTTGACAGCAAAACTTGGGAAATCGAGTTGACTTTAACTAATCGAGCATCAATGAATCATCTTATGTTGCTGGGACGCGAAGCCATGCAAGCTGGCTTTTTGGTTGATCCTAGTGAAAGCTTTATTGCGACCGCTTAGCCAATAATTGGGCTAAAAACTCACGATCAAATTAGTAGAAAAGTTTCGCCCCGGCGCCGTAAATCGATTTAAATTTTCACTCGTTTCGCGGCCGAGTACTTCTGAAGCAAGCCAATATTTATTATCTGTAAGGTTGTAAATCCCCGCGTTTATTCGAATAGTATCGTTTAGTTTATAGTGGGCTAAGACATCCACTGTTGTATAGGACGGTGCGCGAAACAAGCTTGTATCAGGACTGTCACTTTCCTGCTCTGCTGCTTGTTCAGTATGCGTGACAACAAGTTCTGTATGCCAATCGCTGTCTAAATCTCTGTATCGAATACCCAAAACGGATTGACTAGGTAGCACAGTAGACAACTCAGTGCCTGTTTCTGTATTTTCACTGGATTGTGTTGAGGTACTAAAATGCAACACCCAGTCTTGAAGTGGTGCAATCGATTCGCCAATATACCAACTCGCCTGTAAATCAATACCTTTAATTTGCACATCGTCGATGTTACGTGCCTGAAATTCCAATAAATTTGTCACGGGATTAAATCCACGAACGGCAAGGGATTCAATAAAGTTTTCGTAGTCGTTGGTGTAAGCACTTAGCGATAGCTCAAAGGCTTTAAACGTTGAGCGGAAGCCAAGCTCCGAACTAGACACTGACTCTGGCAGTAAATTGGGGTTAGCCAAGGAGGTATAGCCGCCCGCAAAGTTAGTAAAGCCGACATTGATATCGTCCATGGGCGGTATGCGAAACCCTTCAGCGTATTGTGCCCACAACGATAAGGCGTCGTTTAGCTTATAAATCGCACCAAACTTAGCAGAGAGTTCGTCTTCGTCAAAAGAGACAATGTCGACGCCTGGGTTTGCATGAGTGAATAGCTCATCATTGCTCGGCTTTAAACGGTAACTATCAAAACGTAGTCCGGGGCTTAGGCGTATTTTTCCATCTAAGAGTTGATATTCATCTTGAATAAAAATAGCAGATTCGGTGAGTGTAGATAGGGGGAAATCTCTGGCAGGGAACACCGAAAATTCTCGTTCGGACGCTTGCGTTTCAACATTGATAGTACTGCCGTTTCGAATGGAGGACGAGTCCGTTTGTTGCCAGCTCATACCGTAAATTAAGTAGTGATCACCCAAAAAGTCAAACGCGTGATCAAACTGCGCGTGCAGACCCACAACATCTTGTTTAAATTCGCTATTTCTCTGCCTATCCGTAATTGAGGGGCTAGCGCCTTGAGGATTACTACGCAGTATATGGGTGTTTTGGATTGTGTCGGATTGTTGAGAGAATACATCCACCTTCAGGCGTTTGAGGTGTGAGTCTTTGGGCTGAAATAAATAGTCAAGCATTACTCTGCTTCGGGTTTGCTCATCATCACCTGTGCTGTTTAACGTTAATATACCACGAGAAATACAGCCAACTTCACTCAACAATTGCGTGTTACTGTCGAGATCTTGGTAGTCTGCTGTAAACGTGTAAGTATGCGCTGGTTTTTTTTCGTAGATAAGTTTAGCCAATACCGACTTTGACTTATTTTTTTGAGGGTCGCTACTGTTTCTGTCACTACCGACTTGTTCTTGTCCATTAGCGTCTTTGCTGGTTTTGAAATGGCTTTCTGTTTCGTTGCCGTCACGCATACCGGCATTCAGCAACCACTGCCAGTTTTTGTGCTGCCCTGCGTACATTACGTTAGTAGAAAAGGTGTTGGATTGGCTATCAAAGCCATTCTTGACACGGATCTTACTGTTTTCCTCATCCCCAAGTATTTCTTTTGGTGATTTACTGCTAAACGCAACCACACCGCCAATGGCGTCACTCCCGTAAAGTGTTGACGCAGGCCCTCTGACGATATCCACATGGCTGATTAAATCAATATCAACAAAATCTCGGCGCGCGGATAAGTTTGGCCCAAAGGAAAACTCATCAGCGATAGGCACACCATCTAATAGTATGAGCACACGATCGCCATTGATACCTCGGATATTGAAACCAGATAGCCCATATCTGCCATTACCTTCAACACTGATACCGGGTTCATAGCGGAGCATGTCGCGAATATTTGTTGAGGCCATGGCGTCAATTTGCTCGCGGCTAATTTGCGTTACGGTCGCCGCCACTTCGTTAATTTCGCGAGTAGTTTTGGTACCAATAACGGTGATGGTTTCGTCAGCATCGGCGTTATTTACTTCAGCGGCAAGTAGCTGCTGATTGAGTGCGTGGTTAACGAGCAATGTTGTGATTGCAGTGAAGCGTAAAGTTTTGATTAAGGTTTGCATAGTTCTCATTTTTGTAAATAGGAATAATTTTTATTTGCATTAAATGCTAATGATAATTATTATCGTTTGCAACAACTGTTTTAAAGAGTAAGTCATGAAATATTCATTTGGACTGATTTTATTGGGCGTATTTCTAAGCGTGGTGAACAAGGATGTTTACTCTCAAGTGCCATATGCTGAGGAAAGTCGAGAAAACAAAGGCATGAAAATTGTGAGTGCCGGAGGCAGCGTCACCGAAATATTGTATGCCTTGGACGCGCAAGCACTCATTGTGGCAACAGATACAAGCTCGTTGTATCCAGCGGCAGTCAATCAACTGCCTAAAGTCGGGTATTACCGGCAATTGAGTGTGGAGGGCGTGGCGTCAACGGGTGCCACACACTTAATAAGTCTTGCAGAGGCGGGGTCTAAAACGAGTTTAGAACAAATAAAAAACCTAGGTGTTACGCTAGAGCTAATTGATACTGCCAAAAACATTGACGGCTTGTACAAGGCAATCACTATGTTGGGAGGCTTGATCAACAAAGTTGAACAAGCCGAGGTGCTAATACGCACATTGCGTCAGGACTTTGCTAAAGTTAGAAAACAAGTAGATACGCGGAATCCCAAGAAGGCAGTATTTTTGATGTCGATATCAGACCAGGGTGTGATGGCGGCAGGCAAAAACACAGTACCTAACATCATTTTTAAAACGCTTGGGATGACCAACCCGTACTCTCAGCTACAAGGTTTTAAAACGGTATCGCCCGAATCACTGCTTGCGTATGCACCCGATCTGATTTTTGTTCCCGCGCATCAAGCGCGCGGTTTACGCCCAGAGCAATTGTGTGAAAAACCAGCGATAAGATTGTTGCGAGACGCATACGGTTGTAACCTGCACATCGTCGATCCCCTTAAGTTCTTAGGTTTGACACCACGCTTGCCGCAGGCAATGCAAGAAGTACTCGAAGTTGCTAAAAAGCAGCAAGAATTAGAAGGCAATCAACAACAAGCCTCATTGGGTCAATAAGTCGATGTTGGTCACAGAGCGCAGTTTTCAATTTCATTTGCTTGCCCGTAAACAAAAACACAAGCAGATGCTTGGTATTTTCCTCGTTGCTTTACCGGTGATTTTTTTTGTTGCGCTTAATACGGGGGCAGTGCCAGTTGATTTGTTTAGCGTACTTACCAGCATAGACGGCTCACTAAATCAGCAACAAGGTTTGCAAAGTACGATCATCTTCGACATTCGCTTACCGCGCGTATTGATGACCATGGTGACTGGTGCTGGGCTTGCTGTAAGCGGTTTGGTTTTGCAGTCAATATTCAGAAACCCCTTGGCTGATCCTGGGCTGATTGGGGTGTCTTCCTTTGCTGCCCTATTTGCTGCTTTGGGCTTTTTGTTAAGCGCTTGGGTACTTGTGCCGTCGAATATTCTGCCGTATTTCATTCCAACAATGGCGTTTTCAGGCGCGGTGATCAGTGTTTTCTTGCTTTTTGCTATTGCGGGGCGGCGTCGGCAATTGAATACTTCAATTTTGATATTGGTCGGTGTTGCGATTAATGCAGGTGCGATGACGCTACTCGGCATAATCACTTTTCTGGTTGATGACAGTACTTTGCGACAAATTACTTTTTGGAGCATGGGCAGCTATGCGGGTACGTCTTCCACTGTCATGATGATTACTGCCATCATTGTTTGCATTGGCTTGCTTATGCTCTGGCGCGAAAAAAATGCCTTAATGCTCATGGCGGTGGGCGAGAAACAAGCGCGATTTCAAGGTGTGGATACTGAGCAGGTAAAAACACGTTGCTTAGTGATTGTTGCAGGCGTGGTGGCCGTATGTGTGAGCTTTACGGGTATTGTGGGTTTCGTTGGCCTAGTTGTGCCTCACATTTGTCGGATGTTGGCATCCAATCATCTGCGCGTGCTACTACCTTTAACGGCAATGTGCGGTGCAATGCTTGTTGCGCTTGCTGACATGCTTGCTCGTACCATCATGATCCCTTCAGAACTGCCAGTCGGTCTGGTGACATCCCTTATCGGTGTACCGTTTTTTGTCATGCTTATTTATCAGGAAAAAAGGAAGCAAGGCTATGTATGAGCTACTACAGGTAAACATTCAACGTGGGGACAAACACTTGTTGCAGCATTTTGATCTGTATTTTCGCCCTCAAAAGATCACCGCAATCATTGGCGCAAACGGTGCGGGTAAGTCGACCTTGTTTAAAGCACTGTTGGGGGATATTGCCATAGATAGCGGCACGATTAGCTTTGCGGGAAAAGCCATTCAGCAATGGTCGCTAGACAGTTTAAGTCGACATCGCGCGTATATTGCACAAAGCTTCCGGCCGGTGTTTGCAATGCCTGTCTATGAGTATTTGCTACTAGCACGAGAGCCGTATACCGAAAGCGAAAAACACAGTGAGCGGCTTATTTTTGACGTGGCAAATGATATAGGTATTCAACACAAATTATTTACCTGTATTACTCAGTTATCTGGTGGCGAGTTCCAATTGGTAGAGTTTGCGCGCGCGTGGTTGCAACTCAGCGAGAATAAGGACATGTCTGGAAAATGTTTGATGTTGGATGAACCGAGCAGCGCCCTGGACATTTATCAGTCTCAACAGCTTTATCGCCATATTTTACGTTTCAAAGACGCTGGGGGGACAGCACTGATCATTGATCATGACGTCAACGCTGTTGCCAAGCTCGCTGATGATTTGGTGATGATAAACGCAGGCGCATTGCAAACGTTTGGTACAGCAGAGGATGTGTTTACGGCGGAAAATATCAATCATTGTTTCAATACACAGGGACATATTTATCAGCATGCCTATCAATTATCGTATTCATAATGGAGAAAAACTATGACCACAACGGCCATTCCACAAAATGCCAGTACAAGCAAAGAACACAGTACTCAAAATAACCGTGCACTAAAACGACAGCATATACATGCTGCCCGAAGACTGATGCGTGAACAACACAGCGGCGTATTGTCCACCACGAGTTTGTCGATGAAGGGTTTTCCTTTTGGATCGGTGATCCCGTTTTTAATGACCGAATCGGGCGATTTAGTGATATATGCTTCAGATATAGCGCAACATTCGAGGAACATGAAGGCACAAGAGAAAGTCAGCGTTTGTGTATTCGACAGCAAAGCATCAGATAGCCAAGCAAATGCGAGGGTGACGGTTATGGCCTATGCGCAAGCTGATGGCGTGAGTGAGGAATTGAAGCAGCAATATTTTAATTTATTCCCGCAAGCAAAAGCCTACATAAATGCCCATGATTTTCGTTTCTATCTATTACATTTGGAGCGTGTGCGCTACATCGGAGGTTTTGGGGATATCTTTTGGTTTTCTCAAGAAGAATGGTCTGATTGTATCTCGTTAAGCAGAGAGTGTGCTGAAGTTATCGCGCATATGGAACAAGACCACGCACATGCCCTTATTGATATTGCCAAGTCGTATTTTGTCGAAAAAAACCAAAACATGGATGCTAATTTACACGAAAGTTGTGTAAAAATGCTTAGTTGCTACGCCGAAGGATTTCATTTCATGCTTGCTAGAGATGATAGTCAGGGGCTTTCGGAATATAAAGTGTATTTTGTGCCTTTTTTACAGCATATCACCGCAAATTACGACTTAAGAATGTCCATGGTAGATTTGACTAAATCGAGTCGAAATATCAACCATTTAATAAAGTAAGTTCAGGCCGAACCCAAGTTATGCACGTATGGAGACACCGTGTTTCGGCCTGATTGTTTTGAGGTATACAAAGCTTTATCAGCACAGGTAATAGCGTGCATAAAATCGTCATCGCTAGCTTGTAACTGCGCCACTCCAAAGCTAGCGGTTAGTTGTATGGTAGTCTTATCAATCGAAAATATCTTTTGTTGAAGATGCTTGCGTATTTTCTCGGCGACAGCTTTAGCACCATTTACATTTGTATCGGGTAGAACAATGATAAATTCTTCTCCGCCAAAGCGAGCAACAAAATCGATGTGTCGCACTGTTTCCACTACGATCTGGGAAAATTGCACCAGTGTATTGTCACCTACAACATGACCGTACTTGTCGTTAATGGCTTTAAAACGGTCGATATCGCAGAGGATCACGCTGCATTCTTTGTCTTCCTCTTTGACAAGTTTGAGCTGTGCTTCACCAAATTCATTCAAACCGTGCCTATTAGCCAATTTGGTCAATGTGTCGTGATAGGCGTCTGTTTTGAGTTTACGGTTTAAGCTTTGGTATTTACGCAAAGCAGGTCTAAAAATTAAAAAACCTTCTAGCAACACGGTGATGATAAGAATAAATATAACGGTTCGTTGTTGATTGTAGAGACTGGCAAAGGTCTTAGCGGATTCTTTTTCATATTGTTGAACCAGCATATCAAGGCTGTTTAACAGCGCATCTTTTTCTGCTTGAATAAAATCCACTTTGGTTGTGATTTGATCATTGCTCAGCGCCTCGTTGTTTAGTAACTCAACTTGGGTGTCAATGAAGAAATGCACACGGTTTTTTACATCATGTGGCTTGTCATAATAAAATGTGCGCAGGGTATCTGAAAGTACTAAATATTTAGGCGGTGCGCTAATGTTTCCTGATAACAAAAACGCTAAGTTTTGCAGCATTTTTTCTTGCGCTTGAATAGCCTGTTCGCGTGTATCGGGAATACTATTTCTTATATATTCAATGGTTAGCAAAGTACTGCGCTGTGACAACATTCGTTGTTGACCACTTATATTGATGAGCTCACCACTTTTTGTATAGTGATGTAACATTTGATTAAGGTTAAACAGCACTAACAGACAGAGTAATGCAACAGCAATAAACGCTGCATTAAATTTGAGAGATATGTGCCTTTCACTCATTTGTTATTGTCTGAAATATAAATTGTCTGAAAAATAAAAATATGTATGCCAATGAGCGCCGCCTACACAGTGGGAATGCACTATTTAACTGCAGAGTGTTCAATAGTATTTTCTTTCCGTGAAGCTACCGATAGCTTGAACACTACTCTTGGCCTGATCGATTGTCAATTCTGATTTTCGCCACCAAAAAAAGGCATAGTAAGGCGGTGTTGTATTTGGAAGTTCCCCCTCTTTTTGTCTCAAAACCGTTGCGAGTATGTGCATATATGCTTCGATTTTTCGTTCAGGATCCAAGCCCTGCTACGCATCTTCTAGACCCGTACTATTTTGGTGAGCACAAAATCGCGATTCAGATAAATGGTAAGGAGTTCAAGGCTGCCGGGTTTGAATTGCTCCGAATAATCTGGTTTGATAGCAAAAGTAAATCAGGAGGTAAAATGAAGTCCATCATTTTTATACTGTTACTAGCAGTAGGCTTTCGATGCTCGGCGCAAGATGTATTGCGCATGCCGCCGGTCGCTCCAGCTCCAAGCCTGTCTACTGACTTGATTAAGAAATTAACGGTGTCTGAAGAAACTGCGTATTTACTGAAGAGACTTTCAGATTGGACGCATTATGCGATGCAATTCAATAGTGAAAAAGAAGCGATAAGCAAACTCAATCTAGCGATAGAATTGATTGAGCTCAGAAAGGCCATTCATCAAACAAAACAGGTGAGTGCGGCAGCATTGATCGACGAAAAACTAATGAATATCTTTGTTTCTATACAAGTTGAAAGTGCTGACTACATATTAGCTGAACCTAACCTTAAGGCTTTAATCAACATCGAAGCATATTTAAACGAAGACGTATCAATACCTAAGGAGCTTTCAAAAATTTCAGCAGATTTCTTCGAAAAATTGAATCGTTTAAAAGAAAGTAGTTAGTGTAATATTTATTCCTCAGCACTTTTCACTACAGGTAAATTTTAAGGCTTTTTAGAAAAGCCAAATTGCAGTGATAACTCTTCATACCCTAAACATTTTTTATACAGAAAAACTAGCGCGCAAAGCGCTTGTGTTTGTGTAGACGCACTCACGTTTTTAGTATTTGCTAAATAACTTAAATACGCATCAATATCAGCCTCGCCAAGCATATTCGGATGTTGGTAATTGTGGTACCTGATATAGGCACGCACCCAACGCAAGTACGATTTTTCTGTTCTATAGCTGTAACGCAGTGCACGTAATCTATGTCTTACGGACTCAATAAACTGTGACATTTCTCCTCCTTTAGATGTTTTTTAGCTCCAATTCTCGGTTTGTAATTTAATTATCTGCAATTTGCATGATAACAAATTGATTTTTATGAGTATGTGGAAACCGAGAATTCACGCTATGGCTTTTAGGTATAATTATTTTTTAGTCGTTATGCGCACTAAAATAGGCGGCTGTGTTGACATTTTTCTCGAATTGTCGTCACAATATCTTATGTTTACATATTTTGTAACTGTACGTTCGTACTTATACGGACGTGCAGATAATAAGTTGTTGAACTAAGCCGCTCCGCGGAGAAGTAGAATTTAAGATTTGAGCCACACTTACCTTTGGGGTTTTCCCATAATTCTGGAGGTAAGAAATGAATAATCTAATCAATCAAGTAATCACTGAAATACAATATCGCGGGTATGCAGACAACACGAGGCAAGCTTACTGTTGTTATTTGACGCAGATGACGAAGTTCTTTGGGCGTTCGCTGGATGAAGTGACTTGCGAAGAATTAAATACTTATTTTACACAACCGTCTATTCGACGACTTTCCTACGCTAGTGTATCACTGCAAATTAATAGCCTAGCATTTCTTTACAAGCATATTCTTAAACGGCCTTTGACGCTAGATGTCGTTCGGCCTCAGCATAAAAAACAGCCGCCAGAGTATTTATCTCGAAGCGAAGTAGCGCTGTTAATTAGTCATTGCCAAAATTTGCGTATGAAAACAATGACCATGCTGTGTTATGGCTGTGGTCTAAGGTTAGGTGAACTTACGCACGTTAAAGTTAAAGACATTGACGGAAAGCGTAAAACACTCTTTATTGCGAATGGAAAGGGAAACAAGCATCGATATGTTGTGATACCGGACAGTGTGCTGCATCAACTTAGGGTGTATTGGCAAGAGTATCGTCCCAAGGATTGGATGTTTTATTCACTGTGGTTAGCGACGCGCCCTATGGCGGGTTCAAGTTATTCGAAAGGGCTTAAAAAAGTGGCTGGCAGCGCTGGATTAACAAAGCGTTGCAACGTCCATAAGTTAAGGCATGCCTATGCAACTCACCAGTTGGAAGCTGGCATGCCTATCCATCAATTGCAACATCAACTAGGGCATGCTGATATTCGTACCACGCAAACTTATTTGCACTGGTTACCAGAGCTCCACCATGGTGGAGCAGACTTACTGCAATCGATAGAGTAAGTCATGGGTACAATGCATTTAAGCGATATTTTTACCCAAGCATTGGACGGATATCAGCAATCGTATCGGATGAGTTTGCAGCAACATAGAGCATGTCGGAGTATTTTAGCTTGTCGTACAGGTAAACTAGGCTATCAAATTTGGCAATGTAATCACTGCGCCAAACAAATACGTATTGGCTGTAGTTGTCGTGATAGACACTGTCCTCGTTGCCAAGGAAAAGTGACGCAAGAGTGGGTGGAAAAACAATCTAAGCAAGTAGTTACAGGTGACTATTTCCACTTGGTGTTTACCCTGCCGCACGAATTAAATGTGCTTGCACAACATCAACCGAACGCGGTGTATGCCAGTTTGTTTAAGTCGGTATGGCAAACGATGCAAAAATTTACGGCTAAGCGCTATGGACGAGATAGCAAGTTGGGTATGTTAAGTGTTTTACACACTTGGGGGCAAAACTTGGGGCAACATATTCACTTGCATTGTTTAGTCCCTGCGGGTGTACTTAACCGAGAGCAACGATGGTGTGTACATAAGAAACGTTACCTTTATCCGGTTAAGGCTTTGTCTGCCGTGTTTAGAGGTAAGATGATGGCGTTACTGATGGATAAAGGGATTGACCTGAATACGCTGCACTTGCCTGAGAAGTGGTGCGTTTACGCCAAGCAGAGCTTGCATGGCACAAAGGTGGTGTTGCGTTATCTGGCGCGTTATACCAGAAAAGGCATGATGGCGGAGTCTAGATTGTTGTCTTACTCGAACGATAAAGTAAGGTTCAAATATAAGGATTACCGAGACAACAAACATAAAGTAATGACCTTAGAGAGTCATGAATTTATAAGACGATATTTACTACATGTGCTGCCAAAAGGGTTTATGCGAATACGGTACTATGGTTTTTTAGCCAATGCTTGTCGTCAGAAAAAAGTCGCATCAATACAAAAGCAACAAGGAATTGTACCGAAGGAAGCGGAGCAAGAAGAGCCTGCAACAAATGGCAGTACATGGCCTTGTTCTGAATGTAAGTTGGGGCACTTGATGCTGTCTGCTATTGAGCTCCCGACACTACGGACAATGCCGTTCGTGAATACTACTTAATTAACTTGTAGGCGAAAAACGTTGATTATTATAAATGGCTTGCATGAGCGAGAGGTATCGCCTTGTCTCAAAAAGTGAGTTGGGCTTGCAAAAAGCATAATATTAGCCGTATTATTAAAATAATAGACAAAAGAAGCTATGTAAAAAGGGTTATTGAGGGAATATTTGAATAAAGATAGGGATGATGAAATCACTTACCAATAATTGCAAGAAAACAATTTCCTATAGCATAAGCCTTGCCAATATCCTTATCCAACCATCTGTAGGGCTAAGTTCAACAAATAATTCTTTTGCCGAAATGGCAAAAGAATACTAAAGCGTTACATTTCTAAAAGGAGATTAGATTGAGCAAGGTAAATAAAGACTGTTTTATCATTATGCCGATTGCCGACACAGAGGGGTATGACGAAGGTCATTTCACACAAGTCTATGAAAATATAATAAAGAAATCATGTGAGAATGCCGGCTACAACCCGATTAGAGCTGACGAAGTAAGGGAAACAAATCTCATACACCTAGATATCTTAAAAAAGCTAATTGAAGCTCCAATAGCAATTTGTGATTTAAGTTCAAGAAACCCTAATGTACTTTTTGAACTTGGCATAAGGCAGGCTTTTGATAAACCGGTGGTTCTAATTCAAGAAGAAGGAACCCCAAAAATATTCGATATTGCGCCATTGCGTTACTTGTCTTATTCCAAAGACATGAAGTACCACGATGTTTTATCTACTCAACAGGAATTGGAAAAAGCCATTATCGCAACAGCTAACGCGGAGTCAGATGCCTCCAATGTAAACTCTATTGTGAAGCTTCTTGCGTTAAATAATGCCGCTCAGTTACCTGATCTAGAAAACAATAAAGAGTTTTTAGCTATTGACGTTTTGCAAGCGGAAATGAGGGAAATGCGCAAAATGTTAGAAAGCACAATGATGAACTCAAAGCGTTCCCCCCAAATGAAAGACTTTTCAAGAATTGATTACGAGCGTATAAGTCAGCAAGTTTCAAGGATAAATATGGGTTTCAAGAAAGGAATACACTCTGAAAAAAATATAAAAGAACTACATATTTTAATTCAGGAAGTGGATGAAATACTTTCTTTTTGTAAAGAAGAACGAGAATATCACGCATTTAAACGTCTAGCTGAGCGCATTCATCGCACAATCAACGAAATGTAACAAATTGCTCAAGCGGATTAATTTGAGTTGCCACAATTTTATGCTTGCGCAAAAATTGCGCCAGCTCAAATTAACGCGCTTAGCAAAGCGTTCTTGGCCACGGGCACGAACAATTTTTGTTTATAGAGTAGGATTGTGCATTGGCGTTCTGTAGCGAAGAACAGTAGAAAAGTTTGAGCATTTATGACACG
>NZ_JBHRSW010000029.1:298633-301160 GCF_042646125.1 Agaribacter flavus
CGGAGAAACATGAGTAGAGAAGAGGTTGTCTCCCAAGAACAAGCTGATGACGGGGACAAAATACCTAAACGGCATTTCGCCCCGTATCTTGGTTATTATGTTCACGGAGAAGGTTTTGAATTTTAAGGTAGCAATAAGTATCTTCATTCTATTTTTTTCATGGATGTTGAAGGCTCAAGATGTTTCTGTTTGTTTAGAAAATGCACATACTCAACTCGAGATGAATAATTGCGAAGGTATTGAGCTACAATCAGCAAGATCGGAGCTATTGAGAGTCCTAAAGGCAATCGAAGCGTCTTATGAATCAACTAGTCCAGAATTTTTAATTAAATTAAAGCACGCACAAGAGGCATGGGAAGCCAGCCTCGAAGCTGATTTAGAAATGAAGTTTCCGCTTGAAGATAAGAGATTAAATTACGGCAGTGTCTATCCTATGTGCAGTTCCGGCTATGAAACTAAGCTTGTGTTACAACGAATTGAATTCCTAAAGCAATGGGCATCGGGTCACCAAGGTGGTGAGGTATGTTCTGGATCCATAATTCATGAGTATTGTGTAGAAAATGATTGCTCTTTGATTAACCAGTGAACATAACAAGAACCTAGAGCCACTCACTGTCGTTCGTTCGGACACATTACTTGTTGTGAATTCTGCATTTTCCTGCGTAAAATTATCGCAGAATTCACAACGAGCAATGCGCCGCTCAGGTTGGCGTTCTTGGCCACGGGCACGAACAATTTTTGTTTATAGAGTAGGATTGTGGATTGGCATTCTGTAGCGAAGAACAGTAGAAAAGTTTGAGCATTTATGACACGCTTTTAGCGTCTGCGATGCACGCAGAAAAACAGTCGTTTTGCTGTCGGACAACTCAGCCGCTAAAAGTGAGGCATCAAACTATGATAGAAGCCCGTGGGGCGACGAGGTAACATGCAAAGATCGTCACTGCATAAGCTAAGCATCGGAGAAACATGAGTAGAGAAGAGGTTGTCTCCCAAGAACAAGCTGATGACGGGGACAAAATACCTAAACGGCATTTCGCCCCGTATCTTGGTTATTAAATGCCCGTTACTGCAAAATCGAGCGAGCTAATAATTTCATTTCTAAAATGCGACAAGGAGCCCAAGGGCTTCTTTAAAATTGAAGCTGGCACTGAGGACATTTGAGGAGTAAGTATTAGAAGCTCGTCCCCTCCATATGAAACTTCGGGTGTTAATCTATTCATTGCCTCATTTTTAAATGCTGACCTAAATCCAAGCGGGATTACGAGACGCGTGGATAAATCACTTAAAAATGGATTTTGTATGTCAAGCAAGTAAGGCAGGTATTTTCTCGTGGTTCTACTCGGATTCGGGTAGACATCAAACTGTGCCATTAAAACGACCTAAATTCTTCACCGAAAACACCGTTTTCCTCAACAAAGCTGTTGTAAGCCTTAATCGCTGTTGCATTTTCTCGCTTCCAGTGTTCGGCGCTCTCTTCAGCAAGCTTTTGCTTTAGTGCCTGCTCAAGAATCGCAGACAAGTTTACATCTAGCTTACGGGTTTTTTCCAGTAAGTCACTGTTTATACTAAGGTTTGTTGCTTTCTTGGGGGCGTTATGGTCATATAAAGATTGCATACGGGCTCTCCTATGCGTATAGGTATGCGCATAGTATAGGGTGTCGCATTTAACAAAGCAATCTACCGGACCTCCACTGCGTCGCTTGGTTTTGTGCTCAAATAGCACAAAACCAACCAACTACGCTACGGCCGGTAATTGCGGCGTTAGCTGCTATGTGTAAATTAATTACTCTCGATTCTATAAACTGCTAAACTAATTATAGTTAAATTGTTTGGAGATATATTTATGTCGGAAGCTCTTAAAAACTTAATAGATAGCATTGACCAACTGAGCACTAGAGAAAAAGCACTAGCTGCACATTGTTTATTATCAGCAATGGATGGACGTGCTGATGATGACGTAGAACAAGAGTGGTTATCGCTCGCAGAAAAACGAAGCAATGAATTGCAAAGTGGTAAAGTTAGCCCGACTACATGGGACCAAATAAAGCAAAAATTGTAAGCTACATGCCTGAATTATTATTTCACCCAGACACCACAGAAGAAATAAAATCGTCCTTTGACTGGTATCAAGAACAAGTAAAAGGTCTCGGGTACGAGTTTGTGCAAGAGCTTGACGATGCATTTAATTCTATTCAATCCTTACCGCAAACTTGGCCCAAAATGGGGCAATATCATAGGCGCTTTATATTAAGTCGGTTTCCGTATTCTATTATCTATAAAAACGTAGACGAAAAAACAATTTATGTTGTTGCGATTATGCATAACCACCGCAAACCTGGGTATTGGAATGACCGCAACTAACACATATGAGCCTCGGGGCTGTCAATAGATAAAACTAATCCCTTGATCATTTTTTCAAGATCAATCTACTACCTTTTTCGGATCTGTTTACTTCATCTTTCCTATTCAAAACGAAGTGGCTATTTTATCCAGTTAGTATCGGGCTCAGTAAAGGTGTAAGCATATT
>NZ_JBHRSW010000030.1:0-604 GCF_042646125.1 Agaribacter flavus
TACACAGGGACTTTTCGGATAGCTGCCTCGACATCACATACCGCTTGTTTGGCTCGCCAGAGCTTAAGGGCTTGGTTTGCATCGTCTTCACAGGCAAATTCCAACTGGCACAGTTTTTTAAAACTCTTACGCGCCTGCTCCGCTTGTTTGAGCATACGCTTGTCGAGGGTATGGCGCTCCCGTTTTTGTGCCTGTTCGCTTCGAACCAGTAACCATTTTTGAGCGACACCCGCATAGTCGCTTTGACACCAAGTCCCTTCATAACCCTCGCTTACTGGCTCAAATGATAAGGTAGAAGCCGACCTTACTAGCACCTTTGCCTCTTTCAAGGTTTGTGGGACACGCGTGATAAACGTTTGCCCCATGTTGTGCAAGTCCACTAATGTCTCTTGTGTATACAACGCCGCATCTGCCACTAAATAGCGATTCGACTGTGCGGCTTTTAAACTTCCGATATGGGCTTTAACAATCTGTTTAAACCCTTCCATGTCATTGCTGTTGCCACTGGCGGGTTTCATGTAAACTGGAATGCCTGATTGATTCTCACAAATCAAATTCAAAATGACTTGATTTAACTCTGGTCGATGGTCTCTGGAGTAGCCTT
>NZ_JBHRSW010000031.1:0-4894 GCF_042646125.1 Agaribacter flavus
GAAATGACATATTTTTATGGCTCTCAAAAGAGAGTAATAGATCAAGAATAGGGATCTGTGTCAAGAGAAAAGTTTAAAAAAGAGTAACATCAAATCCAATCAGTTTGAAATCCTGAAAGTGGGTGCGGAATGACAGATGATCGTCTTTGATGGTGGTTTTAATAGAGAAGGGGCTCTGGCGCCAAAAGCAGCGAAGCTCGAAGGACTGTGTCCCCCAAGCAACTTTCATAACTTCCATGAAGCCTTGCCGAAAAGCGCCTTGGACAGTTTCGCTTCCCGGCAGGGTGATGGCCTTAGAACATGCCGTTCGAATGAGCCATTTCAGCGGGTATTTCCTGAACGGTGTCCCAATGTTCAACGATCAGGCCGTTTTCAACACGGAACAGATCATAGAAAGCTGTTGGTTTACCACCGAATTCACCCTCGTTTTGAACCAGTACAAAATTGCCCTCGGCCACGACATTATGCACCTTGGTATACCGGAAGGAGATCTCGTTTTCCTGCAGGTAGGTTACAAAGGCATTGAGACCTTCAAGGCCATCACCGACATTTGGATTGTGCTGGTGGTAGACATCGCCGATGTAATTGGTGATCTTGTCAAACTGACCATTCACCAAAATATCATTTACGAAATTTGTCACCAGTGTCCGGTTTTCGTCCGTTTTATCGAGGTCGGTAATCTCTGTCGGTCCATCGGTCATGGGGCGACCGCTGACAGTTTTTTCGACCCATGGCTGCAAGCCGTCCCAGTGTTCGACAGCGATGCCATCTTCAAAGCGGAACAGATCGAACGCTGCCATCTTGGCATCACCAAATTCATAAACGACATGCAGGGCAACCAGATCGTCCTGTGAGAGGGCGCGAACGACAGTGGCTTTGTTTTTAGCACCGCTTGATGCCAGATATTGGGTGAAGCCAATCAATCCGGCGCGGCCGTCAGGGGCCTGTGGATTATGCTGGATATAGTCTTCGGCAACATATTTGTTGATGAAGTCGATGTTACTTTCAATCAGACCTTCCTGAATGATGTCAATCGCGGTTTCCTTTTGGCCAAGGTCTGCAGCCTGGGCAGTTGCGGCCCAAAGACTAACGGCGCCGGCGATTACCAAAGATGCTGCTTTAAGTTTCGTGTTAAACATTTTTATGTTCCTTTTTTGTGCGTTCAGTTGTTTGAGTGCGGTGCTTCTGTTGCGCTCGTGGGTATTGGCTATCAAGAAATATAAAATCAGAAACCCCTATATTCTTGATAGAATCTATCGAAAAATCTGATTACTCAAGATGCAAGGAAACTGTATCTCCAAGGCTCGTTGATCGGTTGCCTGCAGGCAGCTGCTCTCCCTATGGATCTTTGGTTGGTGATGCCACCCGCTCAGGGCCTGTTGGAAAACTATTTACTGAATTGGCTTTACAAAGCCTGATGTTCCAAAAGACCCAACTAAGTATAAGAAGAATGAACGGCATAGATGAACTATGCAACAGATGCATTCTTAGCTAATTTTCTGGCGTTTTGATTAAGCAATTCAAGAATTACCGTTACCATCAGACAGCTCGACAAATCCAATATCGAGCCAACTAAGAGAATGCAACTCCCTATATCTGTGCCCCAGAATAATTACTGGAAACGATTTTATTTATCTTTGTTGGATTTTAAGCAAATCTGGTCACCGTAATAATCATTATCATAGTTGCAATTTAGTTCTTTGGATTTTAAACAAATTTGGTCACCGTAATAATCATTATCATAGTTGCAGCCTGCTCGGTGATCGTGAAATTTTGCCTTTGGATCAGTAATGTTTGTTTTTGACATGATAGATTCTAATTTCTAGTTTACGTTACACATAGAATAGAACATCTAACTAATTCTGTAATTGCTAATTATCAAATTCATTATTACCAGATTCGAAATAATTGTAGGCATGTTAAGCGCAGCGAATCATTACTCGAGTTTAAAGCCAAAGCAAAAAAAATATTTTTCTGAGCAATCCTTTTTATTGAATGCTAAAATTCACGGTGATGATAAAGATTTTGGAAAGTGTTAACGTGAGTAAGCGCTTGTTTTGTTATGATTATTATTTGCCTCTGCTTGTTGGAATCCTCTTAACGTTCAAAATGGCTTATGCGGAGCCTACTTCTGAACAAGAAGTTGGAAGTGAGCAGATAGAACTCCAAAATTTAGCAAAAGAAAAAATGATGATTTTATCTGCGACATATCATCTACTCTTTAACCTACAAGACACGATCAATTCACCATCAGCAGATAAATCTACTTTGTTTGGAGAAAACTTTTTAAATCAGCTCAAAATAAAGTTTGAAAAACTTCATGGAACCGAATTTCCTCCGATAGATCACCCATACAAGAAGCAATTAATAAATGTCATAATTAAAGTACTTGAAAATAACAGAGCGCTTATTCTGGACAAATATATATCAAATAAAGGGTTTATACCGGTTGTTTTTACATCTCAAATTGCATCTGCACTCTCTAATATGGGACTCCCCCTATCGCTAAAATGGATTGCCCCCAATAATTCTTCAATAAGCCCGTTCAGCAAAGCCAATGAAAGTGAAATAAAACAACTTGCAATAATGGAGCTCAACGGAAGTACAAAAATGGTTCAGGTTGTAGAAGACGATCAGCCGACGTTTGTCAACATAGTTGTCGTGTTTTTAAGCTACTTCTTTCTCTAGTTTTTGACCGTCATTATCTGGGTTTAAATACACTTCCGTCACTGGCTCCCAGTCTCTAATGTCTCCACGCCATCTATTTGGCATTTGCTGTTTAGCCTTAAGATAAAGTGCCTTTCGTTGCGCTAACACCGCTTTTTCTTTGCCGCTATGGCGTTGCTCAGGCGTCACAAACTTAATACTGCTATGTTTGTGCTCAGTATTGTACCAAGTCACAAAGGTCATCACCCAATCCCTTCGACGTTTGTCAACATAGTTGTCGGTGTGCCCTGAAGGCCGTCTCCACGGAGTGGAAACGCCATGCTTTACTTGTGATGAGGGTAGGCCCCTCGAACACGCTGATTAGGCAGAGTGTTCAAACCGCCCTAAGCTGCATTCGTTAAGAGCGTTTGTGGTGAGCGTTAGTGGAAAAGGTGAGATACATCTCATCAGGTATGATTAAGAGAGACGAACGAAAGTGAACCATCGAAGAAGTGTCGATAATTGCACCCGATATCAAAACCAGAGTCTCGACAACACTCTGGGACTAGCTTTGCGACAACCTAAACGTTGGCAAAGTGGTATCCGGCATAGAGGTGGCGTGACTCTTAATCAGGCGCAAGTAAGGAACAGGGGAATCTGTCATGTTGATGATAAGGGAGATTTCCAATCAGCGATCCTGAGAGGATTAGAGTACCAATGCAACATACAGAGGCGGAGTCATGCATAGTAGCGAAGAAGTGTTTGTAATGAACGTGGAGCGAAGGCATGGCCCTATTCGGCTGCTAGTGGAGGTCAACTGTTATGCAACAGGATGAACGTCAATTATCAGCAAAATCGTTCGATATACCCAAGGGGCTGATTTGGGAAGCGTGGAAACGCGTTGCCGTAAATAAAGGAGCGGCAGGTGTTGATGGCAAAACCATTTCGCATTTTAAAGAAAACCTCTCGGCAAATTTATACAAAATATGGAACCGTATGTGCTCAGGGAGTTATTTCCCTGAAGCTGTTCGCCAAGTCATGATCCCCAAAGCGGATGGTAATCTTCGTCCCTTGGGGATCCCAACGGTTGGCGATAGAGTCGCACAGATGGCAGCAAAGATGCTCATTGAGCCAAGTCTAGAACAAGTATTCCACCCGTCTTCATTTGGCTATCGCCCTGCTCGTTCTGCGCACCAAGCAGTATCGCAGGCCAAGCAACATTGTTGGCGATACGACTGGGTCTTGGATATCGACATGAAGGCTTTCTTCGATACGATAGATCATGACCTGATGATGAAGGCAGTGGAAAAACATGTCCAAGAGCCATGGCTACGTCTTTACATCAAGCGTTGGCTTGAAGCACCAGTATGTACAGAAGAAAAAGAAGTGGTATCGTCGACAAAGGGAACGCCACAAGGTGGTGTCATCTCTCCATTGTTAGCTAATCTGTTCTTGCACTATGCGTTCGATGCATGGATAAGCGAGTCGTTTCCAACTGTCCCATTTGAGCGGTATGCAGACGATATTGTCTGCCATTGCCGCACAAAACTGCAGGCGCAAACACTGCTACAGGCATTAGAAGAACGCATGTCCGCGTGCAAACTTCAGTTACATCCGGTTAAGACTAAGATTGTGTACTGCAAAGATAAGCGTCGAAAAGGGCTTCATACCCACACGCGCTTTGATTTTCTTGGTTTTACGTTTCAGGCTCGCACTGTGCAAGACAAGGGAGGAAAACTATTTACTGGTTTTAATCCCGCAGTGAGTAAAGTAGCGCTTAAAAGGATGTTCAAGACCCTGAGAGATATGAATATCAATCAGGCAACGCGCTTGACTATTTTTGATTTAGCGAAAAAGTTAAATCCAGTAGTGAAAGGGTGGGTTGGCTACTACGCAAAATTCTATCCGCAGATTCTTCATCGAGCGCTTGTGCAAATTGACCTGCGCTTGGGTAGATGGGCGCGTAAGAAATATAAGCGTTTGCGCGGTCACAAACGGCAATCATGGAATTGGCTTAAGCGAATTAGGTCAAGTCACCCCGCATTATTTGCGCATTGGGAATTTGTATATCTTAGGACGGTTGGATAGGAAGAGCCGTATGAATCGAGAGGTTCACGTACGGTTCTGTGAAAGCCTGAAGGGGAAGCTCCTTCGGGCTACTCGACTGTTTTTAAGCTACTTCTTTCTCTAGTTTTTGACCGTCATCGTCTGGGTTTAAATACACTTCCGTCACTGGCTCCCAGTCTCT
>NZ_JBHRSW010000032.1:0-4163 GCF_042646125.1 Agaribacter flavus
TAAGTGCAGCAGTCCATCTTCGTCTTCTAGCGGTAAATCCAAAAAAGCACTGTTTGCATCTCGTTCAATTAGAGAAGAAAGATCTCCTTGGGCGCTTTCCAGGCTTTCTGAAATGTCCTGATATAATTTATTAAACTGTATTGCTTGTTCCATGTTTACCAATTATTCCCATTTTATTCTTTTGTTAATTCTCATTAGTCGTATTTACATAATGCTGCTTAAGCAAATCAACCATCTCATTCTTATGTTTTGCTATTTTTTCTTCATCCCAAGAATCTTCCCCCATAAGGGTAAATATATGTTTTAGCTTCAAAGAGTCATACGTTTTTTTAGATTCGAAATCTATTCTTTTCTTTGCAACACCTTGATTACTGTATGAAGAATTCTGACTAACGTTCAATAAAGCCAAATTTCCAAAACTATCTAAATAACCGTCTTCAAGCTTATTCTCATATTCTTCTTTTTGAGGGTGAACATGCTCAACTGAATTACGTGAAATTATTCGATACTGCTTGTACTTTTTACTTTCATGCTCAAAAAAATACTTGCCCCGATGTTTCCATAATAGATATTCAAGTTTTTGAAACCAGTAATGCTTGAACTTAACACCACGGTTTTTATTAAAATATGATTCTATTAATACCGTTGGAGGTGGTTGTATTTGTTGAACTGAAGAATAATCAATTAAGATATAGCTATAAGATTTCTGAGAATGTAATTTACTAACTGTTTCTAGCGATAGTAAGTTTTCAAAGTATTCAAGTTTATTTAGTACTTGTTCATAAGAAGCATCTACCTTATTAATTAACCAAGCTAAATACGGTGACAACCAATATTGGCTCTTTCTATCTGATGTAAAATAGCTCACCATTTGTAGCATTGATAAAGAGGAGTGCTCTTTGACAGTACGATTAAAGTAATAGCTATTTCCTGATTTATGCGGAGATTCAGATATATCGCTTAATAATAAATGCTTGTCTTCTTCACCTGCATTTTCAACCCATTTAATAACCCAACGGTCAAATGCAAACCTAACCCTCCACAAGCATCTAATAAATTTTTTTATGCCTTCCCCATCATCATTTTTCGTTATTAATGGGTTAAAAAGCTTTAATAAATTTTCAGGTTCAACTCCTATATTCCCAGTACTAGGGTCGAATGTTTTAACGTAAATCCGATATGTATGCATCAATAATTGGGAAAAGCTAATAATAGAAGTACAGTACACCTCTGATTGCTCATCATCTTGATTACTCTCTTGGACGTTACTACTAACAATCGGGGGATTTTCTTTAAAACCGGTTTCAAGCTTTGATTGATTAACTATTTCAGCAATAGATAAACCTCGGTCTATATTAATATTAGCCTTTTCACTAATATCTTTATCTTCGTCCAGTTTTAGCTTAAATTTTGATGCATCGAATTTAGCGAAATCACTGGCTTTCAAATGATTCCATTCAGTTTTAGTGAAGACTTGACGAACATTACGTTCAAAATAGTTGTTCATATTCTCGCAAGCTTGCCAAATTGCGTTATATGTAACCTTATCTTCGGTGATTTTTTTAAACAGAAGAGATTTTAGAATATCAACCTGCTCTAACTGAACACCTGAGTTGTTCATAGTTGCAAACAACTGGTTTAAATCTGTTGAACGAGGGATTTGATTGTTCACCAGTCGCATTTTGTTATAAACATAATTAGCGAACTTTTGTTGCTCGCAATTATTTTCCGTGTCTAAATTTTTACCTATTTTACAGACTTTACAACCTTCAGCATGGGGAATTTGGTCAAGTAGGTTTTCAAAGGTAGCCAAGCCACCTGCAAGCCTTCTCAAATATGGGTTACTTTCTACCTCAACTTCACCCGGGAACTTATTATCATATTCTGTAAGTCCAGCCATATGACCAAGATAAGCTTCAACTTGATCGCGAATATTAAAAACTAAGCGTAATTTTTTAATTGTTTTTTTTGTTTTATTGCCCCTAGGTTCGCTATCTTGGCAATTTGATTCTGAGCAAATCAAACGAGTTAACTCGGTATCAATAGCTTTTTTCTTGCAAGCCAATGCTAGTAACATCAAAGTAGTTGTTCTTTGCTGTCCATCAATTAATTCCAAAGTACCATTAGTACGTCTAGATGTTAAAATAGTACCAACGTAATAATGCGGTAAATCTTTTCGGTAAGCGTTATACAAATCGTCAAAAAGGCATTTAATCGCTTCATCCCCCCATACATAGGGACGCTGATAACTGGGTATAGAAAATAAAGTGTTATCTTCAACCAACTGGGCTGGAGTTCTAACTGATGACGTTACGTTTTCAAATATTGACATTAACGTACTTCCTCTACTTTATTTACCTTATTTTTTATACCTTTCACTAACGCTTTATCATAATCACTATGAACCTTTTTACGATCCAAAGAGCTGATATCAAAATAGTCTTCAACTCGACTAATGAAGCCCCCTTTTGCTCCGTTTCCTTCTGTATTCGCATTATCGCTTTGATAAGAAAATTGACTTAGTGAATCAATTAACTGGGCGTGATTAAAACTTAACATAATCGTATCAAATAGGTGGTTATCTCTAACAAAAGCTTGAATAGTTATTTCTTTTACCGCTTTCTTATTCGCTAAACGTGGAGAATAGACGGCCCTAAATAGCCATAAAGACGCTTCAAACAACTGCGATAAGCCAAACTGGCACACATATAAAAGTAAAGCACAATCAAATAGTCGTTTTAAATAAACTGTGCCATAAGTGTCTTGAATTACGTTATGAGAATAGAAGTCATTAAAATCAGCTTGGTTTGGAATATTATTGTTTTTTATCAAAAGCGTATTTTTCAAATTAGAGAAATACGTTAAGTAATCAATAGTATTAACTCCTGAGTTTAACGGTTGACGCATAGCGTAACCAGACTCAGGCATATTCATTATCCAACCGGAGTTTTGCTTTATGTGCATAACGTTTCGATATGCAATATTATCTTGCAGCTTACTATGACAATTTTCGGCTAATTCTCTTACAATTTCTTTTTTGATTTGAACGGGCTCATTATGCAGTGGTATTTTTTTAAAATTAAATGCCTGCCAATATCTTACTTTCATAACAGCATCTAACAAAGGTGATAGCTCACCTAGACTTTCCCATTGCTTCGCATAAGCATCCTGTACTTCAGTTGGTGTTGACCTTAAATGATGAGCTTTAATTATATCTGCGCCACTTAATCTCACCCCTCCCGTATTCTGAGTTTCAAAAAAACGGTATGCATCATCTTCAGAATCAGTTACAACAAGCGTCACGTTAATATTTTCAAAGTTAATCAGTTGTTGTAACTGACTAAAACCTTCATCATACTGCTCTACAACCCACTCATCTAAGTAAGCAATATTTTTAGCAATTTGTTGCTGAGAACTCGGCGCTAAGTAAGTTATTTCGGGTTGTGATTTACACTTTAGCCAGTAAGCTAATAATGCTAACGATGTTAGACGTTGCTGACCGTCAATCACATTTAAACGCTTATGAGGGTATCCATCAATTATCTTTATTTCTTGATGAAAAATAATACTGCCCAGGTAATAGTTATGATGATTTTTTTTTGATTCTTGGGAATGTTCTGAGTTAACTTCACCAAAATAATCAAGCAAGTCTTCTAATAGTTTACACAACTCTTTTGACTGCCAAGTATAAGGCCTTTGATATTCAGGTATCGTTATCGTTCCCTCAATTTCACCTTGGTCAGAATCAATAGGCTTGCCCGAAAAGAGATCTGAAACTAAACAGCTTGCTACTTTTAACGAATTGACACTTCTTTCATCTAAGTCCATTAATTAATTCCATTACTAAACCTAACCTAATTTGAATGTAGACAAGTCCCGACTCGCCTACATTCAGAACCAACTTAAAGGTGCGTCGAGAATGTATCAAAGTTGTCGGCTTTCACAAACTTAGCTGGGTTATCTAACTCTTTGCCGTTAAGATCTTTTCTTAAGGCTTTAAAGTGTTCAATACCACAGTTTATTTTGGCTTGTTCAGACGCTCTAATATCATCAGAGAATATGCTCGATTTTGTTTCTACAACAAAATAAAGTTGCTCAGAGTATAAGATGGATTAACACTATTTACTACCCTCTGTGACAGCTGACTTTAAGGCTTTTTTGAT
>NZ_JBHRSW010000033.1:0-963 GCF_042646125.1 Agaribacter flavus
CGGCTTGTAAGTGCAGCAGTCCATCTTCGTCTTCTAGCGGTAAATCCAAAAAAGCACTGTTTGCAGCTTGTCCGCCTTGTTCAGCTTGCTGTACTTTCTCAACGACCGACTGGCTAACACCTTTGGTTACCGTGTTTTCATTCGTTTTCGGTGGTCGTGTAGCTAGCCCAACTATGGAGTTTCCGAGCGCGTTCCCGAAGCTATCGGTCGAAACTTATACCCAGTAGGCGTAACACCAAGCTACGTATCATCTTGTTTGTGTTGATACATCATCAAAAAACAGACTGCCTGAAATTGATTAATATGACCATCATCGTATCTTATCTCATAATACGGGTCATAAGTTTTCCATTTTCGTTCTTTGATTAGTTCAAGCACCCAGCTGAAAAAAACACCAACCGATTCCATAGTGGCAATTTTTTTGCCATCAATAAATAACTCAAAATTTCGGCGAATTATTGCCTCTTGACTATCAATCCAATAAATAGAGTCGTTTTTTATAGTGCATTTTTCGTCATTAACGTAAATAGCATTCCAAGTCACTCTTGCATGGTTTCCTGTACTATCTTTGATAGATATTTTATCACCTACGGGATCATCATTAACCTTACAATCTAACTTCGTACTAGACTGCAAAAAGTAAGGTGAATCAGTACTTCTACTTCTATTAAAAACATAACACTTTATTGACTGCATCATAATCTATAGTCCAGACCGAAAAAGAAATTTTGATTGAATATAGTCTTTTCAAATTTCGTATTAATCGACACTCGACCATCTAAACTACTCGCATCGGTTCTAAAGCCGGGAGATATGCTCGCATCCAATGGTATTTTTTGTGGCAACGGGATTTTAATAGATCTTCGCGCGTCAAATTCAATAATATTGAGTATAAGATGGATTAACACTATTTACTACCCTCTGTGACAGCTGACTTTAAGGCTTTTTTGATGCATTGCAGAT
>NZ_JBHRSW010000034.1:0-4507 GCF_042646125.1 Agaribacter flavus
AGGTGGATTATCTTACAGCAAAAACAAATATTGCCACTACTGCAACGGATTGAAAATCTGAAAATCCTGCTAGGCTGTTTTTAATATCTATACTCGTTTAATTTGGCGCTATACTAATCTAATAGCTTTGACAGTTACTCTCTTTGAAAGCTTTTGCTTCTTGAGCCATGAGCGCTTTTCTCTGAAGGATGCGCTCTTTTTGAGCCTCGGTAATTCCCGGAAAGTCGTCATAAAAATCGCTCTTTGGAAACGTCTCGAAGTGAAGGGCTATTGATGAGTGAATCGCCACCAATAACTTAGACACTTCTCAGCCGTTCTTGGTAACGGTTCTCATACTCTACTGGTGACAATAGATTATTGGAACCATGTTTTCGTTTACTGTTATAAAACATCTCGATGTAATCAAAGATATCGCTTCTGGCATCATCCCTAGAGGTATAGGTTTTCCGTTTGATACGTTCACGTTTCAGTAGCTGGAAGAAGCTTTCAGCTACAGCATTATCATGGCAGTTTCCTCGTCTGCTCATACTGCCTTCCAACCCATTGGCTTTAAGGAAAGCCTGCCAATCGTGACTGGTGTATTGACTGCCTTGGTCAGAATGCACCATCACTTGTTGCTTCGGATTACGCCGCCACACAGCCATCAGCAGTGCATTGAGAACAATATCCTTGGTGATGCGAGACTGCATTGACCAACCAATGACTTTGCGCGAGAACAAATCTACTACTACAGCCAGATACAACCAGCCCTCGTGTGTTCGGATATGCGTAATATCCGTCACCCAGGCTTCATCTGGTGCCATAGGATTGAACTGACGCTGTAATCGGTTTGGAACAACAATATGGCGCTCACCGCCACAGTGGCGTGGTTTACGATAGCCCACCTGTGCCTTGAGACCTTCTGAACGCATTAACCTATACACTCGGTTGATACCGCATACTTCACCCACATCACGCAGATCTGAATGGATCTTGCGGTAGCCATATACGCCACCTGACTCCAACCAGAACTGTTTAATCAATCCTGTTAGGCGTTGATTGGCTTTATGACGCTTCGAGTTAGGCGTGTTATGCCAAGCGTAATAACCACTGGGATGAACATCGAGCATTCTGCAAAGCCAACGAACAGGCCAACAATCACTGTTGTCCTTGATGAAGGCGTACCTCAATCGGACTGTTTTGCGAAGTACGCCGCGGCTTTTTTTAAAATATCCCGTTCATCTTCGGCGCGTTTTAATTCCTTTTTTAATCGCTTAATCTCGGCCTGTGCATCCGCTAAATCATTATGCTCTTTTGAATCAGGCCCATATCTCTTCACCCAGGCATAAAGACTATGAGTAGTGACATCAAGTCGCTTGGCAACATCTGCAACAGAATAACCGCGATCTATAACTTGTTTAACCGCTGCGTGCATCAAGTTGATCTTTCGTTTTCAAGTTTAAAACAAACAATCGAGCCAGAGATAAAACACTTATTTGACTGCGGCGAAAAGAAAATAAGAGATGCAGCCTTTCACCCAGCTCAGAAGCTAATTTACTACACTGCGCAACCGCAAGACTTTTGGCCAAATCAAATCTACGCCTTCGATTTACTGACTAAAAAGCACCGTCTAGTTTCGCAAGATGAGCCAAGGGGTTGGGGGCACCACAATATTGATATCTCGCCTAATGGTGAAAAGTTATTGATCATGAGCACTGATAACGACCACAAAACTCAGCTAATAGCTTTAGATTTACTCACCAACAAAATGACTCAAGGCATTAAGTTAGATCGGCCTGTTGTCGAAGCGATTTGGCATCACGATTCACAACACGTTTATTACCATGCGCCAGCACCTGCTCAACAAATTATCCAAAGTGAATTGAACGGAGAAAATGCTATTGTAATGGTGAATATCGCGCAGCCAATTTCTTCTCAAATGTCACGTGTACCTGACGGACAAAATATTGTGTTTAGCACCGAACAAAAAAATCTTGATATTCGTTGGCTCGAAATACCTTCAAACCAACGCGAGATCAGTAATTCAACCGTTAATGATACTTTACCGATATTATTTCACGACACTGAGCAGTATTTAATTACGTCAGATCGCGATGGTCTCATGCAGCTATATCTATCTGATTATCAGTCCTCACAAACGAGAAAAGTTACGGATTTTGAGCAGTTATATTCGATTCGTTATGCGTCAATATCATCGGATGATTCCTATGTATTGATCAACGCTGATAAAAACGTGTATCGATTGCCGATAAAAGCACTGCTTGGCGACTCTTTATTAAAGACTTTAAGCCCCGAATACATAATTTATTCGAGCGACCACCCAATTATAGCGCTCGATTGGTTTGCTAATCGAGGTGCTGCAATTACTGAAGTAATCAATGGTAAACCTCAACTAGTAGCAGTTGACTGGTCAGGTCAAAAACTTGAATTGCCAGAAGGGAAATGGGCATATGGATTGACCGAAAGCGCAAAAGCGAATAACACTTATTTGGTGGAACAAAAAAGCAATATACTGTTCAAGCTAAGTCCAAAAAAAGGTGCTCGTGCCACAAAGGCACTAGACGACAAACAAGCAATACCTCTTATAGAAAGCACCAATATTTCCCTGCCTGAAAAGTCTTACCATGTAAAAATTGATGATGGCATTCTGTATTACGTGACAACCGATAACAGTCTAGAATACCTTAACGTTCAACCTTTAACAGTTCAGAATGAATTAGATAGCCATAAGATTCAATTGAACGGGTTTGCAAGTTATGACGTCAGTGAGCAAAAGATAATAATTAGTGATGCGGCAGCCATTGAGGGTGATGTTCATAAGGCGGTGTTTTAGTTCGTGTATTTCCATAGATAAATATGAAAAAAATAAAAAAGAAGTGCACGTTAAAATTTTACCCGTGCACTTTTCGACGGTATTACACTAACCGCGGCTAATTATGCGGTGAAACAAACTCATCAGGTTTGAGTGCAATGAGTGAACAGTTGAGGTTTTGCACGATAGTCTCTGCTGTATTTCCCATAATCAACCCTGCTATACCACTTCTTGCCAACGTACCCATTACTAAGGTTTCTATATTCTCTTCTTGAACAAAAAGAGGGATTTGTTGAACGGCTAGGCCATGACGAATATGGATGTTTACAGCAAGATCACTTGGAAGTTGAGCTTCTTCTACCAATGCCTCTAGTTGGAGTTTATGTTGCTGCTTTGACTTGTCTATTTCTTCTTGAATATTGCTAGTTGATAGATTCAACCATGAGGAACTTAGCATCGCAGAATCTAAGAAATTTTCCCAACAGGATATTACTTGTAACTCACTTTTTGTGAATTTTGCCAATGCAGCTGAAACTTCAAGTAATTTTAAGCTCAGTTTACGGGCAGTGGTATCTGAATCAGAAGGGTCTATGGCTACTGCTAATTTGGGTGTTTGACTCACAGCATTAGTATTTTGAAATAACCACACAGGCGTAGGACTTTCTCGTAGTAGACTCATGTCTAAGGCGCAAAACCCTTTTCCTAAATCATGAGTTTCAGGCGCCTTTATCAAAAAGCTAACATTGTGTTGAGACGCAAAATTAATGGCTTCAGCGCTTGCATTTTTGGCATCCAAAATATCAATATCAAAAGGCACATCTAATTTGGTATTTGCCTCTTTATTTATCACAGACTTAATTTTCATTTCGACTGAATTTGTTAAATATTCAAGGTAGGAAGTTTGATGATGTTTGAGCTCTTTAGGGAACTTCGGCACCAATACTCGACAATATAATTGACCACCCAGTTTTTGAGTATGACTAAGCGCTTCCTTTATAAGGTCTTCGCTAGCTATCTTGTCTGTAATAAGAAGTAAAACATTTTGCTTGTAAAACATAATTGAATCCTCAGGTTTTTTGAAATTAAGTTCTGGCCTTTAATGAAACTAAAAAATAGGTAAATCCTAACGATATGACGATTGCTGCTATTCCTAAGAGGTATTCGTGCTCGATGGAAGTAAAATCCAAAACGATGACCTTTCTAGCAATAGCCATTAGTGCCGTGGCGACAACTAGTTTTATATGGATCACATCATCGCGAAGGTATAGCGTGATATTGATAAATATTTCAATCGCGATTAGTACAGCAAGAAAGGATGCAAAAATGACAAAAATATCACTTAGCTCAAGAAGAAAATAATTTGAATGTATAAGTTTTTTATACATAACGACACCCACATCGATGACGCAAAAAACGATTACGATTGTCATCAATACAGCTAGTATTCTAACTATATGCTGAATGATGTTCGTCAGTACGCAAATTAGCTTATCGCCGTCTTCGCATAAATGATTGTCTGTTTCTTTCATATTCGCTGTTTCATGTTTTTAAGCTGACATGATCTTAAAATGAAACCGACACTCATATTATTGAGCCAAATCAAGAGAACACTTGTGAGGAGTATAAGATGGATTAACACTATTTACTACCCTCTGTGACAGCTGACTTTAAGGCTTTTTTGATGCATTGCAGATT
>NZ_JBHRSW010000035.1:0-1588 GCF_042646125.1 Agaribacter flavus
TGGGAGCCAGTGACGGAAGTGTATTTAAACCCAGACGATGACGGTCAAAAACTAGAGAAAGAAGTAGCTTAAAAACACGACAACTATGTTAACAAACGCCGAAACACTATTAGTGCTAATTTTATATCGGCAGTAGTCAAATGGCATAAAAAAAGCGTCCATTCGAAAGCAAGGACGCTTTTTCCGACACTGATTTTTTTAATTATTTAAAACCTTTCTAGCAAAAAATCCTACAAGAAAGAGTGAAATGAAACTGAAAACAGGCGGTGCATTAACCTCAGCTGCTGATGTAAGACTAGAAAGTCTTGTGGCTAAATTATCTGATGCAACATTCCCGAAAACGCCACTTAAAAACGAACCGTCTGAAAATTCAAAAATCATCGTTGAACCAATTAGGTCGTTGCCGAAAACAGAACCGTTTGTATTGTTATCAATGTCGATTTTAAATCCAAATGCATCTCCTGCATTGAAACTAGTGAATGAAAGTATTAGCTTGTCCAAAAATGTTGGGCTTGCTATTGAACTCCCGAACGCAACCGAGAACCCAGTCGTCAATGCTCCAGTAAGCGCGACAAAATCGGCACCACCAGACGGGTGGCAGCTTGCCGATAATGTATCGAAACAAATCCCATTAGCTGATAAAGAACTCAAGTCCCAAGTTATACTTGTTATTGCTGCTGAGTCCGAAGAATTATTAATTACCAACTCTTGATCAAACGTATTGCCAGAGATAAATGCATCAGCGGAAATTATGGCGGCTTTGCTACTAAATGCTGCGCATACCAACAACGCTGAGGTACATATTTTCTTAAAAATGTTGAAAGACATCTTTCTTCTTCTCCAAAGATTAGTGAACTACATGGAGTTTGCTATAATCGTGCCATTGTGTAAAAAAGCTTTTATAACAGTGTATTAAGTGGTTTTCTAGATATTAAAAAATATAGTCTGTAAAGAAAATAGACACTTTTCGTCTATTTACATAATGTTGGCTATTATTGAATCTAGTAGTATGACTTTTTCACCCTCTGTAAAAGTCTTAGTCTTTGTAACTCTTAACTCTATTTCAACGAACGCGCAACCAATAGCAGCGCTTGCGATAATCGGCACATGTATCCAGTCTCTGTGAATACTCTGAGAGCCTCTCGCCGATAAATTGATTGACTTGACGTTTATTTCATCTGATTTGAGGCCAGCTCGATCGAAAAAATTTAATTTGCTAGTAAAACGAACCTCTTTTTCACTTGGCGTGCTCTTCAACCATTTGATTTTAACAGAGCCAATAACTAATTGGCCAGAGTTACAAGCAATTCTTCGAGTCACAGATGCCTTTGCTTCATTGTGCCCCTTTAAAGAATACTTTAAACAACTGGGTCCTGTCCAAGAGTCTATATTAGTTACGCTTACTTTTGAGTTAACTGAGCTCACCTGCCAATATTTAGGTTTATCGTATTTGTCGAATAATTAAAAATTAGGGTTGATTATGCTGGAGCCTATAAGGTTTTTTGAAATTACAATTGCATTATCTGTCATTCCGCACCCACTTTCAGGATTTCAAACTGATTGGATGTGATGTTGCTTTTTTTAAACT
>NZ_JBHRSW010000036.1:0-53075 GCF_042646125.1 Agaribacter flavus
CTTAATCAATGACCTCATTTTAGGGGCTCAACTTAGTAAAAGAAGAACGGTCTATTTTGATCGCTTACACTACGCGATTGGTTCGGTTGACCGAAGCTGGCGCGAGGTTTCTTCATGATTCTGAAAAAGTACTGGAGGTTTTGACAGAAGCAGAAGCAGCAGGGGTGTACAGTAAGCCAAAAGGTGTGTTAACTGTAACCGCTCCAGTTTTGTTTGGACAAAAGCATATTATTCCAATTGTTCAAGAATACTTGAATAACAATCCCGCGGTTTCGGTGAAAGCTATGTTCTATGACCGAGTGACTAATTTACTTGAAGAGGAACTAGATGTTGCAATTAGAATTGGACATCTAAAAGATTCTACTCTGTATGCAACGAAAGTAGGCGAAGTGCGACGAATTGTATGCGCATCGCCCAGATACATAAAGAGAAGAGGTGTCCCTAAGTATCCTTCAGAATTGTGCGAGCATGACATTATTTACCCCACTACCTTTGAAAGTAAGACGGTATGGGAATTTCAGAATAGTGGTGCCGGTACGACTGAGACTGTCAAGTTATCGCCACGATTGCGCTGCAACCAAAATATAGCTGCTTTGTCAGCTGCACTTGATGGATTTGGCATTACCAGACTAATGTCATACCAGGTCGGGGAAGAGCTTTCAAAAGGAACCCTGCGTCCTATGTTGACAGCTTATGAAGGTTCGCCACTACCGGTAAGCGTTGTCCATGTTGAAGGCCGGAGAGCGAATGCAAAAATTCGCTCATTTATAGACTTGGCTGTAGAACGACTGCGAGAAAACCCGTTTATTAACATATCCCAACAATAGACTTGTTTTACAAGTCTATCGAAAGTGTCGTTGTTCCCCGTTTGGGTGTAGCGCTGCAAAGTAATACTTTACCCTCGTCGGCGATAAATGATGGCACATTTGAATAGGTGACATCACCATTGTTTACACCACAACTGCACGCACCACAATTACCTACTCTGCAGCTATACATAGGCTTTAGCCCCTGTTTTTCTGCAAATTCAAGTAGCGAGCCTTCTTCTTGAGTCCACCTTGCTTTTATATTGCTTTTTGTAAAATGAATTTCCGTCTCTTCCGCTGTCTCTAACCCCTCGTTATTTGACTCTTCAATGCTACCTTGCCCAAAGAATTCATAAAAAATGTTAGAAGGTTTAATACCCATACCTGTCAAGCCTGAGTATAGTTGACGCATAAAGGGTTCAGAACCGCAAAGGTAAAAATCGTAGTGATCGAAAGGCAAAATTTGTTTGAGTAACTCAATATTTACTCTCCCTGAGTTTATTTTTACGTCCATATTCCTGTTATTTGGAAGAGAACGCGAAAAGATGATGTGTGTGTTTAACCATGAATAGCGAGTCGTGTATGTATTTAGTTCGTTCAAAAATGCAAGGGTTTCAGGGCTTTGCGTACCGTGTATGAACCACACTTTTTTTACTTGTTTATCTCTTTCGTACTTCTTTACCAGACTCTCTAGCATGGCTAACATTGGGGTTATACCCACTCCCCCCGACAGGAAAACAATCGAATGCTCATTTTCCGCTAAAGTAAACTGTCCTGCAGGCTGACCAGCTTGAATAGTGTCACCAACATGAAGTTCATCATGTAAAATACGCGAAACCGTTCCGTTCTTTTCTCGTTTTACGGAAATCCGGTAGCTATCATCGGCTGGAGCTCGCGATAAGGTATAACTACGATTAATTAGCTCACTCGTTCCTTCTTGCTTTACACCAATAGGTAAAAATTGCCCTGGCACGTATTGCTTCAATGTTGAGTTGATACTTTTTGGAGCGAGGTAAAAAGAAGTAATATCACGACTTTCTTTTCGTTTATTAATTATTGTAAATAAACCTGAGCTTTGTTTTGTCCCTGTATCATTAGGCCAAGTACCAGTGTTGGTTAGGGAGGGGGACATTTCTTCCAATTCACCGGTCATTTCCAAGTAATCAGGAATAAAAATGCTATTGCGTATCTTTATTGATATAACGCGTTCTGCACCTTCAACTTTTGCGCTGATGGCTTCGTCCCAAATAATAGAGGCATCTCCTGAAATAAATACGGCCTCACCATTAGAAAAATTTGGGAAAAATAGTCCTACTCGGCCATCTGATTTAATGTTGCCAAGCGTATTGAAAAATCTGTTTCCACTAAAGTCTGGAAAATATAGTGTGTCACCATCAATTTTTACAAAACCAGGTTTTCCACCTCGATGGGATGCATCGATGCCACATCGCTCATCCTCTGAAAAAATTTTTGTGCGTGATGCAATAAAGAATGTATCCGCTTGTGAAACGAGTCTCCTTGTTTGTTTTGAGGGTGAGCTATCAAGGCCTAGAGAACTGGGTATATTCCTTTTTGTGTTTATTGCTCCATTCAGATGACGTTTTTGGATATATTGCGGACAATTCCCAAAGCTTTGTTCTACACTGATAGAAAATTCTTCACTTCCTATATGTTTAATGCGCCCATTCATTCTGTTGCGTCTTCGCGTGTGTAATTCCACCCCAACTAAACCTATTTTTTTATCTTGAGTAAAATCTAAGTTGAGCGTTTCTTTCAAATTGGGGATTGAGGAAATAGTGAGTGTTTTGTCATTAGGGGATTGAATAAAACCAGCCTTGCCAAACAATGGAAGAGCCTAAGGATAGCCCTCATGGTCAACCATTGCGACAATGACCATATTGAGGTTCTCAAAGAACTCGCGATGTTGATTCGGCATTGCTGGCCTGACAAACCCCTCACTATATTGCGCAACCATGTCAGCAACGCCTAATTTTTCTTGTACTGCTATTTCAGCCCGATGAAATTGGGATTTTTTGTTGTCTGACATGTTTGTCTCCTAACAAAGGCAATATCTATTCAGTGGGTTCTGGTGAGCGTTTCATGCCAACAAATCTAGGATGTGCTTCTATCTTCGCCAACCAAGCTTGTATAGATGGATACGGTTCTAGTGATACCCCACCCTCTGGCACATGAGAGATGTAACTGTAGCCTGCCACATCTGCCAAAGTAATCACATTTCCCGCTAGAAAATCTCTATCTTGAAGTATGGGCTCCAGTACCGAAAACAGCCCAAGCGTTTTTTGTTTAGCCCCTTCATAGTCTAGTCCCGCACCGAATACTTTAACTAAACGTACGGCGCAAGGGCCATAGGCTATTTCTCCCGCAGCAACTGACAACCATCGTTGTACTTCGGCAGCTTTGACTGGATCTTCAGGGTACCATTCATACCCATCATTGTACTTGTTGTTCAAATAAATAATAATTGCATTTGAGTCAGCAAGTGTAAATCCATTGTCGTCAATGGCTGGGACTTGACCAAACGGACTGATTTTTAGATATTCGGGCGCTTTGTGAGCGCCATTTGCCATATCTAAATCGATCGTTTCGTAAGGAATATCTAAGAACGACAGCATCAGTTCCACCCTGTGGCAATGACCTGATAGTGGGTTTCTATATAACTTGATGGGGCTGTTTTCTTTTGAAAATTTAGCATTCATAGTTGTTTACTCTTAAGTTGTTTATTAAATTTTGTAAAACCGGTTTTCTCAATTAAAACCCAAGCTCGCTCAAGCTTGGAAAATCATCTGGTCGTCTACCAAGTGGCCAATCGAATTTTCTTTCTCCCTCAGAGATCGGATGCTCATTAATACTTGCTATTCTTTGTTTCATTAGACCGTCTTCATTAAATTCCCAATTTTCGTTTCCATATGCTCTAAACCATTGGTCTGAATCATCTCGGAACTCATACGCAAATCTCACCGCTATGCGATTATCTGTGTATGCCCACAATTCTTTTATTAAGCGATAGTCTAATTCGCGCGTCCATTTGCGCTGTAAGAATGCTTCTATTTCTTCCCTGCCTTGAATGAATTCAGCGCGATTGCGCCATGGGCAATCTTCGGTGTAGGCGAGAGCGACTCGCTTCGGATCTCTGGAGTTCCAGCCATCCTCGGCAAGGCGAATTTTTTCCTTTGCAGAGCTTTCTGTAAAAGGTGGGAGCGGTGGTCTTGGCATAAGAAAATCCTTGAGTATGTGGTTAGATTGAGACCACTATATCTGGAAATATCTTAGAAATAATTGATAAATTATGAAATTAATTGTTTCGATACTGGTAATAATGGCGCTTGTACTTTTAGAAAGAGCTGGCTTGGATAGTCACATTTTAGTTAGTGCTGTTTTGCAATATTCATCAATAAAACTTTGATGCGATGGTAAGGAATTAGCGCGTTTTAGTTCACGATCTTTCATCATATTGATGAATTGCTTAAGTTCAGCATCACTCATGTTGTCCACGATAGGATGATAATATTTAGGGATTAAGCCCTGTCCTATCAAAACCTGCATCCAAGAATCTTCAAAGAGCTCACCATTTTTAAGACATATATGTCCTGATTCTTCAAATAAACGCAATCTATGATGCAAATTCTTAGGCAGCTTTATGCCTTTAAAATAACGCCAGTAAGCACTGTCGTCTCGTTCAGTTACAACGTAGTGCATAATGATAAAATCGCGAATTGCCTCGATATCAACAGCGGTTTGCTGATTAAACTCATCTACATGACTCTGGAGAATACCATTTGAAGGGAATAATTTGAGTAGCCTGATTATAGAGCGCTGAATAAGGTGAATACTCGTGGATTCCAATGGTTCGAGAAAAGCTGAGGAAAGGCCAATCGCTACACAATTCTTATTCCAGTGCAGACGACGGCTCCCAGTCTTAAACTCAATCAATTTTGGTGACGTTAGGGGCTGCCCATCAATGTGTTTAAAAAGAAGCTTTTCTGCATCGTTGTCAGACATGTATTTACTACTATAGACAATTCCATTTCCAACGCGATTTTGCAGAGGAATGCGCCATTGCCACCCACAAGAATGAGCGATTGAGCGAGTGTAAGGCTTTGGTGGCTCAACTGAGGTCGATTGCAAAGCAATAGCGCGGTCATTGGGGAGCCAATTTGACCAATCTTTATACTCTGTTTTCAAAGCTTGACCAATAAGCAGTCCACGTTGACCTGTACAGTCAATAAACAAGTCTCCAGGCAGTTCTTTACCCGAGCTGAGTTTCAAAGCTCGAACCTTACCATTGTCTTTGTTCAATTCAACGCTCTGAATTTTGCCCTCTATTCTTTTCAGTCCTCGTTGTTCACATATTTTCCGTAGATATAGCGTATATTTACTTGCGTCAATATGGTATGCGTAGTTAATTCCATTGTTTTTTACCCTAGCAAATTTTCCTAGGCTGGCAGCAACCTGTTCAACACAAAAATCACCGAATTCGTTAGTCAGACCAAGCTTTTGAGCTTTTACCCAGAAATGTTGAAAATCACATGCCCAGCAGTCTTTACCTGTTTTACCAAAAGCATGGATGTAACTGTGTTCTATTTGTTTCCAATTTTCAAATTTAATTCCCAGTTTAAATGTGCCCTGAGTTTCACGTAAAAAATCAGCCTCGTTTATGTCAAGGATTTCGTGGAAAAACTGAAGCGTAGGGATAGTAGCCTCACCTACACCAATTGTTCCTATCTCTTCAGATTCGACAAGGGTTACATCTATATTTTTAATAAGTTTACACATCGCTACAGCTGTCATCCAGCCTGCAGTGCCGCCGCCTGCGATAACGACTTTAGTTGTGTTAATTTTCAAAATTGCTTCCTTGTTTAGTGCTTTACCTGAATTAGCTTTTAAAATTAAAAAAGCTCGGAATAAAAGCAAGCCGAGCTTTTTAAATAGCAACCTAAAATTGCACTGATTAATTGTTATTGTGGCACAGGGAACATCCTAATATTGTCCAACTGGAAAGTCTGACCGGCTGGTATGTCAAATTGTAGCTGTACATCTGCATTTTCCCAATCAAATTCAGGATCATAAGCATACGGCGTACCTTGCCAATCAGTAGCGACTGAAACAGTATTCAAGTGATAAGCATAGGTGTTCCAAGCCGTTGCTGAAGCCTCAGCAAAGCCTGCTTTTCTGACATATGCAGAACCGTTTTCGTCAACTATTCTAACATTTATCACTGATGGATTGGCACCAGCAGGATCAGAGTAGCTAGGGTTTCTCAAATCAAATTGAACGATATACCGCATACCTGGCTTAACAGCACCTTGCAACAATTGCGATGAGTCTAGGATGAGCTGGGCTCCTTCTGGGCCGGCAGTCACCTCAAGACCGTATTGCAAGTCATCAACATTTTGCACTCTATTGGCTTCTTCTGTTACTGCAAGCGTTCCATCTCCAATTACTTGCCATCCGCCTGCTACGCCTTGGCTGAATTGGCCTTCTGACACTAGATCTCTAGCACGAGTATATTCGTACTTGACCATAGAAAAATCATCAAATGAACCTTGATCAAGACGGAAAGTTAAGTCAAATATTGAATCTGTTTGGAAAAACTCGTCAGCATTAACATAAGTAAGAGTATGCTCAAACCAATCAGCCGTTCCCCTAGTTGGGGAAGTTTCAATCTGAAATGAGTCAGCCGCGTCTGCATTCTTATTGAAAGTGACCCTTGCGCCGCCCCAAGCGGCACTCTGTTTTGCAAAGAAGTTGATATAATAATCATCTCCTTCTTCTATTTTTCCTTGCTCTATACCTTCTTGTTCTAGCTCTAAGAAAGTACCACCTTGTGCGTTATTTAAACCGTATTCTCCTGAATATGCAGCTTCAGAAGTCACGCTCAATATACTTGTATCACCGCTAAAAGCAGTGCCATCCAACGAGCCTCCTTCGAATCCATTTGAGTCAGGGTTGCCGACGTGGAATAGATTGGGGTTAGCTCCTGTTAGTACAACACGTAGCTCTCGTTCATCTGAGGTTAAACCACCATCAGTTAACCTATATGTATACGAAAGTACCTTTTCTTCGCCAGGTGCGAGATTTAGGAAGCCGTATGGATCAACGCGCACTGCATTGGGGTTTGATAGATCAACACCAAATCCAGTACTTCCCTCTGCTGGAGTGAAGTCTATAATCTCAATCGGATCACCATCTAAGTCAAGTACACCTTCTTTTAAATTAAAGGTTACAGCTTCACCTGAGGTTTGTAATGATTGGGTTAAAACAGGCTCCTCGAATTCCGGTGGATTAAACAAATCAGCCCCTTTTATTGTGACGAAGAAGCTACGATCCACAAAATTTGTACCATCTGTTACTTGGAATTTGAATTCGAGTTCAACATTGTCCCCTCTCTCAAGTAAATCAGCATACGGGGATGGGTCAACTGTTACGTTATATTCAATAATTCCCCTTTCCTCTGTCCATACTCTTGTAGAATTACTGTCATTGAATACGCCAGCAGGTAAACCCTCCGGAGGCGTCATACCAATGACATTTAGTCTTTCAATTTGATAATGAATGGGTTGATAGGTATTTTCGAGGGCACCAATATTTAGTATAAGGTCTTGAACATCTTCAATGTCTTGATCGAATATTCCCTCAATAATATTGAATGTAATTGGCGACGATTTTTCAGATATTGGCATCATGACTTGGTCTATTGGCATTGATTCGCCAGTATCTGGGTCTAAAATGGGATCGCCGTTGCTATCTAGCTGAATAAATTGGGGTGCTTCGTCCTCTCCGTCAATTATTACTTTAAGTCGACGCGCAACCTCAGTTTCTCCGTCAGTGACGACATATGCCATGTGAAGTTGAGATGTTTCCCCCGTTACGAGTATTGGTTCGAACTCAGTCGGTGTAACGCGTAAAAAGTTCTCGAACAGCTCAAAACCATAAATAATACCGTTTGTGACGGGTAGATTTTGAAGCTCCCTAATTTCCAGATCTTGTGCAGGCGTAGTGTTTATGACATTACCTTCTTCGTCTAGGAAGCCTAAAGCTTCGTAGATTGGATTACATATTTCCGGATAATTAACTGAGTTGGTTGCAGTCAGTGAGCAGTCTGGGCCTTGCCACACAAATTGAACTTTTTCTACCCTAAGTACCGAAGCATTATCGGCATCACTTATTCCCGTCAGCAAATCAATATCGAAAAAGTCAACTGGATCTGAGCTGCTGGTTAATAAGTCAGGAAACTTATCTTCGCTCTCTTTAAACCGAAACTCCCATTCAAGTTGTTCATTATCATTTAGGTATGTGCTACTTAAACCCTCTACAACCAGAGCCGTTGGATCCAAAACAGGGGGAGAGTTGTTTTCTACTCTCACGATTTCGTTGTCTGTACCACTACCACAACCATAGAGTGCAGTGATTACTGCTGGTACTAATAAGTTTTTATATTTAAATTTCATCTTGATAATCCTTCACTCTAAAAATTAACGCGTAAGCCAACACGGAAGGTGCGGCCATTTGTTTGCAGTAGCTGAGTTCTGCTTTTGTTGACATTGTCTTCTAGTGCGTTACCTTCGTTGAATGGAATTTCATTACCTTGATCATCTACATCTCCCAACAAATGTTCTCTACTTGTGTAGTAGCGTCTAACACCTTCATCGGTGAGATTGATGGCTTGAAATGATATGAGGACATTCTCGTTGACTTTATAGTTTGCTGAGAAGTCGAAAGTACCATTGCCTTCTTGCCAAACAGCTCCCTCACGCGAAAATCTATTGACTAATTCGTCGGATTTTCCGCGGTAAGCTAAACGAATTTGATGCCCGTCTTGTTCCCAAAATACCGTTGCATTGTAACTATGCTTTGGTGTCCAAGCGCGCGGAAATTGCGGTAGTATTTTACCTGCTTCTATTGTGGATTCCTGTTCGTCAGTAGCACTTTCTTGGTAGGTGTAATTCATTGTGGAACCTAGGCCAGACCATATTCCCGGTAAAAAGTCATATACTTGGGAGTGAGAGAACTCAATACCTGTAATCGTTGCGCCTTTTCCGTTGATTGTCTTTCGAGCATCAAAAATTGCGCAATAATTAATTAAATCGGAATCATCGTAAAACCATTCTTCACTCACTTGACCGACAGTCGCTCTGCGAGGCATACAACCAGCATTGCCAATCGCTTCATATCCAGTTGGGAATTGCGCAAAGTATTCTCTGATTTGTTCCTCGGAGCGAATCAGATTGGCTGCATCGTAGCCTTCTAGATCCTTATCACGTAAATCATCTGCATAAACAATAGATGTCTCATTCTCAATAAAATCAGACATGTCTTTATGAAATACTGCAACCGAAAGCAAACTACTTTCGTTAAAATACCACTCAAGAGATAGATCTAAGTTAATTGACTCTTGCGGCAACAACTTAGGGTTATTTAGTGTAATATTTGAACCACGTGTTGTTGTTGCAGCGTCACCCCAAATACCTTCATTTAAATTAAACCCAGGTTTGAGGCTATCAATAGGCGGGCGTGACATCGTTTTAGATGCTGCAAAGCGGCCAATCAAGTCATCGGCGAGCTGATAATTAATGTTTAAACTCGGTAAGAACAAATCATAGGTATTTGAGCCAACTGTAGTAAATGTTCTGATGCTGTCGTCTCTGTTTACTGAGGGGTCATCATCAAAAACATTTTGCACCAAAGTTGTAATGTCACTATGACGCCAGTTCCACCACCAGCCTCCCTGAGAAGCATTCTGTGTTGTCCTTGGATCAAAACATGGGTAACCAGCCGGATCCTGGGGTAAACGCGTGGGATTGTCAGGATCAGTTATGCGGTCCCATCCGTTGCCATCTATTCTATTAAACCTTAGCTGCCCAGCGGGGTATGGGGCAAACAAATTGTCTGTGTTGCAGGTGTCCAGTTCTGGGTTTCTAAGCTGTCGCCAAACAAATGGGTCATACGTCCTGTTGAAGGTACTGCTATAAAACCTAGCCCCTGAGCTGCCAAATGTTTCAACATCGGTGCGCACGTACCTAATACCAACATCACCTGTTAGTTTACCACCAACATACTCAAAGTTGGTTTTAAAATATGTTGCGAAGTTTTCCAAGTTCACGCGGCGTGTTCTGGAATCATCGACCTCTAAATTGTTTCCATCCAAACCATAAGCAAGTTCGAGTAATTTTTCCTCGTCGACCAATGTCCAGCCATCAGTAATGTTGTTCCGAGAGACACCAAAAGCAGCCATAAAGTCGTCTACAGGAAAGGGTTCGTCCGAAATAAAGTTATCCGCGGTGATTGAGCCAATGTTAGCACCTGTAATGATAGCTTTCAGACCGATTGGATTACCCTCAGAGTCGAAGCGAGTAATTGCAATTGGTTGGGTTGTTGTTCTGAATTGGCCTAGTTGGTCGTCGACAAATTTTTCTCGTTTGGAATATTTTGCACCAAACTCAAAACTAGTGATGCCCGCGAAATCTACTTCCCAATCGAAGTCTAAAAATGCTGTACGCTGTGTATCGTCGACTTCCTGTTCGCTAAGTGCCATCCAATTTACACCTTGCGAGGCTATGTCATCTGGATTAAACGCTGAGCGTGAGAATTCATCACCGGTTACTTCGGGATCATTAAGTGAAACAAACCCGTCACCAAATACTAATTCACAAATTCCGGATGTACAGTCGTAACCCGCTGGTTGTATACCTGTGTGTGGTGTTCCGTACTCGCTAGCCCGCGCTTTTACTTGTGCCCAAACCTTGTTATTGAGCAGATTCATAGTAACGTTATTTGTAGGCTCTAAGTGAGTATTTGAATAATTTAGCCCTACCTCCATTGAAAATGAATCGGAAAAGTAGTGAGTGACATTTAAGTTGGCTACTTTATTGACAGTGGTGCCGCCGCCGTTTCTTCGTTGCATCCCTCCATCACCAAATCTTCCCAATGACTTGAGAAGGGTTCTGCTTTCTGGGTCAAAAGTAGCCCAATCTTCTTGAGGATCTGAAAATGTTGGAATGCTATCTGGGAAAACATTCACAGCATTAACGTTTACCACGCCTTCTTGGTAGTTTTTAAGATCGACTCTAGGCCTAATATTTACACTGTGATTGGTATCGATAACATCTTGATTCGCCCAGTTCAGGTTTAATACGATATCAGTCTCGTCAGTAGGTTGATACTGAAATGTCGCATCTACGCCTTGACGATTCCTTTGGTTGGTATACAAACCATATTCGACGTCTGTTGGAGCTAGCGCCATGAAATTTGTGATTATTTTACCTTCGAGGTCTCGCGCTATATCAACCTGCTCTGCGGTGTATCTGCTTATCCTAAGTTCGTCTCTTCTGATTGAACTGGTTTCGTCATATGCAGTGACTAAGAGGCCAAAGGTATTGTCGTTAAATGTTTTGGAGAAAGTGCCAGATATTTTGTAGTCTTCTTCTTCTGAAAAATCATTGTAACGCCCTTGAAGAGTTAGTCTCTTTATATCTTGGCCTACATTGAGTGGCTTGACAGTATTAAGTTGAATTGATGCGCCCAACGAACCTTCATCATGGTCAGCACTGGGTGTTTTGACAACATTGATACTGGATAGTACATCCGAAGAAAATGCACTTAAATCGACTGATTGATTGAAATCAGAACTCGTCAAAGTTACACCATTTAGCGTTATTACGTTTTGGTCAGGGTTTGCGCCCCGTACTGTAACTCTCGTACCTTCTCCGTCTTGACTCTGTATAGAAACACCAGTAACGCGGGACAACGCATCGGCAATATTTTGGTCTGTAGATTTACCAATATCCTCAGCAAAAATTGAGTCTGATACGTTTTTACTGAAGCGTTTTTCGTTCATCGCTTTTAATAAGCTACCTTTAAATCCAGATACCTTTATGACTTCAACGGTATCTTTTTCCTTTTTGCTCGAATTATCAGGACTCTGATTAACTTCTGTGTTGGCTACTTCTTCTTCGGCGGCTTGCTGATCAGCATAGACGCCTGATGAGTTGGCAAGTATTGCCAAGGTTAAAGCGCTTAGCTTAAACCTTGTTCCCGTGTTCTTCATGTGTGTCTCCCTTAGGGATAATTTTCAATTTACCGTAGTCAGACCTAACGACTAAAGATAGATATTTTTGTTCAAAGTAGGTTGAATGTTAACAATTAGCAAACAACTAAATAACACAATACACCCATTTCAACGAAGGGATCCAGAGGCTATATTTGATCTTGCTTACTGTGGGATCTTTGAAAATTTAGGTTAGTTTCGAGTTGAACAAGTAGCATTTTTGATTAAATCAATGAAATTTCAAGGGAAAATGTTTTACTCTTGAAATGGTTGTTCACCAATAAAATAAAAAACTCATGGGTAAAAAAATTAAATATCATAATCAGTAAGTTAAAAATGATAAATTTCAATATTTTCATGCAAAGTTTGAAAAAATATAATGTATACATTAACTTGGTGAAAAAAAATATTAAACACTGTCATACAACAATGAAGATGTGCATTTGGGTTAATTTGCAATACGGTGGCAAAAACAAAATGAGCGATTCAAATATCAATAAATGTAGTCAATGGCGAATGTGTGTTTTAAATACTTCTCTTAAAAAGTTAGGGTTCACGAATTGTATTTTTAATAAGACAAGCAGCGCTGAATTGTGCTATTTTGCCCAAAGCGAATATTTTATATTTGCCGACTAAACAGCCTCAAATATCGCTGAAAGTATTCAGCAAAATACTATTTGAACATGCGGGAATAATATAGAGAGTGTGAAAAAGTAGCTAAGGTTTGAAAACGAAAAAGTAATCTTTGCATTATTTTTATAGAAAACTAGACGCATTAAATAATTAGTGCTAAATTATTAACAATTCACCAAAGTAACTACTTCTTTTCTGGGTGATACACTTTTCCATTGGCAAATATCTCCTTAAAGCGATTAAGCCATCAAACTTGCAAAGATTAAGCTTCTAACAAATCGAAACAACATACAGAGAACCTAAGTCGTACGTGCTTGTACATTAAAAAGACCCCCCAACATGAATTTAACTGAACTTAAACAAAAACCTATCAGCGAGCTAGTTGAGCTAGCCGAAAAAATGGGCTTAGAAAATTTAGCCCGCGCCCGTAAGCAAGATATCATATTCTCAATTTTAAAAGCCCACGCTAAAGGCGGGGAAGATATTTTTGGGGATGGTGTATTGGAGATCCTGCAAGATGGATTCGGTTTTTTAAGGTCGGGAGACTCTTCTTATTTAGCCGGTCCCGACGATATTTATGTGTCTCCTAGCCAGATTCGCCGTTTCAATTTGCGAACGGGTGACACAATCTCCGGAAAAATTAGGCCTCCGAAAGACAGTGAGCGCTATTTTGCATTGCTCAAAATTAGAGAAGTCAATTTTGACAAGCCAGAAAATTCTCGAAATAAGATCCTCTTTGAAAACTTGACACCTCTGCATGCTAACTCTCGTTTGAGAATGGAGCGCGGAAATGGTAGTACCGAAGACATCACTGCGCGTGTACTGGATCTTGCTTCACCGGTTGGATGTGGTCAGCGTGGTTTGATTGTTGCTCCTCCAAAAGCAGGTAAAACATTACTTTTGCAAAATATTGCGCAATCGATTGCGGCTAACCATCCTGAGACGCAACTAATGGTATTGCTTATTGACGAGCGTCCTGAAGAAGTGACGGAAATGCAACGTTTGGTGCAAGGTGAGGTGGTCGCCTCAACCTTTGATGAGCCTGCCAGTCGCCATGTCCAAGTGGCTGAAATGGTAATCGAAAAAGCAAAACGACTGGTTGAACATAAAAAAGACGTCGTTATTTTACTAGATTCTATCACTCGCCTTGCTCGCGCATACAACACCGTTATCCCTTCATCCGGTAAAGTGCTGACGGGTGGTGTTGATGCAAATGCCTTACATAAACCTAAGCGTTTCTTTGGTGCGGCTCGTAATGTTGAAGAGGGTGGAAGCCTAACAATTATTGCCACGGCGCTTATTGATACTGGCTCTAAAATGGATGAGGTCATCTATGAAGAGTTTAAAGGCACGGGTAATATGGAATTACACCTGAATCGCAAAATTGCTGAAAAGCGTGTTTTCCCAGCGATTGACTTCAACCGTTCTGGTACGCGTCGAGAAGAATTGCTGACCTCACAAGATGAACTTCAGAAAATGTGGATATTACGTAAAATCGTCCATGAAATGTCTGAAATAGACGCAATGGAGTTTTTGATCAGTAAGCTGTCAATGACGAAAACCAACGACGAGTTTTTTGAATCGATGAAAAGGCAAAAGGGATAAAACTACTTTTGCACGGTTACTCTAAAAGGTCAGCGCTTCAAGCTGGCCTTTTTTGTTTGGAAACACAGTCTTGTATCAAATAGTAAAGTACTTTCACATAGCATTGGCAATGACAAGTGTTCTATTGTTTATACTACGGTTTTTGCTGTGTTTACAATGGCCAAGACTTAAACAGCACTTTGTATTTAAATCATTACCCCACTTTATTGATACTGGGTTGGTGTTGTCTGCTGTTTTCTTAATGCACTACATTGGACAATATCCCTTTGCACACCATTGGCTAAGCGCTAAGCTCGCCTTTTTACTTTTGTATATTGTATTCGCTTACCTTGCGTTTAAGTGGGCAACATCATTGGCTTATAAATGGTGCTTTTTTTCGCTATCATTGTGCTCAATCGCCATGGTTGTAAAAGTGGCAATCACTAAAACTATTATTTGAAAGTGATACTTCCATAACAATAAAACACAGGCGCATTCATACCTGACAAGTTTCAAATCAATTTAGCTTGTTTGTGAATAGCAACCTTAGACAACGATAGGAACCAAAATGAAAGCTATTTTCTTATTTTCACTCATACTGTTTTGTGCTTCTGTGCATGCAGATGAAGTAGCCAGACAAGCTGATTTAATTGAGAGCAAAGTGATTAAATGGCGTCATCACCTTCACCAACATCCAGAGTTATCGAATAGGGAATTTGAAACTGCTAAGTATGTGGAAAAACATTTAAGAAACTTAGGGCTTGATGTCCAAACGGGTGTAGCGATAACAGGCGTGGTGGCTGTACTCGATTCAGGTAAGCCAGGACCAACGGTTGCTTTGCGGGCTGACATGGATGCTTTACCTGTCAAAGAGCTGAATGACTTGCCTTTCAAGTCGACTAAAACAGCTGAATTTGAGGGGAATACAGTACCTGTTATGCATGCCTGTGGTCATGATACTCATATGGCAATGTTGATGGGTGCCGCAGAAATTTTAACCGGCATGAAGGACAAACTAAAAGGCAAGGTTAAGTTTATTTTTCAACCTGCAGAAGAAGGCGCGCCGCGTGGAGAGAGAGGAGGGGCTGAAGTGATGGTTGAAGAGGGAGTGCTCAAAAAACCCGATGTTGACGTTATTTTTGGCTTACACATTAGCGCGAACACAGATGTCGGTAAAGTGCGGTATCGGCACGGTGGCATCATGGCAGCCGTTGACCCCTTTAAAATTGTCATCAAAGGTAAACAAGCACACGGCGCCTATCCTTGGAAGAGTGTAGATCCCATTACTACTTCTGCTCAGGTAATCATGGGTTTACAAACTATCGTCAGTCGAGAACTGCGCTTACTTGACGATGCAGCAGTGATCACTATTGGTTCGATTCACGGCGGCAACCGATCCAACATTATTCCGATGGAAGTGACAATGGTCGGGACTATTCGTACTTTGAATGAACAAGCCCGTTCGCACATATACGAAGCCTTGCCCCGTAAGGTTAATAGTATTGCACAGAGCATGAGAGCAGAAGCAGAGCTTACTTTGCCTCTGGATTATAACTATCCGATTACCTACAACGAACCTGCTCTGATGGACAAAATGTTACCTTCGCTAATAAGAACTGCTGGACAAGAGAATGTAATAAATAGCAAGGCTGTGACAGGTGCTGAAGACTTTTCTTTCTTCCAAAAAGAAGTCCCAGGCATTTATTTGTGGGTGGGGGGTAAACCTTTGGACGTAAGTGAAGCTGACTCACCTGCTCATCATACGCCTGAATTCTATGTGGAAGACAGCGGTATGAAATTAGGTGTGAAATTGCTTGCGAACATGACCATTGATTACATGCATGCTAAATAGTCGCGCTACAATTCATATTCTTTTATAATGGTGGGATAATTACGCTCTCGAAATCGCCTCAACTCAAGTAGAACGATGTGTTACGAAGAATAGCGCAAATATACGAGGCGATTCCACAAGTGCACTCAACCTTAACTAAATAGAAGTGAAAAATATGGCTCAAGTAGCAATAGTTATGGGATCACAGTCTGACTGGCCTACCATGCAGCAAGCAGCAAATATGTTAAAAAAATTAGGTGTAAGCTTTAAGGCGCAGGTTGTATCTGCCCACCGTACACCCAATTTGTTAGTTGATTTTGCTGAATCAGCAGAAGATGAGGGTTATCAAGTCATTATTGCGGGTGCTGGCGGTGCAGCGCACTTGCCAGGCATGATAGCCGCGCACACCCACCTTCCGGTGTTTGGTTGCCCAGTTCTCTCAAGCCAATTAAATGGTTTAGATTCATTGCTCTCAATTGTGCAAATGCCAAAAGGGGTCGCTGTTGGTACCTTGGCGATTGGTGAAGCAGGCGCCGCAAATGCTGGCCTTTTAGCCGCTCAGGTTGTCGCTCTAAACAACAAGGCCGTACGTGAAAATATTATTGCTTTTAGACAGCAACAAACTGAATCTGTTCTTGCCAATCAAAGCTTGGAATTAGAATGAAAGTTTTAGTGTATGGCGCGGGCCAATTGGCACAAATGATGTATTTGGCTGCAGCACCGCTAGGAGTAGATGTAAAAGCTGTTGACGTCAGTAACAGGGAAATTCTGCACCCAGTGAGTAAGCAAAAGTTGGAATTGAATCTAGACTATGCCCTAGCCGATGTTGATGTTGTCACTGCTGAATTTGAGCACGTTCCCGAGGAACTATTGTCAATCGCAGAAGAAAGTGGGAAGTTGTCGCCTAATGCTCGTTCTATTTTGACGGGGGCAGATAGGGTTCGAGAAAAAGCGTTGTTAGATAGTTGTGGTATTCCGAATGCTGAGTACCGAATCATTCGCAGGTTTACCGAGCTGGAGGATGTTATTCAATCCTTGGGTGAGCGAGTGATTTTGAAGGCTTCACGAGATGGTTATGACGGTTATGGGCAATGGCGTTACCAGTCTCCCGATGATATGGAAGGGATAAAAACGGCGTTGGCAAGTTTAGATCTGGATACTGTACCTATTGTCGCTGAGAAAATGGTCAACTTTGACCGCGAAATATCTCTAGTTGGCGCTAGAACGAAGGACGGCAAAACGGCGTGTTTTGATATTGCAGAAAATTTGCATCACAAAGGACAGCTTCATGTGTCAATAGCGCCGGCAACACATTTGTCTGATGCGTTAAAAGCGAAAGCTCAGGAAATATTCACAGCAATAACAAATGCCTTGGATTACGTAGGCGTGTTAGCGGTTGAGTTATTTCAAGTGGGAGACAGCTTATTGGTGAATGAAATTGCGCCTCGGGTGCACAACTCGGGGCATTGGACGCAAAATGGCGCAGAAACTTGTCAATTTGAGCAGCATATACGCGCGTGTTTAAATTTCCCCTTGGGTGCGATGCATACAAATAAAGTAACGGCGATGATTAATATCATCGGTTGTACTTCTTTCAGTCGCGATCTCATTAGCATTCCGGGCTGTCATTTACACTGGTACGGCAAGGAAGTGCGAGAAAAGCGCAAGATGGGTCACATTAATGTGACCGCAGAGAGTTATCATGAATTAAGTAACAAGCTTGAGCAGCTAATGACTTATTTGCCTGAGCCTTACTTCCCAAAAATATCTGGGGAAATAGGGCGTTTACGCTCAATTTGATCTCTACCATTTGTACAAGGAATATGTGAATGAAAATGACACCACGATTGCTCACATCCATATTTTTTTTAGCTTGGTTTGGTTTAGGGAATAGCTTGGTTTTTGCGACACAAGCTAATACAACTAAAATGTCTGAGATCGTGAGTGTAAACGACGCATGGGCGCGTGAAACTTTTAAATTCGCGCGCACTGGCGCAGCATATTTATCTATTACCAATCATAGTGAATCAAACGTGGCTGTGTTATCTAGCGTCGAGGTCGATGAATCTGTGGCGTCCATGGTAGAGCTTCACGAAACATTCGTGAATGACGAAGTGATGAGCATGGAGGAAATCGAAGACGGGATAGAAATCGCGCCCAACTCGACTGTTCAGCTCGCGCCAGGTGGAAAACACCTCATGTTTATGGGCTTATCTGAGCCCTTCACAAACGGGCAAAATTTTGAAGCCAAATTACACTTTGAAGATAGCTCAAGTCTGACTATCAGTATTCCTGTAAAGGACGCTCGTTAAAAACAACGATCTCCATGCTTTCTAAACCTACTCAAATTGAAGTTGGGGCTAATGGTGTAACCGGTGCTATGTTTGTGAATACAATAAAAAACAAATACAAAGTAAAACTAATATAGCTCAACTATTCGCAATAGACATTTTCTTGTGTAATATCTAAACAATCTGATGTGATAATCGTCGTGTTCTACTGTGACGATGAAGGAATGGAGCCCATCGTGTATATAGCCCATAGCCGTCTCTATTGATTAACATTGCACAGCGTGAATAATAGCCATCTTATTATCCTCAATGAAAGGGTGCTTAACACGCTTACCGGCGAGGTATTCTTAGATCTTAAGCGTCGAGAATTACTTGCACGGATCGAAAACACACCATTAAATCTGCTGTTATTCATGATGCAACAGCCGCAACAAGTAATCACAAAGCAAGTCTTGTTTGACGAAATTTGGAAAGGAAAATTCGTTACCGAGGAAGTGCTCACTGTAGCGGTTAGTCACTTACGCAAGGCACTGGGGGACTCTCCTAAACAGCCCCAAATTATCAAAACAATCCCCGGTCAGGGGTATCAGTTTATCGGCAAAACACAGAAGTTATCACCGCAGACAATTGTTTTTTTTGGAAAAAAAAGCGATCATTCTTTCCATAGTATTAGCGGTGGGAGTTACTACTGTACTGGTGTTTCAGATGAATCGGCAACAATATCCACCCACTTTTTCTGACGAAACCCTAACCAATCATGCGCGAAACGAGCTCTTGCATGCGCGTTATCTCATTTCGTTAGGAGATTATGGTTCATTAATCGCGGCGAAGGCGGTTTTGGAAAAGATCGTAGACCGACAACCAAATTTTGGCTTGGTATACACCGATTTAGTCAATTTAGAACTAAAACTATTGGATACAAGCAAACAATCACCTGTTGAAATGGTCCCAAAATTTCGAACGATGCTCGAACGACAGTATGAGCTGGAGGGGAATAGTCCGGAACTATTACTCGCATTAGCGAATCTTGAATTTAACCTGTCTTGGGACATCGATTTAGCACAAAAGTACCACGCTGAAGCAGTGTCGCTTGCGCCATTCAATCCTCAAGTACATTTTCAATATGCTCAATTCTTAATGAAAACCAGTCGTTTCAATCAAGCACTGGATCATATATACGAATACATTAAGCTTGACCCTACAGGCTACTCTCGACCTAACACCGTATGGATTTATACTATGATGGGTGAGTTAGATTTGGCTGAAGCTGAGCTCAAAAATCTTGAGGATGTTGATGGAGAATCGGCACAATATAACTTCGCTGCGCTTACTTTTTATGAAGCCAACAACGACGCGCAAAGTGCCTTTAAAACATTACTGAAAATATTGCGAGACAATGATTATTCTGAGCAAGAGATCCACGTCCTAACTCAGCGCTTCGCTCAAACTGGATTGCAAGGCGTGTATCATTGGTTACTGGATGAAAAACAAGAAGCAAGCAACGTAGGTCATGGTACGCCACCTCTTTCCTATGCAAGATATGCCATAAACGCTGGGGAAAAAGAACGGGCAATTAAGTTTATGTTACAGGCCATTGACCAAAGGCAGCGCAATGTCGTGAATTTTACTGTTGACCCCATTTATGAATCGATTAGATCAGCTCCGGAGCTGCAACCTTTTTATACACAGCTAAGGCCTAACATTGATTTTTAACCATTTGTTTTTATTGGTTCTTAATAATTTTTAACGATTCTTAATATTTATTTCTAGGACATCCCAAACTATTCAATCTAGGCTCGAATAATATTAAAGCCTCTGATTTAGCACAGTTTAAAATGCCTCTAAAAAAAGTACTCATAGTTACCGTCTTACTCAATGCTTCGTTTGCGTTAGTTGCCAACGAAACCGATGAACCTTCAGCAAAAGACATTTTAAACAATGTTTTTAAAACGTACTTTCAAGACGCCCCAATAAGTAATTTTGGTGGTAATTCAATTAGCTTCGATTATAGTACCAACTACATGTATCAAGGGTATGAACTATCGCGTGAAATGCCTTTTAGTAATCGTCCAGGAATTACCACTTTTCATTTAGATTTCGATAATCAGTCGCTCACCGAACATTCCTACTATCGATACCTTCAAGGGCTATATGGTACTTTACTCGTGAACAAACAAGGTCAGTCACAACGGGTAAATTTGGCACTAAATGAATATCAAAACCGTGCACAACCTTTTGATGATTTACTCACACAACACGCGATGCTTCAGCCCATTTGGTTACTTAAAGTACTGTCTGACAGTAGTGTGGATATTAACGCCAACAAACTTCAAATCAATCATGAAGAGTTGACTTACAGGTTATGTTTGAGCCACCTCATCCTCAAAGAAATATGCCTTAATATTGATAAACAAAATCACTATATTTTGAGCGCTACTCAAACTATTAGGAGCACAACAATGCGTTTTCTCTATCGAAATCATATAAGAGCGAATGGCAAACTTACCCCTACTTATATTGTTAAATCGCGGGAAAAATCGGCTTATCCCGCAGTATTTATTTACGCTGTTAAGGTGGTAAACGACGACCTTAGTGAGCTAAGTCACCTGTCTCTGCCTAAACAGCTAAAAGAGGCAAAAAAATCCGATACTATGGATGGTCAAATTAGGGTTCAACAACTCAGTGATACCGTTACTTGGATTACTAAAAACGCTGCGGTTTCATTGTTTGTAGAGTTTTCAGACTACATTCTACTTGTCGACGCTTTTGATAGAGGACTGGAGGAGCGTATTGGCGTTTTTAAAAGTATCAGTGATAAGCCAATTAAGCGAGTTTCCATTAGTCATCATCATCACGACCATATCAGGGCACTGCCTAACCTTCTGGCTGGTGGAATTCAGCTAGTAACAACATCGCCAATATTGCAGTACGTATCGGAAACGTTTGACTTAAATAAAGACCAAACTACGAACGCTTTGGTGGTGAACAATCGACTGACGTTATCGGATGAAACGCAGAAGGTCACCATGTACGAGTTGACCGAGATGCAACATGCAAAAAACATGATGCTGACGTACATTCATAAGGAGCAGTTAGTTTACCTTCCTGATCACTATGAAGAGATGTATTTGCGAGAAAATAAACATGCCATTATTCAATTACTTCAATTTCTCGAGCGTGAAAAGTTACCTGTATCAGGATTTATCCAAGGGCATGGCAATGATTTGTATAGCACCGAATTCATTAAAAAAGAGATGACAAAAACAAACTATATCGATGCATTACCACGTGATCTTGGGCAAGAAGTAAAAGATATCAATACGGCTTTACATTATTTGCAGCAGTGAAAGCTGTTGTAAATACCTTCAAGGTTGCCATTGTGCCATTATCCTCAAGTAAAGGGCGCTCGTTAAAGCCTTTGTTTTCACTACTGCAAAGCCGGAATCACAAAAAATCCTAATCTAAGTCCCGTTGTTTTCGTATCAAGTATGTTTAAGTCACCATTCACGGCAAAGTTTCAAGTGTGTCGGTGGATATTGCTATGTAGTGTCCTTGTGAGATAGGCATACCTAGTGAGTTTGGTTCAGTAAAAAAAAACGGGTAAATCATGTGTAAAATTCAGTTGTATGTGGGCATTGCAGCCCTGTCTGGCCTTTTATTTGCCAGCTCGTCTTATTCAAAAATACAAGTAACTGAGTTAGCCTCGGGTTTGAATCATCCATGGGGGATTGCGTTTTTACCCAATGGTGATGCTTTGATCACTGAGCGCAACGGTAGTTTACGAAAGTTAAATAGTGACAACCAACTCAGTGAAACAATAAAAGGTTTACCTGAGGCAGTCTCCAAAGGTCAAGGCGGCACCCTAGGCGTTGCGATCAGTCCGAATTATGCACAAGACAAACGCGTGTATGTCTGTGTAAATGTGGAAGGCGAAAATGGTTGGGGAAGTGAAGTGCATTCGGGTGTTTTGAATGGTGAAGTTTTGGAGAATGTTAAGCCAATATTCGTTGCTTTACCAAAATCAGAAAGCAATTTTCACTTTGGTTGTCGTATTGTTTTCGACAATCAAGGGCATATGTTCGTATCCCTTGGTGACCGAGGAGCCTTCAAAGAACAAGCGCAAAATACTGACAATCACTTGGGGGCGGTTGTTAGGGTGACGACGGAAGGGAAGGCTGTAAGCGATAATCCTTTTATATCGGGAGACGCACCGGAGATATATACTTTTGGTCATCGGAATGTGCAAGGGATGGCAAAACACCCTATTAGCGGCGATATTTGGACAAATGAACATGGACCCAAAGGTGGGGATGAAGTAAATATACTCTCAAAAGGGAAAAATTATGGATGGCCAGCAATTACTTATGGCGTTAATTATGATGGTACGGTAATCAGTGATAAGACGGCTGAAGTGGGTATGGAACAACCTACAAAGTATTGGGTGCCGTCTTTCGCTCCCTCAGGCATGATGTTTTATACAGGAGACGAATTCTCCGAATGGAAAAACAATCTTTTTGTTGGATCTTTAAAATTTAGGTACCTAAAGCGCCTAGTGGTCGAAAATAATCAAATCGTCAATGAAGAAGATTTACTTACCGAACGCGACGAGCGTATTCGTGACGTTGCACAAGCGCCGGATGGGAGTATTTATTTGCTTACTGATTCGGACAATGGCAAAGTGCTTCGCCTCACCAAACAAGGCAGTTGACATAGATAACTAAATTATAGCTTGTAAATCGATTATTTAGCTCCATAATCAAAGTGTTACTAACTTACACTTAATTATCATATCTCTTATGGCAGAAAATGTAGTCGCACTTACGGTAGAAAATTTTAAAGAAGTCATTGTTGACAACAGTCAAAACAAACTTGTTGCTGTGTATTTTTATGCACCATGGGATGAGTCTTCAATGCAAATGCTGCCAATCGTGGAAGCTATTGCAAGCAAAAATACAGAAGGCTTGGTACTTGCCACTGTAAATTGTGATGAGCAGCAGCAGATTACCGCACAATTTGGTGTGCGAGGCTTACCTACTCTAATGTTGGTAAAAGAAGGTCAGCCAATTGATGGTGCGGCTGGGCCGCAAGACGAAGCGCAACTAAATGAACTGCTCGACAAGCATCTTCCAAAACCAGAAGAAGGACTATTGCAACAAGCAGATGAACTAATAGCGCAAGGTGATTACAACCAAGCTTATACATTAGCTAAGCAAGCTTTTGATCTAAATAGTGAAGTGATTGGTGCGCGGTTCAGTTTAGCTGATTGTAGTATCGAACTAGGTCAAGTAGACGCGGCGAAAGCTTTGCTTGAAACAGTTACGATGGTTGATCAGGATGCGCGTTACCACACCTTAATAGGCAAAATAGAACTTGCAGAAAAAGCGGCAGAATCACCTGAATTGAAAGAATTGCAGGCAAAACTAGACGCCGATCCTGAAAACGATGAAATTAAACTACAACTCGCTATTCAACTTCAGCAAGCTCACAAAGTAGAACCTGCACTGGAGTTGTTGCTCAGTATCCTCAAAAAAGACATGAGCTTTGGTGATGCAAAGAAAATCACCTTAGATACTATTAATGCGCTTCCCGATGGCGAACCACTAAAATCTATTTATCGACGAAAAGTATATAGTTTATTGTATTAACGGAGTAAGGGTGTTTAGGTATGGAAGCTTTGTTTATTGCGATTTGCCTTGTAATGATTATTGAAGGCTTAGGTCCCTTACTATGGCCAAATAAGTGGGGGCAATTCATGCGTGACATGGCAGAGCAACCACCCACGGTTGTGCGACGGATAGGTGGTGTGTTGGTTGTCAGTGGGAGTGTTATTTTATGGTTTTTACTCCATTGATAGATTTCTGCAATAAGTAAGATGAAAATCCCATTCACGCTGCGTAGATATTTTGTTAAAATCGCCGCCTAATTTATCCACAGTAAAGTTTCATGGCAAAGAATGTTGTAGTGCTCGGTACCCAGTGGGGTGACGAGGGAAAAGGTAAAGTTGTTGATTTACTCACCGACCAAGCGCGGTACGTAGTGCGTTATCAAGGTGGGCATAACGCCGGTCACACCTTGGTCATAGACGGTGAAAAAACAGTACTACACCTTATTCCATCGGGAATTTTACGTGACAATGTCACTTGTGTAATCGGCAATGGTGTTGTTTTAAGCCCCGAAGCACTGCTGAAAGAAATGCATATGCTCGAAGAAAAAGGCATCCCTGTAAAAGAACGTTTGCGCTTGAGTGAAGCATGTCCTCTGATATTACCTTTCCATGTGGCGCTTGACGTTGCGCGCGAAAAAGCGAGAGGCAATAAGGCAATTGGCACCACAGGACGTGGTATTGGGCCTGCTTACGAGGACAAGGTTTCACGTCGTGGTTTGCGTGTCGGTGATTTGTTTAATGCTGATGAGTTTGCAGTAAAACTTAAAGAAGTCATGGCTTACCATAACTTTATGTTGACCGAATATTATCAGGCACCTGCTGTTGACTATGACGAGGTGCTGCAGGGCGCGTTATCTGTCGCTGATTTATTCCGTTCAATGACCACCGATGTGACGCATTTGCTGGAAACCGCAAAACAAAACGCTGAGCCTATTATGTTTGAAGGCGCACAAGGCACCTTATTGGACATCGATCACGGTACTTATCCTTATGTTACCTCTTCGAATACTACTGTTGGTGGTGTAGCGACAGGTGCTGGATTTGGCCCACTAAGCATTGATTACGTGCTCGGTATAGTGAAAGCTTATACGACTCGAGTGGGCTCCGGTCCTTTCCCTACAGAACTAGATTGTGAGGTTGGTCAACATTTGGGTGTGAAAGGACACGAATTTGGAGCAACAACGGGACGCAAAAGGCGTACGGGGTGGTTTGACGCTGTTGCTATGCGTCGCGCAGTACAACTAAATTCTATTACGGGTTTTTGTTTGACCAAACTAGATGTTTTAGATGGCCTACAAACACTAAAAATTTGTATTGGCTACAAAGACGCTGATGGCAATGTCAGTGACGTACCCCCTCTAGCCGCAGAGGGTTATGATGCCGTAAGCCCAGTCTACGAAGAAATGCCGGGTTGGAGTGATGAAACCTTTGGCGTGCAAAATTACAATGCACTACCAGAAGCGGCTAAAAATTACATCAAGCGCTTAGAAGAGTTGACAGGTGTACCCATTGATATCATTTCGACGGGGCCAGACAGAAACGAAACCATGGTTCTTCGTCATCCGTATCACGCTTAATGCTAGTCGAGTTTAGCGCTTAAAATAAGTTTTTTAAGCTTATTCCGAGTTCAGGTTTTTTAGCAAGCAGTCACGGCAACCTAAGCCGTGACTTTTTAGTATTGCTTCTCACAGTACCAATAATCCTGCCGCGATGTACAGCAGCACCGACGCAGCGCCTACCACCAGTGCATAAGGTAGCTGTGTTTTGACGTGAGTGAGTAAGTCACAACCTGCTGCTAAAGAGGATATTGCTGTGGTATCTGATAACGGTGAGCAATGGTCACCGAAAATTCCACCACCAAGAATGGCGGCTAGTACAAGCTCTGGGGGCAGACCCAAGGTTTCGACCAAGGGCATACCAATTGGAATGAGTATGGCAAAGGTTCCCCAAGATGTGCCGGTGGTGAAAGACATTAAGGCTCCCGCGACAAAAAGCGCCGGCAACACCAAGAATAGAGGTAAGTGCTCACCCACTATATTGGCCACGAACACACCGGTTCCCAAAGCTTTTAGGCTCGCGCCTAAGCTTATCGATAGCAATACTATCGTGACTAGCGGTAACAATTCACTTATACCGCCAAATCCTATTTTCATGGCACTTTGATGCGTTTCTCTACCACTGAGTACTAACATTAAGTAACCCACAATTGAGGCGATAAAAGTCGCGTAGAGCACAGAACGGCTGCCACTACCTGCGCTCAAATTACCATGACCTGTCCACCACATAAAAAACAAAGTACCTAAAATCATCAAGCTCAAAGGCACTAGCATGAAACGTGCTTTTGTTGCTTGGGGGATGTTAATTTGGCTATCAATCCTTGCTAATTCTTGCTCTGCTTGTTTCATTGGACCATGAACTTTGTCGGCGAATATTGTGTAAGCAACCACGGCGAGGGTGAGCAGTGCATAGAAATTAAACGGAACAGACGACCAAAGCATTTTCAGTGCATTTTCTTCAAGTTCATATGCACTGAGAAGGCTCAAAATATATGCTCCCCAGCCATTTAGAAGAATAAGAATACAAATTGGAGCAGAGGTTGAGTCTATGATATACGCCAATCGAGCTCGACTCATTTTGTACTTATCAAACAAGCCCCGCGCCATGATACCTGATGACAATACACTCAAGTTGGATTCGATAAATACAACCGTCCCCGTCAACATTGTGATGCCGCCTGCCTTTTTTTTACTCGAGGCTAAGCCTGAGTTTACGAGTTTATTGACTAAGGCACTGACGCCACCGGAGTCTCGAATGAATGCGAGTAAAGCACCAACAAGCAGACTAAACATTAAGATTCTTGCATTTCCGGCACCTTGCACAGCGCTGACTACACGGTCTACTGCAACCACTGGCGTCAGTAATAGAGGTTGATTGTTCGATATTAGTAATAACAATTCAGCGGCTATAATAGCGAGAAGCAAACCCAAAATGACTTCTTTTTTCCAGAGGACGACAGCAATAGCCAATATTGGAGGAATAATACTTAACCAATCCAAATGTATGTTCCTTGTGGTTTAATGCCGTCCATGCAGGATGGCTTCATAGATTAATGTCATCACGTCACCATATTTACCCGTAGCAAAGTTATCACCGGTAAATGCATAGTGTGTTTCGTTCCCCTCAATGGGGCTGTGCTTCTTATTTGTGAGCAGCACTATTGCTAGATCTAATGATGGATCGATGACCACTGCCGTGCCTGTCCATCCAGTATGCCCAAAAGCGCTTGCCGAGGCGTAAGCTCCAAAATGCCAATACTTATCTTTATTAGTATTTAGTTGCCAACCCAAACCTAGGTTACTTTTTGTAAACGAAGGAGAGGTGAAGCGGGCAATGGTATCTTCGCTAAATAATTTGACACCTTTGTAGCCGCCGCCATTTAACATCAGTTGTGATAATACAGCGAGATCCTTCACAGTCGAAAACAGACCTGCGTGCCCCGCCACCCCTTGCATCGAGTAAAACGCATTTTCATCATGCACTTCGCCTCGCAAAGGATAGTCACGGATGTTTTTAAACCTCACTCTGTTACCACGTGTATTTCCACTTATTTCTGTGCTAGCAAAAGCCTCGGGTTTAAAACCTTTCAACAATGGATTGAACACTGTGTTTTTCAGTTGCAAGGGGGTATATATCTCTGCGTCTACGTATTCGTCGAGGGGCATACCTGTGACACGCTCTACTAGCAAGCCCAAGATCATAAAGTTGAGGTCGCTGTATTGTTGTAAAGCATCATCAATAAAGGTGGTTGGCAAAGCGCTAAGGAGGAGTTCAGTAGTGTAAGATTTGTTGTGAGAGAAAAAAGCTTCACCTAAGGCCTTATCTTTTTTGTAAAACTGCACGAATGCGCGATTGCCCGTTGCATGTGATAACAAATGGCGAACACTATGTGCTCTTCGTCCACCGCCAACATATTCAGGTAGGTATTGATACACTGGCGCGTTGAGTTTGACTTTTTTCTCCTCTACTAATTTCATTAGTGCTAAGGTCGTCGCGAAAACTTTTGTGTTAGAAGCCAGATCAAAAATGGTGTCAGTTGTCATTTGACTGGCTTGCTCGAGTAAATGGCCATTTTTGTTGTAGCGTTCGGCATAGCCATAGGCAGACAGTTTAACGATTTGACCGCCCTTTATAATAGCCAAACTAGCGCCGGGAAAACCCTTGTCAATGTCGTCTTGTATGAGTTTGTCTACTGAGGAAAAATCATACTTTGACTGGTTATTTGTTGCCAAGCTCGGGAAGGGAATAACGACTTCAATAGTACTGCCTTCAGGTTTGATATTTCTAACACTTAGGGTATTCACGCCGTTTTTAGTGCGTCTTTTTAGGCTATATGTATAGTTCTCGTCAACAAAGGGCAGTGTGATATTTAGTTTTTCACCATTGACGTAAATATCTGCAGATTCGGCATCCTGAGGGTATATGTTCAATTGTCCTTTACCTTTGTACGATACAAAAGAGAGTTTGTCATTCGTGTATGGGCGCGAAACTGAATTTATGAGAGGAAACGTCGTATCGATTTGCCCCCTTGTTTGAGCGTGGGCTTTTGTTGGTTCTTGATTTTTACGTGTCGTCTCATATTGAGCCATAATTGGCTCCAATTTATTTGGGAAATATTTTTCTAGTAGTGCAAATACCGCTGCAGCAGTACCTTCATCCGCTGAGCCTGTCACCTTCCAAGGTAAAAAGTGCATTTGAAAAGCAGCAATAGTATCAACTGTTTGTTGATCGGCGATACCAGTCTCAATAATGCCATAACCATAGTTGCGTAAAGCCCGCTGTAAGAGGTGAATGTCGAGTGGATGTTTTGAAAATGTTTGCCAGTATTTGGCCATGGTATCATTGTCATACCAAGCACCGATACCGGCTTCATACAGTTTAAACCAAGGGAAACGTGGGCCAGGATCGTGTTTTCGCGAAGGTGCTATGTCAGAATGACCGACAACAGAAGTGGGTGAGACATCTGGATGCCGTGCCAGCAAGTCTTTTCCTAAACGAATAAGCAGCTCTATTTGTTTGGGGTCAAAATCAGGGTAAACACAGAGTTTATCATTACTATGAAGCGCAGGTCTGGATGGCTCTTCCGTTTCTATACACTCGGGAATATTAACTATTTCAATGCCAATAGACGTATCGTTGAGTCCAGTTCTGCCTTGCCAATAACTGACGCCTGCGTGCCATGCCCGTTGGTCATCGTCAACGAGTTGTATTATTTCTAAAGAGTCATTTGGATAGCTAGGGTCGTTACTTTGGGGGATTAGGTAGTGAGCGCTAACATATCCTTCATCCACCAATAACTCTACAGACCGAGCGTAATCGACCGCCGTAAAGTGCATCACTATGGATTTCACGCGAAAACTCGAGTTTTGCGAAGTCAACTTTTTGTATTGGACAGATGTACACGCAACTACCGAAAGACACAAAGCAATCATGATGAAAATGCGAATATTGCTTACTTGCTTGATCATCCCTTGTGATTCCCCTGAGCTGTGGGCGGCTGAATTTGCGAGTTAAGGGCTTCATTTAACCTACCAGTGTTCGCAGAGAGTAAACGTTTTGCGTCTTCAAAATTACAATTCGCCAGTATCATCAAAATGGCCGCCTTAGCTTGGTTATCTGCGGCAACTAAGGCTTTTTCAGCAGTTGAATGATTACACTGAGTAGCTTGCATAACGATACGAATAGCTCGCGCTACAAGCTTTTTATTTGTGGCATTTAGATCCACCATTAAATTTTGATAAACTTTACCTAGTTTGACCATACTTGCGGTGCTGATCATGTTTAGGATAAGTTTTTGTGCGGTGCCTGACTTCATTCTTGTTGAGCCGCTGAGACATTCTGGTCCCACTTCGGCACATATACCTACACGGGCAATATCAAGTAAAGGTGCGTTGGGATTGCAAACCACACAAACTGTTGGGCAACTCAGTGAGTTGGCATAGTTTAAGCCACCTATGACATAGGGCGTGCGGCCTGATGCTGCAATGCCAACGACTACATCATTCTTTGTCAAATGTATTGATTGAAGATCTCGAACACCTGCTTGCTCATTGTCTTCTGCGCCTTCTATGGCGTGTATTAATGCTTGCTCGCCCCCCGCTATTAAACCAACCACTAAGTCATCTGGGACACTGAATGTTGGACGGCATTCCACTGCATCTAAGACACCTAATCGCCCACTGGTGCCCGCGCCAATATATATCAAGCGCCCACCAGAGCTTATAGCGTCAACCACTAGCTCAACTGCTTTTTCAATTTCGGGCAAGGCAGCTTCAACGGCTAGTGGGACTTTTTTGTCTTCGCGGTTGATACATTGCAGTAACGAAGCTGTCGATAAACTGTCTAAATCCATGGTGTCGGGATTGCGTCCCTCAGATACTAGGGTTTCAAGTTCGTTTATGAGTTGTTTGTTGTCCATTTACGAGCCTTGCTCCCCGTTGGTGTTTTTACCTATCATACATATCAGGGTGCTAATACAGGTACCAATAATTAATTGCCAAGAGAAGCCAAGGTTAAACTGCATAGTTTCGGGTAAGTACAGCGTCATAATATATGGTTGCATCGAGACGGGAATAAGAAAACCTATCAATAGTGCCCAAAAAACACTTTTGGCAGTGCCGCGCTTGGTAAACAGAGCGGTAAAATACACACCCAATAAACCGCTGTAGGAAAAAATCATCACACTCAAAGCAAATGCCAGTAAGGGCATATCAGTATATTGTTGCCAAAAGTAGCACAGTGCGGCCATTAGAGACAAAGCCATTGCTACCGCGCCCATAGCTAACCTGCCTACTTTGACGAGATGTGTCTCGCTTAACGATTGCCCGCGTTTAATCCAAGACTTATAAATATCTTGCACTGCTACAGAGGCCATGGAGTTTAGTCCTGAATTAAGTGTCGAAAGCGCTGCGGCAACAATACCTATTGTTACAACTGCTTTAATGCCCTGCGGCAATTCGCTTAGCACGTAGTACATAAATATTGTCACGGTTTGCCCTTTGAATTCGGGCGTAGGAGTGCCATCTTGGCTCAACATAATATCTGGGCGTTGATAGTAGACAAATAAAAGTAGTCCGATGCAGACGAAAATTAACACCACTGGAATGCCCATGGCGATGGATGAAAGAAGTGCCTTTGAAGCACTATTTGAATCTTTGCACGTTAACATGCGTTGTGAAACGTCTTGGTCAAGGCCGTATGCAGCAATATTTAATAGCACCAAACCGGTCAATATCGACCAAATTGAAAACGCGCCATTGCTACTAAAATCAACAGAAAAGTCAATCAAAGTGAGTTTTGAAGGAGCGCCATTTCCAGGACTTTGCAATGCTTCGATGATCGTGCTGAAATCTGCTGGAATACTTATCAACAAATAGCCGAGAACAAGTACGGCAGCACTGACATAAATTATGCATTGAAGGACATCTGAATATATAACACTTCGAATACCCCCATACACAGTGTAAACAAAACCTGCACAAGCAATAATACCGATTGCTATCATGACACTACTCGTGTCGACGTCGCCAAACAAGATCATGGCAATAGCAATCGCGGCCATAAATAAGCGTGCGCCACTGGCAAAAAGACGACCCATCAAGTATACCAACCCAGCTTGGTATTTTGCGTTTTCGCCAAAACGTTGTCCTAGCAGCTCGTAAACAGTGTAAACGCGATAATGGTAGAATTTCGGTAGTAAAAATTTAGCCACAAAAATAGCGGCAATGACGGCCGCAATGTTACTCGTTAGGTAGCTTAAGTCACTGCGGTAACCTTGATCGGGTCCACCTAAAAAAGTGGCAGCGGATTGCGATGTCGCCAACACTGATATCCCCACAGCCCAAAGTGACATTTTGTTTCCACCTAAAAAGTAGTCTTGACTGTTTTGAGGCTGCCTATTTAAATAATAGCCTGAGACGAGAAGAATAAGAATATAGGATGTGAAAATTAGCCAATCCACAAGGGCAAACTGATCGATCATAGGTAATCTTCTTCAATATAGCGTCGTGGTACGCGCTGAGACACTCGCGTCATCAACTCGTAGCCGATAGTACCAATGTGCTGAGCTACCTCATTTATTGGTAAATACTTTCCCCACAATTCTACGATGTCGCCTATTTCGACCTCGCTTAAATCAGTGACATCAAAAGTTAGCATATCCATCGATACGCGTCCGACTAATTTCACTCTTTGACCTTTAACAATGGCAGGGGTACCACTCGGTGCGTGACGAGGGTAACCGTCGGCATAACCTATCGCAACGGTGGCAATCAGACTGTCACGTTGAGCTAGCCAAGTCGCGCCGTAGCCAACAGTATCGCCTTTGGGGATTTCTCGTATGGCAATAATGGGCGCGGTGAGTGACATGACGGGTTCAAGGCTGATCAGCTCTTGGTTATAAAATGGCGTTGAGCCATAGGTACTGATACCTATGCGGTTATAAGTTTTTCTAGCCTTCGGTAAATTTATCGCGGCGGCAGAATTTGCAATAGACAGTGCCATATTGGTTTGCTTTACAATTGCTAAGAACTGCTCTGTTTGACGCCAAGCATGTTCTGATTCTGGCTCATCGGCGCATGCTAAATGGGTCATTAATACCCCGTTGTCCGAAAAGACCTTGGCGTACTGGTTTTTTAGCCTTTCAAAATTTGTTGTGGGTAGACCTAACCTGTGCATACCGGTGTCGAATTTGAGCCATTGGTGTCCATCCAAGGCTTCGTCTTCGAACAATTCATCAAACCACGAGACTTGCACTTCGGTGTGCAATACCCAATGTAAATTAAGGGAATGAGTACGGCGTAATTCTTCTTTTGAATAGGGGCCTTGAAGAACTAAAATAGGTAAGGTAACGCCGTTGGCAATAAGCTTAAGTGCCTCATCTAAAAAAGCCACAGCAAACATATCGGCATGAGGCGATAAAACCGTTACAACTTGTTCCGCACCATTTCCATAAGCGTCAGCTTTGACGACTGCAATGTGTTTACTGTTGGGTGACAAACGCTTCACTTTGACGAAGTTATTGACCAATGCGCTCAAATTTACCGTCGCACAAGTACCTCGAGTGAGTGAGGTGAGAGGAGGCTTTTGATCTTTTGTATTATGGTGTTGTTCAATCTTAGCCATTGTATCGCGCGGTAAATGTTTGGGCTTAGTTCGTCTACAATCAACTCACCCTTGTTATTATACCTATTAATTTACGCGCGAATGCATATTTTATCAATGACTGCTTCCACTTATATGTTGCAAGATAATACTTTGCGGTAAGTGGCTGACTTGAATAAAAGCTTGAAATACTATCCATACTGACATCAGTTTACCGCCATTGAAAGCACCTTATTCAAGTTAGTATTGTAGGCTGACGGGTCAAATACGAGTGGCATTTCCACTATTTTATTTCCATCTACGTCAAGCACGAGAACGCGAGGAAAGCCTGTGAGATTAAATTTTTGAGCAAAATTTTGACCCTCTTCTGAATCAAAATCTAAGCGTGCATAAACAAAATTGTTTTGAATGGTCGATGCAACCTCTGTATTGCTGAATACTTGTGTGTCGAGTTTCCTGCAGCTCGGGCACCAAATTGCTGAATAATCTGCCAGAATTAGCTTGTTTTCAGCTCTAGCTTTAGCTAGACCATCTTGTAATGTATGGACTTCATATGGCAATGCTTCTAAAGCTTGCTCTCCTAAATGGCTCTGTATTGTGCGATTACCAAAATATACCACTGATATCACAACTAAAAGTAATAGTATGTTTTTTACCGTTTTGTTCATTACTTGTACACTCTAGTTTACTGCCTGTGTCTTGATTGCATTTCCCAAATTTTGCCCAATTAATACGGCCTTAGCTATCTAAATCAGCGGAATAAACAACCTACTAAAACAAAGCTATTATGAGGAAAAAGACGTTATGAAGGATAGACCCATTTTTTTGACGCTTTATTTCAGCCTTTTCCTTACCATTTTCTGATTACATTTTCGTAAATGGCTGAGTCAAGTAGGCTAGGTGACCCAGGTTTCGGGAAGTAAATACGACTGTGCTCCGAAGAATCAATCAGCTTGGCAATGTTGTTGTCAAAATCCGATAGAATCTTATCTGCGTTTTTTACGTTTGTTTTCAACCCGATACTAATGCCTACTTCGAATATTGGTCGAACCGAAATTGATAAAGGTTCTTCACCGTTGGCTGCGAGTAGCTTGTTCATCTCGTCCAACATAACTTTGTCTGCAAGAATGTAACTGACGCGTTGCTCGGCAATTTGCAGGATGTTGTGATAAAAGTCGTCAGCACGCGACCATTTTACCGTACGTTCGACGCGAAGTTTGTCGGTGTTTGCAAATCGTCTTTCAATACCAATTCGTTCATCAACCACTTGTTCCAAACGTTCGATAGTCTTTGCGCTACTATCTACCGAAGCAATGTACAATTGGATATTCGCATAGGGTTGACTGTATACATAATCAATGCGCGGTTGGTCTAAAGAATAATGATCAATATAGCCATTAAATTTATTACTTCGTAAACCGGCTCCAGCCCATACTGGTTTGGTTGCCGTAATATTTACCTTGCTATAAATAAAGCCTGCGGAAGCGAGTTCGATTAAACGCGCCGGTTTTCCATTTTCCGAGATCAGGGTTGGGACTGTATTTCCCACTAAATTTAACGCAGACTTTGCCCAAGCAAAGCCCACTGAACCCGCTACTACCAAGCATACAGCTATAAATTTACCCATGGCTAATCATTACCTTTTCTATAATGTGTCGTGTGCGCGCTCCAAAAGCTGATATTCAAAAAAACGCGTAAAGAAAACATCGCTTTATCTAAACGTAATTTAGGGGGATTTAGATTGCCTGATACTCTTATACTTATATATATGCAAATGCGTCACCAAACAGATTCTCTATTTTTGCACCTTTGGGTGTAAATTCGTCTCTCACCGCAGCGGCCATCTCAAATCGGCCCGCTGTGTATATGTGGAATGCCGATAAATCGTCGTAATCTTCAAGTACTGCTCGATGAACCCAACCTGTGTGACCTTCCCAGCCATTATCTGGGCATTCTACCACGGGTACAAAGCTGAACCTTTTGTTAAACTCACTTAGTGCCTGTAGAGCCTCGTAGTCATATAAATCTTCACGGGTTTTTGCACCCCAGTACATAATAAGCTCACGGTTTGGCTCGACCGCTAGGGTATGATGCAATATTGACTTGGCATACGAATACCCAGTACCGCCAGCAATAAGTAACATTGGCGCGTCAGCCTCTCTAGAGAAGGCTTCACCTAAACCGACTTCTAGCGTGAGCGAACCTGTTTGTCTGGCTGCTTCTAGCACTTCATAAGCGTATGCGTTTTCAGGTGTTGCGCCAATGTGCAGTTCAAGTGGCTCTGCCGCTTCAGGAGAATTTGCTATTGAAAAAGGGCGTTTGTCGTCGTCTTTCATTACGACTTGTAGGTATTGCCCAGCCTTGAATGGCGCGATTTTTTTTGGCTGCAGGCATAATTTGGTGACAAAGGGAGTAAGCGTTTCAATGCTGACAACTTTTGCGTTAGTTAAAGTCATAGTTGTTCCAATGATATTTGTGTTTTTTGTTTTCGCTACGCTCGCTTGAAGTATTGGAGTTTATAAATGCATTGTGAATGCATTTTTGAGGACACCAAACACCAGTAGGCTTTTGTTTTGCATTGCAATACCGTGGTGGAGCATAGCTTTTCATTTTTCGAGCAAATCTAATTTATCCCATATTTCATCTACTCTTTTTACGATATCCTCATCCATGATAATTGGTGTTCCCCATTCTCTATCGGTCTCACCAGGTAACTTGTTTGTTGCATCTATGCCCATTTTTGATCCCAAACCAGAAACGGGGGATGCGAAATCCAAATAATCGATAGGTGTATTTTCTATCATAGTGGTGTCTCTGGCGGGGTCCACTCTCGTCGTGATTGCCCAAATAACGTCATTCCAGTCCCTTGCATTGACATCATCGTCGCATACTACCACAAATTTGGTGTACATAAATTGACGCAGAAACGACCAAACACCCATCATGACCCGTTTGGCATGCCCAGGGTATTGTTTTTTCATGGTAACAATTGCCATTCTATAGGAGCAGCCCTCTGGAGGTAGGTAGAAATCGATGATCTCTGGAAATTGTTTTTGGAGAATGGGCACAAACACTTCGTTTAAGGCTACGCCCAAAATAGCAGGCTCATCGGGTGGACGACCGGTGTATGTACTATGATAAATCGGCGCTGTTCTGTGAGTTATATGCGTGACCGTAAACACCGGAAATTGGTCGACCTCATTGTAATATCCAGTGTGATCGCCGTATGGCCCTTCATCGGCCAATTCACCCGGTTGAATATAGCCTTCAAGCACAATCTCTGCACTGGCTGGCACTTGTAAATCGTTTGAAATAGATTTCACCACTTCTGTTTTGTCACCGCGTAAGAGGCCTGCAAACGCGTATTCAGACAGGGTATCTGGAACTGGGGTAACTGCACCCAAAATGGTTGCGGGGTCAGCACCAAGCGCGACAGAGACAGGATAGGGTTTATCGGGGTGTTGCTCACACCACTCTTTAAAATCAAGTGCACCGCCCCTATGTGACAACCAACGCATGATTAACTTGTTTTTTGCGATTTTTTGCTGCCTATAAATACCTAGATTTTGCCTCTTTTTGTATGGTCCTCTTGTGACAGTCAAGCCCCAAGTTACTAGTGGAGCAGCATCCCCCGGCCAACAACGCTGTATCGGCAACTGGTCTAGATCAACATCTTCACCGCTAATAATGTGTTCTTGGCAGGGTGCCTTTTTGACTAGTTTTGCTGGCATGTTCAGCACCTGCTTAAAAACAGGAATTTTGCTAAACAAATCTTTCAGCCCTTTTGGAGGCTCTGGCTCTTTCAAAAATGCCAGTAATTTCCCGACCTCTCTCAATGCTTCCACTGATTCTTGTCCCATGCCCATCGCCACGCGTTTAGGCGTACCAAATAAATTTGCAAGTACGGGGACGTCTGACCCTTTTGGATTTTCAAACAATATGGCGGGACCACCTGCTCGAAGCGTTCTGTCGGCTATTTCGGTCATTTCCAAGTCCGTATCAATTGGCATCGATACGCGTTTAAGTTCGCCTAAATCTTCGAGTTGAGCAATGAAATCACGTAAGTCTTTATATTTCATAGAGCCTGTAAACTTTTAATTAATTAAGGGTATTGTACGTTATATTTAAGCTTGATTCCCCCAAAGTGTTAGCACGCCATATTTTTACTATAGTTTGCACGGTACTTGGACGATAAAAAGAATATCGTTTCAGCGTTATTGGGTGAATCAATGTCTTACATGGTGTCGCGTCTTAAATATCTGTGTTTTATTTTGTGTTGCAGTTTTACAAGTGCGAACTTATATGCACAGCAGTTGGAAGCGGTTCAACTGTACTCACAAGATGAGCTAATCAAACTGATCAATCAGAATTTACACTTAGAAAGGGTGGTATCTGATCGCTGTCAGTTGGTGAGAGATATTGAAGCGCGCGCGGATGTTTTACAAATACCCGCATACCAATTTTTGTGGGGAGATATGTTGGCTTGGGGAGTGTGTGTTGATGCCGATCCAAAGCTAGGGATCTATCACATTAGAAATGCGGCTGACCAAGGTTTACCAGCAGCACTTGAGCAACTGGGCAGATATCATGCACTCGGTACGTTGGTACAAGAAGACAAACAACGTGCGGTCATATATTTGCGAGAGGCGTCGGCACTCGGAAATTTAAAGGCGCAACTCCAACTGGCTAAACTGTTTATTGATGGTTATGGTAGCCCTTACGACTTTGAAGATTTGTATCACTGGCTTTACAACGCGATTACAAATGATCGGCAAATGCATCAAGAAATTGCAATGTATATGCTAGAGTTAGAAGCACTCATGCATCCAAAAGCCGTGCGCAATGCACGAAAACCGATGGCGTATTAGTTACATTTGGTCAGCATTGATAGAGTCTAAAAATAAATCAAATAAAAAGCACAATTCCTGTATTATTAAATTATTAGAAAAATATGTTTGAATAATATATGAGCAAAGATCCTCACTTCGAACGTGAGAAACAAAAATACGAAAACCCAGTAGCAAGCAGAGAGCACCTGTTATCTATCCTCAAAACGGCAAAAACCAGCCTGTCATTTCTTGATATTTGTCAAGCCGCTGACGCAAAGGACGAAATGAGTCGTGTGGGCATTCAACGCAGGCTCCGTGCAATGGAACGCGAGGGGCAAATTAAGTTTACCAAGCAAAAAAAATACGATGTTCAACAACAAAGCGAACTCGTTCAGGGGCGAGTAATTGGACACCGAGATGGCTATGGATTTTTAAAACATTCATTAACTGAAAAAGATTATTTTATTCCTGTTCATCAAATGAACGCTTTATTGCATGATGATATTGTCGAAGGGACAACCGCCGGTCAAGACAGACGAGGGCGCACCGAGTTCAGAGTCAATAGAGTTATCGAGCCGCGAAAAGAACCGATTGTAGGACGGTTTTACACGGAATATGGAACAGGTATTGTTATTCCCGATGACAATCGAATTTGCCATGAAATTATCATACCTGCTGATGCCGATATGAATGCAAAGCAAGGCAATGTGGTTGTTGTTGATATTGTTCAACGACCTCGTCGCCACTTAAATGCAAGCGGCCGGATTATAGAGGTGCTTGGTGAACATATGGCACCGGGCATGGAAATTGAGACAGCTTTACGTACTTTTGATATCCCGCATACTTGGCCTAAATCGGTTCTGAGTGCCATCGAACAACTATCTGAAGAAGTCCCTGAAGAGGCCAAACAAGGCAGGCGAGACTTGCGCGAATTACCCTTGGTCACGATTGATGGCGAGGATGCTAGGGATTTTGACGATGCCGTATACTGTCAGGCCAATGCTCAAGGAGGCTATACCTTGTGGGTAGCTATTGCTGATGTCAGTACTTATGTACGTCCCGGTAAGGCGCTTGATACAGAGGCAATAAAACGCGGGAATTCAGTTTATTTCCCTGAAAATGTTATCCCGATGCTACCTGAAGTATTGTCGAATGGTTTGTGCTCTCTCAATCCCGATGTTGATCGTTTGTGCATGGTTTGTGAGATGCAGATAACAGAAAGCGGTAAGATCGATACATTTAGTTTCTATGAAGCATTAATGCGTTCGCATGCTCGGTTAACCTACACCAAGGTGTGGGACTTATTGAATGGCGATGAAACGCTCAGAGAGCGATATCGTTCTCTCGTCCAAGACCTCGAAGATTTAAATAATTTATACAAGGTATTGCGACGCGCCAGATCGCAAAGAGGCGCAATAGAATTTGAGACTAACGAGACAAAGTTTGTCTTTAATGCGGAGCGAAAAATTGAACACATTATGCCATTAGTGCGAAATGATGCGCACAAGATTATCGAGGAGTGCATGATTGCAGCCAATGTTTGTGCTGCGCATTTTCTTGAAGAAAACAATGCTGAGGCCTTGTTCCGCGTGCATGATTCTCCTGACGATGATCGATTATCCACGTTCAAGCAATATTTGCGTGAGATTGGCGTGGAGCATGGATTGAGAGAAGAGCCTCAACCGCGTGAGTTTACTCAGGTAATTGAGCAGACCAAACATCGCTTAGATCATGAGTTGATACAAACCATGTTGTTACGCTCAATGAAACAGGCCGTTTATGACGGTGAAAATATTGGGCACTTTGGTTTAGCACTTCATGCCTATGCACATTTTACGTCGCCGATTAGGCGTTACCCCGACCTCGTTGTCCACCGTGCAATAAAAGCGATTTTGAATGCGAAAGCTGACAAAAAAGTTACGACAGGTGCAAAAGCCTACACCGTAGATGAAGTTGAGCAACTGGGTGAGCAATGCTCAATGACCGAGAGGCGAGCAGATGACGCCACTCGGGATGTGGCGGATTGGCTAAAGTGTGAATTTATGCTTCAGCACGTGGGTGAAGTGTTTGAGGGCGTCGTGGCTTCAGTTACCAATTTTGGTTTGTTTGTGCGGCTCAGTGAATATCACATAGATGGACTTATTCATATTACGTCTCTGGCAAAAGACTATTATCACTATGACGAAGTTAAGCAGTGTTTGATAGGTGAGGCGACAGCTTTGAGTTATCGACTAGGGGATCCGCTGGAAGTCAGAGTAGCGGCAGTCAATTTAGACGAAAGAAAAATAGATCTGGTACTCAAAGATTTGCCCAAGGGAGCGCTTAACAAGAAGAAAAAACGCACAATAAGTACTGGGAGCCTTGTGGAAAGCTCAAAAGATTCAGGTGAAAAAGTCAAAAAACACCCAGATAAAGCAAATCGCAAAGCAAAAACACGCTCACGTAAAAAGGCTGGGCCGTCTTCCAAGAGAAACAAAGCTTCACGTAATAAATCAGGAAAAAGGAGGTAATTGAGTTGGCGCAACAAGAACTCATTTACGGCATGCATGCCTTGTCTGCGGTTTTATCAAGAGAACCTGAGCGAGTCATCGAAGTATTTGTCGCAAAAGGGCGAGATGATGAAAGGCTAAACAAGATTATTAATCTTGCTAGGAAAAACGGTATTTCCCTTAACTTTTGTCATCGTAAGACCTTGGACGACAAAGCGAAAGGTGAACAACATCAAGGTGTTGTCGCTAGAGCGAAACCAGCGAAGATCCTAAATGAAAGCGATTTGGATAACATACTGCAAACAACAGATAATGCTTTTCTACTCGTTTTGGATGGTGTGACGGATCCGCATAACCTAGGCGCATGTTTGCGCACCGCGGAAGCCGCGGGTGTTAACGCTGTCGTTGTACCTAAAGATAAATCTGCTACTTTGAGCCCAGTCGTAAGAAAAGTCGCATGCGGCGCAGCAGAAGTTATTCCATTGATCCAAGTAACAAACTTATCTCGAACAATCAAACATATGCAATCCGAGAACGTGTGGGTGGTTGGCACAGCAGGAGAAGCAACACAATCTCTTTACGCTAGTTCATACAAAGGTGCAATTGCATTGGTGATGGGAGCGGAAGGCAAAGGCATGCGCAGGTTAACACGCGAAAATTGCGACGAGCTCGTCAAGTTACCCATGGCAGGTACTGTATCTAGCTTGAATGTATCGGTTGCTACAGGTATTTGCTTGTACGAGTTGGTTCGGCAACGCAGTTTGGCTTGAGTTTATGCTTTGCTGAAATACTAGTGGCTTGGCTGCTTTGCCAAGCTAATTTAGCTTAAACGTTTTTACCTTATTGAGGACTTTATCAAATTCAGCAGAAAGCTGTGTTAAGGCTTCGCTATTTGTTTTACTGGCATCTAACATTCTCATGCTTCCATCTTCAATTTTTTGGATACTACCGTTCACCTGAATAGAAACAGTTGATTGTTCCTCAATAGCCGACGCTACCTCTTCAATCGATGCATTTAGCGACTCAATGTCGTCGAATAACTCGCCAATGTTTTGCTTGTTTTCACTTACTTTTGAAGTTGACGCTTCTGTTAGGTTGAGGCAACTCTCCATCGCGTTTGTCGCTTTCTCAGCGCTAGAAATAAGTGATTCGATCATTTGGTTAATTTCTTCGGTGGAATCCTGGGTACGCTTTGCTAAGTTCCTAACTTCGTCCGCGACAACAGCAAAACCTCTGCCTTGGTCACCCGCTCTGGCAGCCTCAATTGCCGCATTTAACGCAAGTAAATTGGTTTGTTCGGCTATGGCTTCTATTGTTTGCAGTATACTGCCAATGGCTTCCGTATTTCCTGCTACTTCTTGTACAACTGTATGAGACTGTTTTATTTCACCTTCAAGTGCAGAAATTGTACGAGTGATTTCTTCTATGTTTTTACCGTTGGTTTTACCAGAACGATTGATTTTGTCTGTCAGCTCAGCCGAATGTGCCATATCTTTGGCAATAATATTGCTCGCTTCAGTCATTTGTTTTATTGACTCAACAATTTCTGCATTTTGTTCTTGCTGCTCTAATGAGGCTGATTCGACAATTGAGGAGGAGTTTGCCATTTTGCTTAGGCTGTCAGAGGAGGTCATTATTTGCTGCTTGATGTCTCCTAAACATGTTTTCATGTTGAAAACATGACTGTTTAATGCCCTTGAAATCTCTGATAGTTCATCTTGTTTGTTATCACTAATCGTTTGGTTGAAGTCTTTATCTTCATCAATGCGCGATAAATACTGGTTTATCATCTTTACACGGTAACAAATTGACTTGCGTAGCTTTAAGCCAATAAAAATTAAGGGGGTGACGGAGATAAGGAGGACAACGACTAAGGTGATTTCTTTTATTCTCGCTCTGTCACTGCTTAACTGAGAACTATCTTGCAAACGCACAGAGAGTTTGTCGCTAATGGACTTAATATCGCCTATGCGCTTTGTGGCAATCTCAAACCATTTACTAGGGCCAGTAATTTGATCCAAATTTTCTGCCATGGAGAAGCTTTGTACTGCATTTGCAACTTGTCCCCAATGGCTCGAGGCAGAGAGTTTTTTCAATGCTTCTTTGTATTCTTCAGGTGCCCATGTCGTTAAATCATCCAGCTTATTTTGTTCGTCGTTTACAAACTGCATGATTTGAGCATGCCTTATAGGAGACACCTTGCCGTTTTTAAACGCGCCGTTTAGGGCTCCTCGGTATTGTCCCGCGCGTTCTTTCATCCACAATAAATTTAATTTTGCACTCATAAGTGTTGAAGCTTGTTGGTCGTTTATCGACATCGAAATGCGCTGAATATTAGATAATGCAATCTTGTTTACTCTAGAGTAGTAGTCAAACGCACCATTTGAAGGAGTGAGTGCATCAACCTTTTTCCTTACTCTATTTTTCTCCGCAAGAGTCTGCAGTAATTGCTGTCTAAGATAGTTAAACTCGTTGCTTGAATATTGGGACAATTCTTCGGCATCAAAATTCTTGAGTTTATTCTCTGCTGTATCTGCATTTTGTCGAGCCTTGAGCATTGCTTCTTGACCAACCTGACCCTTACTACCTAAAAATCCGGCTGAGGTTCCTCGTTCCACCGCATGTGTGTGCGCCACGCCGTCAAGCAAGCTGGCGATATTTACAATATCGATAACGAGTTGCTGGTTTTTTGAATTTTGTCCATATTCATACATCAGTAAAGCTACAGCCGTGCAAAGTAGGAAAGTGGGGATAGCTATGATGAGTGATATAGCTTGAGAAACATTAACTTTTTTTAGCATTGTCATTGGCCAAGGAACTTCTCACCCAGTAAATCTGAGTTGTTACATTACTGACTTGAAATGTGTTGTAGAGACATATCAAGATACGAAACTTAATTAGATAACGGCTTTGTTGAATTATACTTTAGTATGGTTTTGGGTTGTTGTGTCATGGCTACCCCTTCTAACAATGAGCATACGGATTATAATTTCTTTTAACTATTTGGTTTAATTTTGCAGCAACAACTAAATTAAAAATAAAGTTAAATTTCGCTGTCGTTTTGAACAGAGTTCTGTTATAGTTTCGCGCCCTTTTTATGGGGGTATGGTCTATTTTTCTACAGAAATGTAGAAAAATAGCGGCTTTATGGCTCAATTTGAGTCGGTATATTTAACAGCGGAGCACTAACATGATCCAAATGCAAACTAACCTGGATGTTGCTGATAACAGCGGCGCTCGCAGGGTTCAGTGTATTAAGGTTCTTGGTGGCTCGCATCGCCGTTATGCACATATCGGTGACATCATCAAAGTTACTGTTAAGGAAGCAATTCCTCGCGGTAAAGTTAAAAAAGGTGACGTACTGAATGCAGTGGTGGTGCGTACTAGGAAAGGCGTTCGTCGCGCAGATGGTTCAACCATTCGTTTCGATAACAACGCAGCTGTATTGCTTAACGCAAACAAGCAACCTATTGGTACGCGTATCTTTGGCCCGGTCACACGTGAGCTTCGTGGAGATAACTTCATGAAAATCATCTCATTGGCCCCAGAGGTACTATAAGGAGTCACGATAATGGCTAGAAAAATTCGTCGTGATGATGAAATAGTCGTAATTGCAGGTAAAGACAAAGGCAAGCAAGGCAAAGTTCTTCGCGTTGTTACTGAGTCTGACCGCGTTTATGTTGAAGGTGTGAACATCGTCAAGAAACACCAAAAAGCAAACCCACAATTGGGCGAGCCAGGTGGAATCATTGAGAAAGAAGCATCTATTCATGTGTCTAATGTAGCGATTGTTAACCCAGCAACGGGCAAAGCAGATCGCGTTGGTTTCCGTGACGAAGAAGGAAAGAAAGTACGTTTCTTCAAGTCTAACGGTGAACTAGTTTAATTAATTGGAGAGTACGATGGCGAAACTGCATGATTTCTATAAAGAAACAGTAGTAGCTGAACTTGCTAAGCAGTTCGGGTACAAAAGCGTCATGCAAGTCCCTCGGATTGAAAAAATCACCTTAAACATGGGTTTAGGTGAAGCAGTTGCTGACAAAAAAGTGCTAGAGTCTGCGCAAGCTGACATGGCAGCTATTGCTGGTCAAAAGCCAGTTGTCACAGTTGCAAGAAAATCAGTAGCGGGTTTTAAAATCCGTGAAGGTTATCCGATTGGCTGTAAAGTAACCCTACGTGGCGAACGTATGTGGGAATTTCTTGAGCGTTTAATCTCAATTACAATTCCTCGTATCCGTGACTTCCGTGGTCTTAACCCTAAATCTTTTGATGGTCGAGGCAACTATAGCATGGGTGTTCGCGAGCAAATCATCTTCCCTGAAATCGATTTCGATAAAGTGGATAAAGTACGCGGTATGGATATTACTATCACTACCAGTGCAAATACTAACGAAGAAGCACACGCTTTATTGAGCGCGTTTAGCTTCCCGTTTAGAAAATAAGGTGTAGGGTTATGGCAAAAGAATCAATGAAAGCACGTGAAGTAAAACGTGCCAAGCTGGTTAAGAAGTATTCAGCAAAGCGCCTTGCTTTGAAAGCGGTCATTAATGATGTGAATGCTTCTGACGAAGAGCGTTGGGACGCTGTTCTTAAGCTACAAAAACTTCCGCGTGATTCGTCACTTTCACGTAAGCAAAATCGCTGCCGTGTTACTGGTCGTCCACATGGTTTCCTACGCAAATTTGGTCTTTCTCGTATTAAGCTTCGCGAAGCTGCAATGCGTGGTGAAGTCCCTGGCCTTAAAAAAGCCAGCTGGTAAGGAGTAGCTATAATGAGCATGCAAGATCCTATCGCGGATATGTTTACCCGAATTCGTAACGGCCAACAGGCCTCTAAAGTTGCGGTTTCTATGCCCTCTTCTAAGCTTCGTGTTGCAATCGCAAAGCTTCTTCAAGAAGAAGGTTATGTCGAAGGCTTTAAAGTTGAAGGTGATGTTAAACCTACACTTGAAGTAAGCTTGAAGTACTTCGAAGGTAAAAAAGTAATTGATACAATTCAAAGAGTAAGCCGTCCTGGTTTGCGCATCTACAAAAAGAAAGATGAGCTTCCTAAGGTACTTGGCGGACTTGGTATTGCTATCGTGTCTACCTCAAAAGGTGTGATGACTGACCGTGCTGCGCGTAAAGCTGGTATGGGCGGTGAGATCATCGGTTATGTAGCGTAACGAGGAGAATAGAATGTCACGTGTTGCAAAAGCGCCTGTAGCTATCGCCTCTGGTGTAGAAGTAAATATCGCTGGACAAGAAGTTACAGTTAAGGGTTCTAAAGGAACACTAACTCGAGTATTTAACGACGCTGTAAACGTTGTACAAGAAGATGCCCAACTCACTACCTCTCCAAAAGATGGGTTTGAAAATGGATGGGCACAAGCTGGTACAGCTCGCGCGTTATTAAATTCAATGGTAGTTGGTGTTACTCAAGGTTTTGAAAAGAAACTTCAACTCAATGGTGTTGGTTATCGTGCCCAAGCGCAAGGTAGCAAACTAAATTTGACGTTGGGCTTTTCACACCCAGTCGTCTACGAAATGCCACAAGGTATTACGGTAGAAACACCATCGCAAACTGAAATCGTTGTTAAAGGCATCGATAAGCAGGTCGTTGGTCAGGTCGCAGCTAATATTCGCGCTTATCGTCCACCAGAGCCTTACAAAGGTAAAGGTGTTCGTTACGCAGATGAAGTTGTACGTCGTAAAGAAGCCAAGAAAAAGTAGGTGAGTGAGATGGATAAGAAATCAGCTCGTATACGTCGCGCGACTCGCGCACGTAAAAAAATCAGCGAACTAGCTGTAAACCGCTTAGTCGTTAATCGCACACCACGCCACATCTATGCTCAGTTGATCGCGCCAAGCGGTTCTGAGGTAATTGCGGCAGCTTCTACAGTAGAAAAAGCAATCAAAAGTGAGCTTAAGTCTACCGGCAATGCAGAAGCAGCAGCGGCTGTGGGTAAAGCGATCGCAGAACGTGCTATCGAAAAAGGCGTAAAAGACGTTGCTTTCGATAGAAGTGGTTTTAAATATCACGGTCGTGTGAAAGCACTGGCTGATGCCGCTCGTGAAGCGGGTCTTCAGTTCTAGGAGTTAATAATGGCTAAACAAGAAGTTCAGCAACAAGGTGACTTGTTAGAAAAGCTTATCGCTGTGAACCGCGTGTCAAAAGTAGTTAAAGGTGGACGTATCTTTAGCTTTACTGCATTGACCGTGGTTGGTGATGGCAACGGCCGTGTGGGTTTTGGTTACGGTAAAGCACGTGAAGTTCCAGCTGCTATTCAAAAAGCAATGGAAAAAGCACGCCGCAATATGGTGACGGTAGACCTTAACGGCAACACTCTACAACACCCAATTAAAGGTCGTCACTCAGGCTCTAAAGTATACATGCAGCCAGCATCAGAAGGTACCGGTATTATTGCTGGTGGTGCGATGCGTGCAGTACTAGAAGTTGCTGGTGTACAAAACGTCCTTTCAAAATGTTACGGCTCAACTAACCCAATCAACGTAGTACGTGCGACAATTAATGCTTTGGTAGAAATGAACTCACCAGAGAAAGTTGCAGCAAAACGTGGATTGCCGGTAAACGAGATTTTGGGGTAATCGAACATGGCTAAAACGATTAAAGTTAAGCAAACTAAAAGCTCAATCGGTCGTTTACCAAAGCACAAGGCTACATTAGTAGGTCTTGGTTTGCGTAAAATCGGTCAGGTTAGTGAGCTTGAAGATACGCCGTCAGTACGTGGCATGGTAAATCGTGTTAATTACATGGTTGAAATTGTTGAGGAGTAAAAGATGAGATTAAACACTATTGCTCCTGCACCTGGAGCTAAAAATTCAGGTAAGCGTGTTGGTCGCGGTATCGGTTCAGGCCTAGGTAAAACAGGTGGCCGTGGACACAAAGGTCAAAAAAGCCGTTCTGGTGGTTCAGTGAAGCCTGGATTTGAAGGCGGTCAAATGCCTATTCAGCGTCGCTTGCCTAAGTTCGGTTTTACGTCGCGTATCTCGCGTGTTACTGATCAAGTTACATTGAGCGAAATCGCTAAAGTCGAAGGTGATGTTGTGTCGCTAGAAACTTTGAAAGCAGCAGGTCTTGTTAAAAAAGAAATGTTGCATGTTAAAGTTATCAAAAGTGGCGAAATCAGCCGTGCTGTTACAGTCAATGGCTTAAAAGTCACTAAGGGCGCATTAGAAGCGATTAATGCTGCAGGCGGTAAAGTAGAGGAATAACCTAAATGGCGAAACCAGGGCAAGGTTCAAGTGCAGGTGGTTTAAGTGAGCTTAAGTCTCGCTTGTTGTTCGTACTTGGCGCAATTTTCGTTTTCAGACTTGGTTCATATGTACCAATTCCAGGCATCGATGGTAATGTGTTGTCTCAAATTTTTGAACAACAAACCGGCACGATTGTTGGCATGTTTAACATGTTTTCTGGTGGTGCGCTCGAACGAGCATCAGTGCTAGCACTGGGTATTATGCCGTATATCACTGCATCAATTATTATGCAGCTGATGGCGACGGTACATGAACCTCTGAAAGAATTGAAAAAAGAAGGACAATCAGGTACGCGAAAAATCAGTCAATATACTCGTTATTTGACACTTGTACTTGCTACATTTCAATCCATTGGTATCGCCACAGGGTTACCGCAATTGATTCCAGGTCTAGTAATTGACCCAGGTTTTGCATTTTATTTCACTGCAATTGTTAGTTTGGTCACTGGGACTATGTTTCTAATGTGGTTAGGTGAACAAATTACAGAACGTGGCATTGGGAACGGTATATCGATACTCATTTTTGCTGGTATCGTCGCTGGTCTTCCTACTGCAATCGGACAAACTGCTGAGCAGGCAAGACAAGGTGATGTGAACATTTTGTTCTTAATTGTTATTGGCGCAATTGTGGTTGCACTTACGTATTTAGTTGTTTTTGTTGAGCGAGCTCAGCGTCGTATAGTAGTAAACTATGCGAAGAGACAACAAGGCAGAAAGGTATTTGCTGCGCAAAGCTCTCACCTTCCTTTGAAGGTGAACATGGCTGGTGTTATCCCACCCATCTTTGCATCGAGTATCATTCTGTTTCCAAGCACATTGTCAGGCATGTTTGGTCAAAATGAATCGCTTTCATTTTTAACTGATGTGTCTTTAGCATTGTCGCCTGGACAACCTTTATACGTAATTCTGTACGCAATTACGATTATATTTTTCTGTTTCTTCTATACCGCGTTGATGTTTAATCCACGTGATACAGCGGATAATTTGAAAAAGTCTGGTGCGTTTATACCTGGTATAAGGCCTGGAGAGCAAACGTCACGCTATATTGATAAAGTGATGACGCGTTTAACCCTAGCTGGTGCTCTCTATATTACTTTTGTTTGTTTAGTGCCTGAATTCCTGCTGCTGTGGTTTAATGTTCCATTTTACTTCGGTGGTACTTCACTTCTCATTATATGCGTAGTGATTATGGATTTTATGGCCCAGGTGCAGACCCATTTGATGTCACATCAATACGGGGATGTTCTCAAAAAAGCTAACCTTAAAGGTTAGGCATTTACGGAGTGATGTAATGAAAGTTCGTGCATCCGTTAAGAAGATTTGCCGTAACTGCAAGATCATTAAACGTAACGGCGTTGTTAGAGTGATCTGTGTAGAGCCAAAGCATAAGCAAAGGCAAGGTTAATCTAAAAATAGTGAGTCTATATGGGTCACATTAATATTTGATTTAATGTGACCACTAGACTTTATTTGCAATTTAGTTACTGGGTAAGTATCCTAACGGGCTTTTTAGGCTAGTAACTTATAATTTAGAGGAGTGCAGTTAATGGCCCGTATCGCCGGCATTAACGTTCCTGAACACAAGCATACAGTTATTGCACTACAGTCAATTTATGGCATTGGTGCAACACGCGCAAAAGAAATTTGCGTAAAAGCAGGTGTATCAGAGTCTACCAAAATTAAAGAATTGGATGAGACAACTATAGATAAGCTTCGTGACGAAGTAGCGAAATTCACTGTAGAAGGTGACTTACGTCGTGAAGTTTCAATGAGCATAAAACGTTTGATGGACCTAGGTTGCTTCCGTGGTATTCGCCACCGTCGTAGCTTACCTCTACGTGGTCAGCGCACTAAAACCAATGCGCGTACACGTAAAGGTCCTCGTAAACCTATTAAGAAGTAAGCGAGGGAGATAACCTATGGCTAAAACACCTACCCGTGCACGTAAACGTGTAAAACGTCAGGTAGCTGATGGTATGGCTCATATCCATGCATCTTTTAACAATACAATTGTGACTATTACAGACCGTCAAGGTAACGCTCTATCTTGGGCTACCTCAGGTGGTTCTGGTTTCCGTGGCTCACGTAAATCTACTCCTTTTGCAGCACAGGTTGCTGCCGAGAGAGCAGGTGTAGCTGCGCAAGAATACGGCTTAAAAAATATTGAAGTATTCGTAAAAGGACCAGGTCCAGGTCGTGAATCTGCAATTCGTGCATTAAATGCTACGGGTTACAAAATCACTAATATCACAGATGTGACGCCAATCCCTCACAACGGATGTCGTCCACCTAAAAAACGTCGCGTATAGACGAAGAGTTGGAGAAAGATCATGGCTAGATATTTGGGTCCAAAACTCAAACTAAGTCGTCGTGAAGGAACCGACTTGTTCCTTAAAAGCGGCGTAAGAGCAATTGACAGCAAGTGTAAAATTGACACTGCTCCTGGTCAGCATGGTGCCCGTCGTGGACGCCTTTCTGATTACGGTGTTCAATTGCGTGAAAAGCAAAAAGTACGTCGTATGTATGGCGTATTAGAAAAACAATTTAGAAACTACTATAAAGAAGCTGCTCGTCTTAAAGGCAACACAGGTGAAAACTTGTTAGTACTTCTTGAGCAACGTTTAGACAACGTTGTATACCGTATGGGATTTGCAAGTACTCGTGCTGAAGCACGTCAACTTGTTAGCCACAAGGCTATCCTAGTTAATGGACAAGTAGTTAACGTTCCTTCATTTAACGTGAAAGCTGAGGATGTGGTTGCGGTTCGCGAAAAAGCGAAAAAGCAAGCTCGCATTGGCGCTGCTCTTGAATTAGCTGATCAGCGTGAAAAGCCAACATGGTTGGAAGTTGACAATACTAAATTGGAAGGTGTGTTCAAACGCATTCCTGAGAGAACGGATTTGTCTGCGGACATAAACGAACAGTTGATTGTCGAACTTTACTCTAAGTAAAGCATAACTAAAGAGGAAACATCGTGGGTTCAGTGACCGAATTCCTAAAGCCAAGATTAGTTGAAATTGAAAACGTTTCTGCTACTCGTGCAAAAGTAACACTTGAGCCGTTAGAGCGTGGGTTCGGCCACACTCTGGGCAATGCATTACGTCGCATTTTACTCTCTTCTATGCCAGGTTGTGCAGTTAGTGAAGTAGAGATTGACGGTGTTTTACATGAATACACTGCTAAAGAGGGCGTGCAAGAAGACGTATTAGAAATCTTGCTAAACCTCAAAGGTTTAGCTGTCAAGCTCGAAGGTAAAACTGAGGCTACACTAACCTTGGTCAAATCTGGTGCAGGCCCAGTACTAGCTGGGGATATTCAACACGACGGTGATGTAGAAATCGTTAACCCTGATCATGTCATTTGTACTTTGACTGGCGATGCTGAAATCAGCATGCGCATTAAAGTAGAAATGGGTCGCGGGTACGTTCCAGCTTCGGCTCGTCGTTCCTCTGAAGATGATGATCGTCCAATTGGTCGTTTATTAGTTGATGCTTCATTCAGTCCGGTAGAGCGTATAGCTTATTCTGTGGAGTCTGCACGTGTAGAACAACGTACTGACTTAGATAAGCTTATTATTGATATGGAAACTAACGGAACACTAGATCCGGAAGAAGCCATTCGTCGCGCGGCTACTATTTTTGTTGATCAGTTAGGCGCGTTCGTAGAACTGCGTGATATTTCTGTTCCAGAGCAAAAAGAAGAAAAACCAGAATTTGATCCAATTCTACTTCGTCCAGTCGACGATTTAGAACTAACGGTTCGTTCTGCAAACTGTTTGAAAGCGGAAGCTATCCAATACATTGGTGACCTGGTACAGCGTACTGAAGTTGAACTTCTTAAAACGCCAAACCTTGGTAAGAAGTCACTTACAGAAATTAAAGATGTACTTGCTTCTCGTGGTTTGTCTTTGGGCATGCGCCTAGAGAATTGGCCACCTGAGAGCATCGCTGAAAAAGACTAATCAGGTTATTAGTAAACTGATTTTTAAAGAAGGATAGAGCTATGCGCCATCGCAAGAGTGGTAGACAGTTAAATCGCAATAGCAGTCACAGACAAGCTATGTTTAAAAACATGGCAGGTTCTTTAGTAAAGCACGAAGTCATTAAAACTACTGTGCCAAAAGCAAAAGAGTTACGTCGAGTGATTGAACCTCTTATTACACTTGCCAAGCAAGACAGTGTAGCCAATCGTCGTTTGGCGATGGCAAGAACTGGTGATAAAGAAGTAGTAGGTAAACTTTTCAACGAACTTGGTCCGCGTTATGAAGCGCGTCCAGGTGGCTATATTCGTATACTTAAGTGCGGTTTCCGCGCTGGAGACAATGCGCCAATGGCTTACGTAGAATTAGTTGACCGTCCAGTAGTTGAAGTAGAAGAAGTCGAAGAGGCTATCGAAGAGTAATCAACTAATACTGATGTAAAAAACCCGGCAATAGCCGGGTTTTTTGTGTCCGTAATTTATTATTAAGCTTTTTCTTAATAATGTGTCTTAATGAGCGATGCTACTGATTCTTCGTCAAGTCCGCCCTTTATTGCACTTGTCGATACCTTGTTTGCATCTATTTTGTGTTCTTTTGCGAGTTTTACTAAGCGTTCCATTGCACTTGGGTAGTCAGCCAGTTGCTCTATGGAAGCAACTATCATGTCTTCAGTCGTATCTTTGTCTTCCTGAACCAAAGCAAGTAATGCGTCTAATACGTACTTTCCGACGTAAGGTACTTCTTTTATTGTAGTTACTAATATTTCGAGAGCTCGATTTGGATAAGCCGTGACTAATTTCTGTGCAATCTGGTCGGCCGAGTCAGGTTCGCTTTTTACCGCTGTTCTAACTATTTCGGTAAAATCTTCGGGAGAATATTTACAGGCAGCCTTGGTTGCTACTTCTGCGTAAGATGGTTCTGCGTTTACAGCTATTGCGACAATGTTAGTTGGAGCTGATACTTTATAATGGTTTGCTAATTTTATTATCTCATCGACAATTACGGGTTTTGCAATGACACTTGCACGAATGATTTCTTCATATTTTTCAGGGTAGGTAAATAACGCTACTTTTACAAAATTACTCGCTTTTTCGGGGTATCGAGCAATTAAGGATTTAACAGCATTCTCTACAGAGTTGTTTGATTTAACTTGTCGTTTAAAAAATACGATGGATTTTTTACTTGGCTTTTCTAATGCATTCTCTTGAGAATCTGTCACAGCAAGTGATGGATTTGAAGCTAGCATCAAAAAAATTGCCATCCAAGAGAGTAAAACTTTTACCACAATCACCACCTTTTTAAGTTCTTTGATTTTTCTCTTTATCGGCACTACATTTTTTTAACAAACCACAATTTACTCAATTGAATAAAAAAATACAAATTTTTCTCTATTCTAGTATTGACCTTTTTAAATAAATCTCTAAAATGCGCCTCCGCTGTCAGGGGTAAACACTTCAGATAGCGATAAGTCAGTCAGAATAACGGTAAT
>NZ_JBHRSW010000037.1:0-2174 GCF_042646125.1 Agaribacter flavus
CGACTGAACTTTACGTTTGCTTCTTCTTGAGTGATCACACCTTCAAGGAACAACATGTGAAAGTGAATGTTGAGGTTAAGTGCACTGCCAAACCTTTGGATGTAAGTCACCGCACCTGTGTTAGCTTGCTTCTTTAGGTAACCGGCACGACGCGTTATGAAGCTACAAATGCGATTAAAATCAGTTATCTACACAAAGACCATCTGGGTAGTATCGACACAATTACGGACGAAGACGGCAAGATTGTAGAAAAACTTTACTTCGACGCTTGGGGTAAACGACACAGCATAGATAAAAACCAATGGTTGCAAACGGTTCAAAGTCAAAACGTTGATTACCTAGCCAGCATTAAAGACATTACTACACGCGGTTATACAGGCCACGAGCATGTAGAGCATGCAGATATTATCCATATGAACGGTCGGATCTACGATCCAACCTTAGGCAGGTTCTTGCAGGCTGATCCGTTTATACAAGCTCCAATGAATAGCCAAAGCTATAACCGGTATTCGTATGTCTTGAATAATCCATTGAGTTATACAGATCCTAGTGGGTACTTTTTTAAAGCTATTGGAAACGTGTTCAAAAAGGCACTAAGAGAAATAACCAAGGTTCCTATTCTTAACTTGGCCGCACAAGCAGCAGCTTGTTACTTTGGTGGTCCTTGGGGATGTGCTGCCTACGCTTCTGCATCCACTTATGCTGTAACTGGTAGCCTAAAGGCTGCATTCACCTCTGGAGTTGTTTCTTATATCTCTCCTGGTGGGGGAAGTTGGGGCAACATTGCAACAAGTGCCATAATTGGCGGGTTAGCTTCGAAAGCTCAGGGAGGGAACTTCGGCCACGGTTTCTGGTCTGCGGGTTTAGGTGCAGGTCTAGGTGGCAGGATAAAGCTAGGTAATCCCGTAGCAAATGTAATCGTTTCAGCTATCGTTGGTGGAACTGTATCCAAACTTACTGGAGGTAAATTTGCAAATGGAGCTCAAACGTGGGCTTTCAGTGCAGCAATGAAACAAGATTGGGGAACTGAAAATATTGAAACTGAGCAAAATGGTAAATCAAGCTTGTATCCAAAAGATCGGAAAAACGAAATTCTGGCGCCGAAAATAACTGTAGACAAGGATGGCAATATAACTTTTACCGATAAGGTAACAGTATCTTATTCTGGAATCGATGAGGCAACAGCTCAAGCATACATTGAAAGTGCGGAGGCTGGATGGGAGGAGCTGTCTTTAGATCTTGAACTCGTTTCTGGCTCAGATGGCGACCTAACAATATCTCCATGTACTGATGTATGTTCGGTACACCCTATAGATGGTGGTTATCTAGGAGCCGCTGCTGTTGGAGGTAGGAGCATCTACTATGGCGCGTCTCAGTTTACAGACACACCTGTGCATGAATTTGGCCATATATTGGGATTGAGTCATACTGGCACGTTAAGAGGAAGTATTATGGGAGGATTCAGACCTAGGACAGTTAATTCCCAAGATTTATCTAGATTAAGGAGACTATATGAATAAATATAACGTGTTTGTTTTTTTTCTTTTATTTCTCTTTTTAGGTTGTGGTGGTTTAGTAGTGAATGCGAATGATGACATTGATATTGGGTATTACTTAGATGAAGCAAAAAAATGCTATCAAAACGCTAAAGTTACGGCTAAAACACCAAGACATCTTCGAGAGTACTTGGCATTAATTGATGTCAATGACTATGTAAGCCATAACTACTTTGGATCTCACAATCTAATTATTCAGTTTAAAAAGCTAAGTGAGAAAAATGTTTTTTCAATTGAGTTAGACTTTAACTTGGGTAATGCTGGTGGTTGCAAAAATATTTCCATATATGAAATTGAATAAATATGTGATAAATCACTAGAGAGTGTTGATCTTATGTGTACTCCCCACTTGTCAACAACATTCGTGCATTATAGTTAAAGATATCACGTGTTATTATGTACGAGTTCTCGAAATAAAGTTGACAGTGTAAATTATCCCTAAGAATAAAGAGGTCAATGTAAATTATCTTTTAAAGTCCGATTTAATTTGGGTATCCGGTAAGCGTCTCGCCAACCCCACCGTTAGGGTTACCATAAATAATGGTATTTTGGTGAGTATAAGATGGATTAACACTATTTACTACCCTCTGTGACAGCTGACTTTAAGGCTTTTTTGAT
>NZ_JBHRSW010000038.1:0-7419 GCF_042646125.1 Agaribacter flavus
GCCTATACCGTTGGCAGAGATACTAATGGGGTATATCACAACTTTATGCTTCAGCGCGAAGCAATAGACCGAACAACACTGGTAGATTTGCTGGCGAGTTTTTCTCAGCGCCAATCTGATAAGGGATATTTTTATAAGAAGTTATTGACCTTAAGCGCTGAAATCACTCACTTTAAAGCCATTACTAAAGTTACGCTGTTTGAAGACAAAAGTGATGGTGCCTTGCTAATGACTGACTATACATCGTCCTATTTTATTCTCGATGAAAAGGGGCAGTCAGAAATAACACCTTTTATTGAAGTAAACCATCAAGACGCGATCAGACACGGATTGCATCGTCCAGACAGCCCTTACTACAATTTCATGAAAAATGAATTGTGTGGCGAAATTTGGGAGCCATAGAGAGCTAAATAAAATCCATAGCGTAGCTTAGTTACTTTGCCTTAACGTTTTATTGTATTTTGTTTACAATAAACCATCTATTTCTAGCTATGGTTTGTTGTGATCTCTGTTCCTTTTCACACATTACTTTTTAACTGGGCACCACTATTGTCGGCCCAGTTAATGCTATTGGTATTGTTGTACTTTTACGTATTTGCTAGAAAAGTGCTATCAGGGTTCTGCTTCCATGTAGCGTTTTTACTGAGTTTTGTTTATTACCTCGTAGCGCTACAACTGCAATATTACACTGACTTTGAAACCGGTACCTACATTCTACTATCTAGAATTTTAGTCTTGTTTGGTATTGGCGTGCCTTCGTTACTATTACTGGTTTTAAGCCAAGTTAAACGAGATATTTCTCTTAACTTTAAGATAGCCTTATATCTTGTTGCGGTGTTAATAAGCACAGTGATTGTGTTTATTAAAGACATGGCTAACCACAACTTTTTATTCTCAACTGACGTTCAAAAAGCCATTCCTTTTGTTGTAGACAATAGCTTAGGTTTGTTCACCCACTCCCTATATCTAGTAGGTGCATTGCTAGTGCCTTCTGCCTATATTTTGTACCTTGAACACAAGAAGCCAAAAAGCTTGATCACAACTGCTTTTATACTTGGAGCAATAGTTGTGGCGCTATCCCAAATAGCCAGCCATCATATTGCTAATGGTTTTTGGCTTAACTATGTCGGCGCAATTTTCGTAGCACTGTGTTGGTTTCTAGCAGTATTTCACCACCTCAAACAAAATCAATATGTCTCACCCACGGAGCACACGTCGCAACATTTACCCCAAGCCCCTGAGCTACCCTATGTGGACAAAACGGTATCCAAAGACACTGTTTCTCTGGCCAAGGCGTATATTCATCAGCATTACTCACACATAAAAGACATCAATGAAATTGCCCGCAATTGTAATGTTAGCCGGAGCAACCTGATGAAGAAATTCAAGGAAGACACCAATCAAACCGTTAATCACTATCTCACTGCAATACGTATCAACGCCTCTAAACAACTCTTAAAAAGTCAATCAGTTACCGTTACTGCATTTGAAGTAGGCTTTAACAATTCAAACTATTTCAGCACGGTGTTTAAAAAATTCACCGGTCAATCTCCCGGTCAATTCCAAGAATCAACCACACTTTCTCAACAAAAAAGCAACCTCTAAATTACTGAAAGTTAACGAAAAAGACTATTTTAGAGTCGATATAGACAATATTTAAGGCTAACTACATTCAACAAAATACTATTCAAACGCATCTCAGTCTCTTGGAGTGTTTGGATGAACACAAAAAGTCACAACAAATTAGTACTTAACGTAATAATGGGGCTTGCTCTTAACGGGTTGTGTTTGGGGAAAGCGCTGGCCTTGTCGAGCGACAGCTCTGAATTTCAAGCGAATTATGTCAGTGAATCTCTATTTCAGTTAAGTGGCGGTCATACCTTTCCCAATGGAGCATGGTGTTGGTTTCAAGATCCAAGAGCCATTATTGATACTGGAGCACACCAGGGGCCGTTACTCTTAGTTTCTTCATTCTCCGCTCGCGAAAAGTCCCAATATGCCGCGCGAAATTGGGGAGAAAACATTCACCCATGGGCAAAAGGTGACAACGACCTATATTGGCTAAATCTAGCTTCAGGGGAAAAGGGTCAAGTCAAAGTTCACCAAGGGTTAACCCAAGATGATCACAATGTGGCTGCCATCCACCAGCGCTCTGACGGCAGGTATATTATCGCTTATGCAGACCACGGGTACGAGCCCGTTACCTATTTTCGCGTCAGTGAGCGCCCTCATGATCCCACGACTTGGCAGCCAGTAACTCAGTTTGAGCACGCTGATACTGTAACCTACAGCAATTTGTATCAAGCAGTTGATACATCAAATAAGCCATTACTCCTAAACTTTAATCGCTCCGTTGGCTTTGATCCCAATGTAATGATTTCGGCGAATGAAGGCCGCACATGGAGCTACGGCGGGCAGTTACTTGGAGGTCCCGGCCGACCTTACGTGCGTTATGCCCAAGGCGCTGGTCGCGTTCACTTTCTCGCAAGTGATCAACACCCACGAGTGTTTGACAACTCAATTTATCATGGCACTACCGATGGCACCTCAATATTCGCTAGCAATGGCGCTTTGATAGATGAGGATATCTCTGACGAGAACTTTATTGAGCCACACCAACTTACGGTAATTCATCGAGGCAAGCCAAGCGCTGTGGGCTGGGGAGTAGACATTGAAGTCACTGATGACGGGTTACCTTATGCTATTTACTCAGTACAAAAAAACAATCAAGAACGCGAGATGCTTCCTGGTTTGGATCACAGGTATGTATACGCGCATTTTGATGGTGAACTATGGCATACCGAGGAAGTGGCTTACGCAGGAACCGCCCTTTACGAGTACGAGCAAGATTACACCGGACTTGCCGCATTAGACCCTAATGATCCCAACATTATGGTTATCTCAACAAATGCAAACCCAGACACTGGCGAACCATTAATTAGCCAAGCTGACGGAAAGCGGCATTGGGAATTATTTCTCGGTAAGCGAAACAACAACGCCCAGTGGTCTTGGCGTCCGATTACCTTTAATTCAACACAAGATAATATTCGCCCCATCATTCCAAAGTGGGATACACAAGAGAACACCCATCCCGCCAAGCGAGTGGTGTTGTGGATGCGTGGTACCTATACCAGCTACACCGAGTACGACACACAGATAGTAGGGGTAATCCAACAGAGGGAGTCGCAGTAATGCCAGAAACCATTAATCGACGCTTATTTATTAAAGGTTCGTTGGTATCGGTTACCGCGCTTTGCATCAGCGGTTTTACATCTGCCACCAATCAGCTTTTTGTGATTCAAGAAAATGGGCAGTTTTTTAGCGCCACGCAGCTGACAATGCTGTCTGATATCGCTGAAATTATGATTCCCAGAACAGAAACACCCGGAGCACAAGATGCACAAGTGGCAGCCGTACTTGATGCAATGATGATCACTTGGGCCAGTAAGAAAACACAGTCAGAGTTCACTGCCTTTTTATCATCTATTAACGACATGAGTCGCTCAACACATGATAGCGACTATCTGGCTCTTTCACACCCGAATAGGTATGCATTGATAGAAGCCCTTGATAGAAATGCTTTCGCTAATCCACCCAGCCCGATATTCAACCACTATAAAAAGCTGAAATCACTTGTTTTCAGGCTTTACTACACCTCTGAAGAAGGCACAGAGAATCACGTACCTGTGCCCGGTGAATATCATGGCGATTTAACGCACGGGCAATATACAACAATGATGCAAGGGAGGGCATATGGCCGATTCAATTAACACGGATACTTACGATGTTATCGTTGTGGGCTCTGGTATTACCGGTGGATGGGCAGCAAAAGAGTTCTGCGAAAAAGGATATAAAACCCTTGTTTTGGAACGAGGTCGCCATTTAGACCATCCAGACAAAGAATACACAGATATGTTGCAGCCTTGGCAAATGTACAACAGAGCCATGATGCCGGAAATATATCAAGAAGAGGGGAGATACCAAGATTTAAAGGAAAAAAGTTACCCTTATTGGTCCCACGTATCACAATTTTTTGTCGACGAAAAAGACTTCCCTTATTCAAACCCAGAAGACAAGCCCTTTATGTGGACGCGCGGCTACCAACTTGGTGGACGTTCGATTACATGGGGAAGACAGTCATATCGCTGGGGTCCCAAAGACTTTGAAGCGAACGCCAAAGACGGACACGGCATACCCTGGCCTATAGGCTACGAAGATATAGCGCCATGGTATGACTATGTTGAGGAATTTGCAGGCATATCTGGTAATAAAGACAGCATAGACTCTCTGCCCGATGGGCAATTCTTAAAACCTTGGCCTATGAGTGCGGCAGAGCAATTTGTTGCGCAAAACGTGAATGCTTCTGAGCTTCCTGCAAAGATGATTATTGGTCGATGTGCCAACCTCTCTGAAACCACACCAACCCACCAAAAGTTAGGGCGTGGCCCCTGTCAGGCTAGAAATCAGTGTTCACAAGGATGTACGTTCGGCGCCTACTTTTGCTCGTTATCATCAACCTTGCCGGCCGCCCGAAAAACGGGAAATCTGACCATAGTGACAGACGCGATTGTTGAAAGCGTGGTTCAAGATGAAATATCAGGCAAAGCGGTGGGCGTTCGCGCCATCAATCAACACAGTAAAAATGTGACAACCTACCATGCCAGAGTCGTTTTTCTTTGCGCGTCAGCCTTAGCTAGCCTGCAAATCATGTTGAATTCGAAAAGCCGCCGATCTCCCGAAGGGATTGCCAATTCAAGTGGCATGCTAGGGCATTACATTATGGATCATTTTGGCGGCGCGGGTGCATATGGCACCGTTCCCGGTTTTGAAGACAAATACTCTTTTGGTCGCCGACCTACTAATGTGTACATCCCTAATTTCCGACACGAAAAACAAGGTGACGTCGACTTTATTCGGGGCTATGGCTACCAAGGGGACGGATCCAATCGGCCTCGACAAGGTCACACAGGCGAACGTGCTGGTATTGGTGCCAATGTAAAAGGGGAAGTAGGTAAACCCTTACCGTGGAGAATTGGCATAGGTATGTTTGGTGAGCTGCTGCCCTATTTCGACAATCAGGTGAGTTTACACACCACAAAAAAAGATGCTTGGGGCATTCCCCAACTCCACATTGAAGCTCACGGTCGAGAAAACGAAAAGAGAATGCTTGTTCAAGCAGCTGAAGATGCTAAGAACATCCTTATTGCAGGGGGCTGCACCAATGTTCAAAGTTTTCACCCCGACGTAAATCAGCATATTCAAATAGGTACACGCACCCACGAAATGGGCGGTGCATGTATGGGAGCCGACCCTAACAAATCCGTGCTCAATAAATGGTGCCAAGCCCACGACGTCCCTAACCTTTTTGTCACTGACGGTGCGTGTATGTCTTCTTGCGCCACACAAAACCCGTCACTGACCTACATGGCATTGACTGCTAGGGCGGCAAATTATGCGGCCAATCTATTACAAGAGGGAAAGCTATGAATCAACTCACTGGACTATTTTTATTGTTGTCCCTCAGCTTTGTCTATGGCTGTAGCGCTAATTCATATGGTAAGCACAGTGAATGGCGACAACTGTTCAACGGTGATGACCTATCACAATGGATGCTAGTGCATGGCAATGTGCCATTTACCGTTGAAGACGGCGCTATTGTAGGGAGAACGGTCGCCGGCATTCCTACCCGTTATCTCACAACCAAAGATCAATTTGGCGATTTTATTCTCGAGTTAGACATGTACAACAAAAATGGCGCAAACTCGGGGATCCAATTTCGCTCAGTAACTACAGCTCCATTCTATGACGGTCTAACTGGATATCAGCTAGAAGTAGACCCTTCCAACAGAAGCTGGACCGGAGGAATATATTTTGAAGGTGTGGGTGAATGGCGGCACACACCTATTTTTAACCCAGAGTGCCAAAATGCCTGGCACCAAGATACGTGGAATACCCTGCGTATTGAAGCTAAGGGGTATGAACAAAAAACCTTTGTAAACGGTGTTTTATGCAGCTATTTGTTCGATCACTATTTAACCAAAGGTCATATTGGGCTACAAGTACACAGCGTTGGAGACGACCCATCAATGGACGGTCTTGCCACGCGATGGCGCAATATTCGAATCATTGAAAACCCAACGAACAGCGACTATACGCCCTCTGACCTGAATGCCGATTCTAGTAGTCACCTCATTGACCAGTTAAGTGCTGTCGAAGCATACAAAGGGTGGCAACTCACAAAACAAGTTAGCCCTGAAAAAAATCGATGGGAAAAACAGACGATTGTTAACCCTATTGATGGAGAAACCTTCCACATTGATGCGCTTACCGTTAGTGAAGGACAGTCGGTTACATTGTTGCCTACAGGAAACTCCAGCGAGGCTTTTCATTTCATCACTCACTTTAAAATGTTACCCAATACTCAAGGTGAAATTCGCTATCCGGTAGTATTTAGAGGTGAGGACGGAAAAGACTACACATGCAATGCGTCTTTCCGCCTGAATGATGATAGAAATTCTGTTCCAGTTGAAACTCAGACTATGGGTGATCTCACTCACGTAATGTCTGCTGGAAACCTATCGGAACCCGGTCGACCCAAGCGGGTATTGTTTTCAGAATCGTGGCGATGGCTTGAAATTAAAAGTACACCAGAAAGTACACAACATTGGCTAAATGGCGTTAAGGTGTTGGAGTATAGTCAGTGCCATACTATGCCCCTAAGTGCCTTTAGTGATAACGCTGACAGTGATATCACCCTATCAATTAAACGTGGCTCTGTAACACTCAGAACTGTTAAACATCTCTTGTCATTGTGAACGCGCTGATTCCAATAACCAAGACTAGTTACGATACAAGGTTGAGTATAAGATGGATTAACACTATTTACTACCCTCTGTGACAGCTGACTTTAAGGCTTTTTTGATGCGTTTCAGATTCAAAAACAGCGGGTAATTACGGAGTAAGTGTAGGCGTACATGGATGTACTCGCAGCGTTTTTGCAATGCCTTACCTCCCCCCGTCTTATCATATCTCTCTTGGTTATCATTCTGTCTTAGGTGCCTGCACGACACGCTGCCCCTTGTATTTCGACTATCATTTCTTCTACTATTGTTAAGATTTTATCGATGTTGGCACAACTTATTGAACGAAGAAGAACAAATTAAAAAGGCAAGGTACAAAGTTACGCAACTTTTGTCGCGTCGAGAACATTCGGTTTTAGAGTTGATCCAGAAACTTAGTACGACGGGTATTCCGATGGCTATTGCCGAGGATGTCGTGTCGCAGTTTACGGACAAGCACATTCAGTCTGATTTGCGTTATGCCGAAAGTGTCGTCAACAGTGGAGTATAAGATGGATTAACACTATTTACTACCCTCTGTGACAGCTGACTTTAAGGCTTTTTTGATGCATTGCAGATT